>JAZQPB010000048.1:0-52242 GCA_045628165.1 Bacteroidales bacterium | reverse complement strand
ACCGCTTGGCCTCCGACTTGGAGTACCTGATAATAACGGGCGTGGCGCTGCTGTCGTATGCGTTTTTCCACAAGTTCATCAACAGGATGGCCATGCCGATTTTCCTTTTCGACACCATCGGCCTGGGATTATTCACGGTGGTGGGTTTCCACAAGACAATGGACGCAGGTTTCTCGTTTTGGGCAGCTAATATCATGGGAATGGTGACGGGCGCGGCAGGCGGCGTGATCCGCGACATTCTCATCAACGAGGTTCCGCTGATTTTCCGCCGCGATATCTACGCCATGGCCTGCTGCGTGGGCGGTCTCATCTACACGCTATCGCTATGGACGGGCCTTCCCGAAATGATCTCGCAGATAGCCTGCGCCGTGTCGGTGATTATAATGCGACTGCTGGCCGTTAAGTATCACTGGCAGCTGCCGATATTGAAGGAATGAGGGGAAGTGTAAAGAAATAGATTTTCAATTAATGTGTCCTTATGATTAGAGCGTTTGCCACATTCTTTCATATCGGCAATCATCTCGTCGGCTGGATAATCTTCTTCCATATAAGCCCAAGCACCAGAAAAACTATTCATAAAATCATTGTACTCCTGGTCTGTCATTGAATCGGATTTGGAATCTAATTTTAGCATATCAAGATATTTGTAAGACTCCGGATTATATGTTGTTGCTATCATAGTAGTTTATTAATTAGTTTTTGCAAATATATAAAGTTTTTCAAAAACAAGGCATATCTTATAAAGAATTAAATTACGAAACGGGGAATCTTCAATTTTACGAAAAATGATTTTTTTAGCCAATAGCAAAAAAAATTTAATAAAAAATGTGCGACATAATGAAATTATTTTGTATCTTTGTCGCACAAAATACAACAAACATAATGGATACAAAAGAAATATTCGCCAAACGACTAAAAATGGCAAGACAAAAGAAAGGCTTCTCGATGGAAAAACTATCGAGCATTACAGATGGAGCTGTTTCTAAACAGACGATATCCAAATATGAGGCAGGAAAAGCAATGGCAGGTTCAATCATTATTCAACAATTAGCCAATGCTCTTGAAGTCTCAATGGATTACTTTTTTCATCCCTTTGCCTTTGATATTAACGAAATTGATATTTCATTTAGAAAGAAGGCAAGTGTAGGAGCCAAAGATGAGTATAAATTAAAATCGGAGATTCAGGAGCAAGTAGAAAACTATCTTGAAATAGAAAAAATTCTATTTTCTGAATCTACGTCAATTCCATACGAGTGTTTTTTTACCATAGACACTAAAGAACAAATAATAAGACTTGCCCAAAAAATTAGAGACGACTGGGGAATAGGCTATGCACCAATCGAAAATGTAAAAGAATCTCTAATTAAACAAGGTGTTAAGGTATTTGAGATAGAAGGTCCTCAAGGATTCGATGGAGTAAGCGGTATAGCTAATGAATCCTCTTGGATTGTTGTTCTAAATAAAAAAGTAGAACATACAGAACGAAAAAGACTGACTGCTTTGCATGAATATGCACATCTAATCGCCAATAACCATTTTTCGGAGAAACTCACTCAAAAAGAGAAAGAGGATATGTGCACGCTCTTTGCATCAGAAATGTTATTGCCAACCAATGTACTTTCTAATACATTTAGAGGACACCGTAAAATATCATGGCAGGAACTCATTTCTATTCAATGCGTTTACGGAATATCAATTGACGCAATTATGTATACACTAAAACGTATAGGCATTATAAGCGACAAAAGATATAGAAGCTATTGCATAAGAAAGAATATGGATCCAAGTTTTAAGACTGCCGTAGAAGAAAGTAGGTATCAAGAGAAAGACACTCCCAGTGTTGACGAGAAAGGTTCTTTTGAGACTATGGTCTACAACGCATTGGCACAAGAACTGATTACAGAAGCCAAAGCAGCTGAACTATTGCACTGTTCAATAAATGACGTCACTAAAAACGCAATATCATTTTAGATGGAGAATAATAGAATAGTATTAGGCCTTTCCGCCTACAACATTTATATGCAGGGGAAATACGAACTCATTGACCATTCCTTTTCTGTTGTTACTACATTATTTGTGCAGAACAATATTAAAGGAATGCAATGTGACAAGAAAATAATGGCATACGTAAATTTTTCTCCAGAAGAAATGGAAGAATGTTGCATTTTCATCAATAGCTTAAGATTCAAAGAAACTATCGCTTTTGCCGATGGTACTGCTTTGTTCTATGCAAAAAAAAATGCATTGCCTTTTATGACAACCGAACGCATATTAGAAAAAGTATGCGACGAATTAAGGATTCAAAGCATATCAGACTCTGAATTTATAACAACACCAATTATTAAACAAAGTAAAGTCTCGACAAATTTCCAAGAAGAGGAAACGAGAAACAACTTTACAGACAAAAACAATAAGCTTATGACAGGATAATCGAAAAAGGAAAGACGAAAAAGCCACAAGGCAAACAATTCAAGCGAACCCCGATAAACATGAATAGTCTTTCAAATACTCTAAAGTGAAAGTGGACAAGCATCAAGCAAATCCACAATCATAATCGAGGGAAATTAATTAAATTATTAACTTTCATATTATTTAATATGGATAAAAAAATAAAAAATGGGAGCAAACGGAAGTAAGGCTAGCGGGAGATTGGAAAGCGAAGAAGGTAGAGAATACCATACCGTTCTCTCTATAAGTGACAATATTAAGGTTCTGGAAAAGAAGGACATCAACAAAAATGTTAAATTGCCTGAGGAGAGCCATACTCCAAACCGCATATATGTTGTCATAAACAAACCACCATCTGAAAACAAATGGAGCGACGAACCTACAGCAGGAAAATTGAAATCAATTGCAGTTTATGGAGATGACTGCAAGAAGTTATATGAAATCCATGTGGATCATGTACATGATGGAATGTCAATCCATTATCATCCGTGGAAAGACGGGAAACCACAACAGAAAGGAAAGGGCAAGAAATCTCCCAATATCGCTCTCCCTTTGTCTCCAGAAATGAACAATTTGTTGAACCAAGTAAAAAAATACGTACCACATGTGTAAAAAAGAAAACGAAGAGTCCGACGTAGATTACATAGGCTACGACTTGTTTGGCTACGAATACAACAAAAAGTATCCACCGGACTTAAACAACAAGGCAAACAAGTATGATGGTTATGCGACTCCAAACGAGCCAACATTTTTCTATGATTTCTGTATACAACGCTATGGTGTAATGTTCTACTACAAGAACTGCAAATACGAAGCAATGTTTACAGACGAAGGTCCAATCTTGAAAAACTATAACACAGAAGAGATTCAAGGACCATTCGAGGATCCTGTTGACCTAATGGAGCGCTCGGATTTTGAAGGCAAAAACCTCATAGAAATCATCAACGACTTGGGATACGTTTCTTTGCATTGAAAGTAGAAAAACAAAAAAGCCTCTTGTTATTGGCAGATATCAAGAGGCGAACAAATTCGTGTTTTCCTCGTTTGGCACGATTAGAATTACCAACCAAGAGAATTCGGACGAACAGCTCGCAAAAATATAAAAAAATTGCAATTCTATCCGTCTCTCTCAATAAAAAAACGAGGATTTTTTTACAAACTACTTAAAATCAATAATATGAAACCAAATCTTTTTGGCTTTCCCGATCTAAAAGATCCTCAAAAGCCTATTCGTTTCCCCAAAAACAAAGAGAGACAGAGTCATTACCGTGCTCATATAGCATCGATATGTTACCCTGAGATAACCCAAAATCTGAAAAAGGAAGGTGCATATAATATGCCTGTTGTCAAGCCAAACACAATAATACCCAGCGTTGAAAGAACAATTCCTTTTGACAGAATTAAGTATAAAAAATCCAATAGGAATTCTTTGGTTATGTTCTATATCAATGACGATAGGTTTGCTACAAAACTTTCTCATCCATGGTCTTATACAGAAAACTTAGACCAATACGTAGGAGTAATTGGCCCTGATCTATCTCAATATATTGATATGGATTATCCAGAACGTCTGTCGAATAATTATTGGAACAAAGCCTTAATGGCATACTGGCAAAATCAGGGAATAAACATTTATCCCAATGTAACATGGAGCTTGCCTGACAGCTATGAGTATTGCGCAGAT
This sequence comes from Bacteroidales bacterium, assembly GCA_045628165.1. GTDB lineage: Bacteria > Bacteroidota > Bacteroidia > Bacteroidales > UBA3824 > UBA3824. The sequence continues at coordinate 48,110 of JAZQPB010000048.1, read as the reverse complement.
GGTCTTCCCAAAAAGTCTGTTATTGCTATTAATAGTATGGGTGTTTTAAAATATAATTTTTGTAAGTCAATATGGCTCGACGGATATCGTTATATGTTAAAAAAACTGAATCCAATATGCATACTACGATATGGGCCTAAGATTGTAGGAGAAGAGGAAAGCATCAGTATATACCTGGGAAATGGGATATCAAGTTATTTAACGGTGAACCCATATATATACAGCTGATAAAAACGAGATGAATACACAAAGTTTTAATGTTTGATATGTCGGAACACGCTTTCTTTGTAGGAATCCACCACACCCTCGGAATTGAAAACGAGAGAGAAGTTGGCAGAAATTTCTTGGAAATATTTGGCTAAGGACTTTGATTAATTTTGAAGTTTTCGTAATTAATCCTATCTTTGCATTGTACAATTTATCTAAATATGAAGGTTTTCAGGATTACAGGAAAGTGCATTCCAAGCAAACATTATATGGTTGACATCTCACGTCAGGTGGAGGCGGCCTGCAAGTATGTGTATCAAAACATATACTTCTGCATCAACCGTGGACGCCAGTTTGGAAAAACCACTACAATATCACGTATAACTGACAGACTTAGCCGTGAAGGCTACACAGTTTTCTCGGTAAGTTTCGAGAATTTTGGCAAAAGCGAGTTTGCCACCACAGAGAGATTGTGTCTGGAAGTGGTGAATATTCTGAAAAATGAACTTGATATTGTTAATAACATAACTGATGATTTAAAAAACACAATTATCAACACTTCATCATCCACTAAACTGTCTGTTGATAAATTCTCTCAATTTCTAAGACAGATCTGCGCACTCAACAACAAAATTGTTCTTATTATTGACGAGGTTGACAAGGCTGGCAATTACGATAGTTTTGTGGAATTTTTGGCTATTCTAAGAAAACTTTACCTCAACAACGACAATTTTCCTTCGTTCCAGTCGGTGATTCTTGCAGGAGTTCACGATATCAGACACCTGAAAATGAAAATGCGTCCTGATTCGGAGCATACATTGAATTCGCCTTGGAATATCGCCTTGCCGTTCAAGGCTGATATGAGCCTCCCCGAGAATGGAATCGCTGATATGATTGCCGAGTTCAAGGCCGACCACAACCTGGATTTCAACGAGAAAGTGGTTGCCAAAGAAATTCACAACTGGACCTCAGGCTATCCATATTTTGTTTCAAGAATCTGTTATCTAATTGAGGAACAAGAATATAGTTGGGATAAAGATGGTGTATTGAAGGCCGTGAAATATATTCTAAACGACAGGGACGACAATCTCTGTTGCAGTTTCATAAAGAAGACCGACGATTATCCGGCTCTCCGCGAAATGCTGTACAATATGCTTTACAGAGGCGTTGAATACAGTTACAATCCTGACGACAAGATAACGAACATCGGCTTTATGTTCAGTTTCCTGAAAAAGGTTGAAAATAAAGTCTGGATTCAGAACAGAATTCTCGAAACCAGACTTTACAATATGTTTTTTGAGGAGGAGCAGAAGTCGAAATTCTATGTAAACGGCAGTTACGACAAAAACGGATTCATAACTCCCGACGGCCTTGATATGCCCAAAATCCTTCAGAAATTCTCTGAGCACTACAATAAGATCTTCAACGAAACCGACGAGGAATTTATCGAGAGTCAGGGCCGAAAACTGTTCCTTCTTTACCTGCGCCCCATCATCAACGGAATCGGCCATTATTATATAGAAGCCGAGACCCGCGACAGGACTCGCACCGACATTGTAATTGATTACAAATCAAAACAATATATCATTGAACTCAAAATCTGGCGAGGCGAGCAATACAACAGCAAAGGCGAGATTCAGTTGTCGGAATACCTGAATCATTTCGGCCTCACCGAAGGCTATATGGTAAGCTACAACTTCAACAAGAAAAAGTCACCAGGAGTCGAGAAAGTAGAATTCGGCGACAAAGTGATTTGGGAAGTAGAGGTATAACCAACTCTCCCCTACAATCCCTTCACCCACTCGGCGATATCCTTCAAAACCTCCTCCGAGATTGTCTCCTCGATATCCATGTACTCGTAGACAAGACCCTTGTCGCAATGCTGGAAAAGGTGGTTGAGGTCGGGATATTTCTTGAACTGTGATTTGGGCGACTTCACCAGTTTTTTCAGCTGGTCAAGGTTCTGCTCGGCAATTACCTGACAATCCTTGGTACCGTTGAGGGCAAATACAGGGCAACTGGTGTTCTGGATATTCTGTGTAGGATCGTAATCCAGGAAAGCGTCGAACCAGGTGTCTATCTTGCCGTAAAACTCCTCACGGTATTTCTGCACAGTCATAGGCTCAAGCAAATGCATGGCTACCTCTAAATCCGGAAGGCCGTCGATTCCATTCTTCTTCTTAAATTTTTGAATCTTTTTCAGTTGCTTCTCGTCCGATTTCCGTGCTTTTTCCGGAATGGGAAATTCAATTTCCGTAACTCTATTGAACTGAGCCACAAGCACCTCGTCGCCCTTTACGGCAGGAGCCGCCAGAGTTACAAGGAAATCGGCAGAACCCTTGGCTCCGATAATGAAGGCTATGGAACCGCCCTCGCTGTGGCCCAGAATTCCCACTTTGGAGAACCTTGGATCATTGCGCAGGAATGCGATGCCGGCCTCGGCGTCCTTGGCGAAATCGAATGTTGTAGCCTTCTGGAGATTGCCGGTTGAATTTCCCATACCTCGGTCATCGTATCTCAAAGAAGCGATTCCGTTTTTGGCCAGATAGTCGGCGATTACCGCAAATGGCTTGTGTTCAAACATTTCCTCGTCACGGTTTTGCTGTCCGCTGCCCGAAACCATAATCACAACGGGAACCTTTCCGCTCATATCAGCTGGCAAGGTAATAGTGCCTGAGAGCGAGGCCTCAGCATGGCTGAAAACCACTTCCTCGGTTTTGTAGGAGAACGGTGGCTGAGGTGTCTGCGGACGACGGCGGCCTTCCAGGAAAACATGTTTGCCGTCCACGTATTCCAAATCCAAGGGCAATGTAATGCCACGTTGCGACATATCGCCATAGATGTAATTTCCCGTCTTGCAACCATTGTATTTGAATCCGATGGCTGGCGACGAAACCGCCACCGAGTCTTGCGAATTGAAATCCAATACCGCAGGAATGGTGTCCTTGCTCTGCTTGGGTGAGAGCAGATAACATTTCTCCGTGCCGTCCAGGTCCTTGTACAATCCCAAAACCAGCGGCAAATCGCCCATCGGAGTCTTCAGTTTTCCGGTCCAGTTTCCGTATTCGGGATCAGGCGTAACCCAAGATTCAAGATCCTGACCAAAACCATTGGACGAAACGCCCAACATAACTGCCAGTGCAGCTGATATAAATACTTCTTTTTTCATATTGAGTTGATTAAAAATTATTCAATAACAATGTCATATTCAGCCTCGAACTTCTCTCCCACTCCGAGTCTGTTCATCCAAGGCTTGCTCTCGAAATCGCCGTCATAGCCAGCGGGATCTGTGCGGCCGTACCAGGGCTCTATGCACACAAACGGCGCATTCTTCTTGGGAGGCGACCATAGGCCAACCAACGGGCTATCGAACTCGAGCGAGAGATAAGGTTTCTGGTCGGCATCGCAGAGAGTCACCTTGTCAACCAGGCCATTCTCGAAAATGAGAGCGTCGTTGTCGAAAGTGTTGGTATCTATCTCCATAAAACCGCCGTACATAAAATATGTCACGTCCTTGCCGCCTACGCAGCCCTTCTCGGTGATTACCGAAATCGGCAGTCTCTCGGCCTCGGGCTCAATGATGAAATAGCCGCGGTTTTCGTTTTCAGCTAATAGCTTGTCCATTGCCTCCACGCCGCCGTCGATGGCCTCGTTTGTGAGCATCGGCCAGTGGAAAGCAGGATGAGCGCCTATCTGAAAAGCCATTTCCTCGTTGCCGGTGTTGAAGACGCGCCAGATTACCTTCACGCGGTTGTCGATGAGCTTGTAACCGATTTCGAGACGGAATTTGTAAGGATATTTCGCCAAAGTCTCGTCGTTGGATTCCAACACATAAAGTACGGAATCATCAGTTTTCTCTATCAGCTGAAACTCCATATCCCTTGCGAAACCGTGCTGTCCAAGTTTGAAAGTGTTGCCGTGAGAGCGGTATTCGCCATTCCAGACAGCACCCACAATCGGGAACAAAACAGGCGAGTGACGCTTCCAATACTTAGCGTCGGCCTGCCACAGATATTCACGACCATTGCTCCTCAACGAAGCCAGCTCAGCACCGAGGTCGTTTACGGTGATCTGTATTTTTGAATTTGATAATTCCATAGTAAAAAATTTTTTATCCCTCCGCCACCTTGAAGACAATCCTGAAACTGCCTTCGTTGTAACTTGTGCTGGTGATTCGGAACTGTCCGATTTCCTTGGTAGAGTTTACGTGTGTGCCGATGCAGGCGCAGACGTCGTAATCGCCGATGCGGACCAGTCGGAGAGTCTCTGATGCGTCGTCGGGAAGTTTGTCGAGAGATACGTTTGCCGGAATCGTGTCACGGGTCACAAACTCGTAAGTTACCGGCAAATCGTCGGCTATCAGCTGATTCATCACGCGCTCTATCTCGGCGATTTTCTCTGCCGACGGACACTCGGGAAGATTGTAGTTTATCTTGCTTTTCTTGCGCTCGATGTGGGCGTTCTTGCTGCGCTCGGTGCCAAACATTCTTATCATAGTCTGATTCAGCAGATGCTCGGCAGTATGCGCCGGCGGAAACTCCGCCTTGTTATGTTCGTTAAGTTCCATTGGTGTCTAATTACGAAATCCGAATTACGAATTACGAATGCCTTCCGGATTAAAGAATTCGGATTTCGTAATTCGTAATTCGTAATTATATTTATCTAGAGAATTCCAAGTCTGGGGCAAAGCTCTCGAAACCGTTGGCGGGGAAGTGCATTCCTGCCATTATCAGGCCGTTGCGCTTGGCCATCTCGATTACGCGCTTGCGGCTCTCGGTGGCCATCTCGGGATCCATATCCCACTTGGGAGAATACTCCGGATGACTGAGCTGGATTCTCAGGCCGTGCATGATATCGCCGACCACAAGGAACAATCCTTTCTGATAAATCGTGTGACCTGGAGTGTGACCGTATGCCTCCATCGAAACCACACCGGCTGGAAGAGTGTCGCCGGCATTGAAGAGAACGAGATTGTCCTTGTAAATATCAAGCATAGCAACCTGAGCCTCGTTGCCCTGTTCCATGGCGCGCCATGCGTCGTTCTCCACCTTGTTGAGATAGAGCTTGGCGTTAGGGAACACCATCTTGCCGTCCTTCACGAGATTGCCGATGTGGTCGCCGTGGAGGTGGGTGATGTAGATGTATTTCAGGTCCTCGGGATTGATTCCCATTTCCTTGAGAGTGGGCACGAGAAGACAGCCCTCGCGACCGAGACCGGCATCGAAAAGCACCTTCTCGCCCTCGGCCTCCAGGAGAAAACAGCTCATCGACGATGGGATTCCGTCCTTGCAGCCAGTCGATTCAAAAAGGCTGTCGGGAATCGATGGGAAAATCTCCCTGCCCTGCTTCATCTCGCCGGGAACGTCCTGGATCCAAGTGAGTTTCTCCTTGTTGATACTGATAGTGTAAGTAGTCTCCGAAACAGGATCGTCGATCGACTGTTTCTGCTCGTTCTGATTCTGCGGGCCGCTGCCGCAAGAGGCCAAGAGCGCTGTGGCCAATCCAAGGGCCAGAAAATTTCTTGATTTCATTTTTTGTGTTTTATTGTTTTTGCAAAGTTAATAAAAATTTCTGCTACAAGATTCCGCAAAACTCAAACATTTTCCTGTACGCCTCGGCTTTTTTCTCCAATTTCATCGGATACGCCCTCGACGACGATGGCAGGCGGTACAGGAAAATGCCATCAGCTGATATAGAAACACAATCTCCCACCTTGGGCAATGTCTTTATGCTGAAGTAGTTGCAGATATTTTCGGTGGCTTTTTCACCCGTGGTGGCTATCACGCGGCATTGGGGTATTTCAGCTAATAGCGAATTGATATCCGTGAGCTCCACTATCTCCAGAAACTTGTCGGAGGCGTTGTCCTGAAGGCGCCTGACTGCCGTTGCGGTGTCGAAAAAGGCGATGCCTTTCTCGTTGCAGAAGTCCACTATCCGGGAGAGGCAGAACGATTTATTGCCATCAGCTGCAAAAAAATCCCTATCGCCATAAAACAACAAACCCTCTATGCGCCAGTGGTCGTTGTTGAAGTTTGGGTAGAAGAAATCCATGCTCCAACGCTTGCGCTGAGGAGGAAAACTGCCCAGGAAAAGCACCCTTGCGTTTGCCGGCAGAAAGGGCTTCAAGGGATGATATTCGATATCGCCGCTGCGGGCAATATTATCAAGATTTAGATAACTCATTCTCTACAATTATTTCCGGCAAAGATACGTAAAAAAAATTGGAGTTTTAGGTTGCAATACAGAAAATATTACTTACCTTTACGGCGATATAATTACACTAAATTTTCATAAAACTAAAAAGCATAAAAAATGGAAATTAAGAAAATCACCGATCCAGCGTTCAGAAAGTACGGACGCCTTGTAACAAATGTAGATTTTACAGAGCTGATAGAGGCTCTCAAGACCAAAACTCCTATGCCAGAGGGCGTTGGCTACGAGCCATCTGTACCGGCACTGGAGGCCACAGCAACTGCAAAGCAGCTTCAGACAATCTCCTGGGGCGAGAATCCCATCGAGGTAGGCTACTGCAACGGCCACAACACCAAGCTGAACGCCGTGGAGTACCACAGAAACTCTGAGATCAACGTGGCCGCCACCGACGCCGTTCTCATCGTAGGAATGCAGCAGGATATCACCGACGATTTCACATACGACACCGCCAAGATGGAGGCGTTCCTCCTTCCAGCAGGCCAGGCAGCCGAAATCTACGGCACCACTCTCCACTACGCTCCATGCTCGCTCTCTCCAGAGGGATTCAAGGTGGGCATCGTGCTCCCCAAGTACACCAACTACCCATTGGAGAAGGAGCACAACGCAGGCGGCGAGGACAAGCTCCTGATGGCCAACAACAAGTGGCTTATCGCCCACAAGGACGGCGGTCAGGATCCAAAGGCTTTTGTAGGCCTTATCGGCGAAAACCTCGACATTGCCAAGTAACAAAGGCATACTTTATATAAATAGCAGATACGGACGCAGATTCTCACGCAGGATAGGCGTCCGTATTTTTTTTATATCAGCTGAAAGCAAAAATTACGTAAAAGCGCAATCATTTTTTTACATAAAATTTATTTGTAATTTAAGTGTTATTTGTAAATTTGCATCGTAAAAATAATTACAAACAAACAATCATAGAAAATAAATGAGCGGATTTTTCGGTGCAGTCTCCACACAAGACTGCGTATCAGAGGTGTTCTACGGTACCGACTACCATTCACACCTGGGAACCAAGCGCGGCGGAATGTCGATGTATTCAGCTGAAAAAGGTTACCAAAGGGCTATCCACAGCCTCGAGAACAGTTATTTCAGAACAAAGTTCGAGAGCGATATGAACGGTTTTGTGGGAACGGCCGGCATTGGCTGTATTTCCGACACCGAGGCTCAGCCACTTGTAATATACTCAAAGCTTGGCAGATTTGCCATCACCACAGTATCCAAAATCAACAATCTTGACGACCTCGCCAACCGCATGCTGTCGCAGGGCAAGACTTTCGCCGAGACATCGCAGGGCGGCATCAACCCCACCGAGCTTGTGGCAATGCTCATCTGCGAGAAGGAGTCGTTCACCGAGGGAATCAAGAACGTGTATGACCACATAAAGGGCTCATGCTCTATCCTGATACTCCACGACGAGGAGATCATTGCCGGCCGCGACAAGCTGGGCCGCACTCCCATCATCATCGGCCACAGAGACGGTTCGTTCTGTCTGGCATCCGAGACCACATCTTTCCTCAACCTCGGCTACAAGATTTACCAGTACCTCGGCCCGGGCGAGATTGTTTCGGTAAAGACCACCGGAATCAAGACCCTAAAGAAGGAGGAAGACAAGATGCAGGTTTGCTCGTTCCTCTGGGTTTATTACGGATACCCGCCATCATTCTACGAGGGCATCAACGTGGATAAATCGCGCTACGAGAGCGGAAAGAAACTCGCCGAGGCCGACGGTCATATCGACGCCGACTTTGTGGCAGGTATTCCCGACAGCGGTGTAGGTCACGCCCTCGGATATTCCAACACAATGCACATTCCATATCAGCGTCCATACGCCAAGTACACCCCTACATGGCCACGAAGCTTTATGCCTCAGAACCAGAAACAGCGCGAGCTGGTAGCCAAGATGAAGCTTGTACCCAACTCATCACTGATAGAAGGCAAGAAGGGCGTATTCCTCGACGACTCCATCGTACGCGGCACACAGCTGAAAGACAACGTTAAGGACCTCGTGGAAAACGGCATCAAGGAAATCCACATGCGCATAGCATGTCCTCCGCTCATCTACCCCTGCGAGTTCCTCAACTTCAGCCGCTCACGCAGCAACCTCGAGCTCGCCACACGCAAGGCCGTTCTCAAGCTGAAAGGCACTGTAGAGGATGTTGACTGGAGCGTTTACGCCGACGAGAACAGCCAGGAGCACAAGGACATGGTGGAGGAGATCCGCAAGGAGCTCGGCCTCACAACCCTGAAATTCCAGAAGCTCGACGACCTCGTAGCCGCCATAGGCCTTCCAAAGGAGCGCCTCTGCACTCACTGTTTCGACGGCAGCAGCTGGAGCTAACAAATCAAATTGCAACATAATTCATTAATTAAATATGGAATTGCTGTCTATATCGGTAGGCAGCAATTTCTTTATAAAAAACTATCAGCTATATGAGAAAAACATTTGCCGCCTTGTCGGCATGCGCATTGATGGCATTGCAGATTGTGTCGTGCGCCCCAAAATTCAATGACTCAGCCTCTGAGTTTGGCGCACTCTTCCACAAGGACGACAAGGTAAAAATGAACTTTAATGGCGAGAACATTACCGACATTATCGACAACTGCAGGGCCGAATCTGCAGACGCCCAACGTAAAGAAACCATATCAAGTTTCAAGAAAAAGGATGGCTCCTACATTGTGGTGCATACTGTATGGGGCGAAGATTTCTCCATTGCATGGTACGACTTCGACAAGGAAAGTGGCAAGTATTCCAAGATAGACGATCCGTTTGTCAATCTTGAGCCCTGCAAGGAAGCCATTGAAAGGGGACTCTCGCTGCAATACCAAGTGTATCCCCAATCAGGCATCAACATTAATGTAACAGGATACGACAAATCCACAGGCATCGGATACGACAATTTGCTCACCACAGCAGCATGGGACGGTGAGAAGTTTACAATATTGGACGAGGAATACGATTTTGAGGATGACGGCTCTTATGAGTAAACAAAAAAAAAACAGGACCACCGGCGGATGTTGCGGTTGTCCTGTTTTTTTTGTCATACTCGAAAACACCACATAAATTCGGTAATTTATATTTTACTTTTCAACATTTTTTCGGAAAAGTTTGATTTACTTTTTCGCATTTTTCCGGGAAAGTATGGCGGATATTTTCACATTTTTTCGGAGTTGGGAAGAAGCAAACGTCCGGCAGTTTAGGTAGGCCTAAGTGCCGTTACGTTTTTATGCAATCATTTAATCTTCCATTCTCCGTAAGTGCGTCCACCTACACGCTCGATATAGCCATCGGCTTTCAGTTTGTCTAAATCTCTCTGAACAGTTTTGACAGCAACATTAAGTCTTTTGGACATTTCAACCAATGTCAGCTTCTCACACTGTATCATTTGCATTATAAGAAGTTGACGTTCAGAAAGTTTCTTTTGGACATTTTCTTTTGGACATTTCTTTTCTTCTGGACATTTCTTCTGGACATTTTCGTCGTCAATAGACTTTTTGAACATATTGATATCTGATTCCAAATGTTTTATATGGAATTGAGTCATTGCATCAACAAAAATTTCCGGATTTTCGTCTTCACGGGAATCCACAAGAGCCTGAATATAATCTGCTTTGTCGTCCTTGAGTACTTTATTTGGCAAAACTCCGAATTCATATTGCAACAGATTCATAAGCAGGCGAGACATTCTGCCGTTGCCATCTACCCATGGATGAATAGTTACTAATTCATAATGAGCCCAGAAACTGAGTTCGTAAATAGAGCATATATCTGATGGGTCTATTGTTTTGCGTTTGGAGTTTAATTCTTTGCAGAAAGCCTCCAGCTTTACGGGCACCTTCAGATACGACATATATGATCTACCGCCCAACCCTGCAGTTACATTAAGTTTCCTAATTTCACCTTTTGCAGAAGAGAATGTACCAGCCATACAGTTATATTCGGTTCCTGTACGGGCCATCACCTTAGCAGATAGGTTAATCAAGGATTCAGTAGTTATTTGGGGATGAGATTTTATCCAACGCATTCCATATTCGTATGCCGCCCTTAGGTCCAAATTCATAAGTTGCTCATTAATGGATCGTTTACTGGATGTGATACCTTCATCGAAAAGCAACTGGGCCTCAATCTCAGTAACAGTGCTGCCTTCAATAGCAGTGGAATGTGCAATAATTGAATATAGATAAAATTTTTCATAATCAATCTGTTGCGTTATTCCAAGACTATTGTGTTCATTCAAAAGTCCAAGTAATATTTCCTTGTTTTTAGGGTTCATAGTATAACTCTGTTTCTTTGGGCAAAGATAGCAAATAATTATGAAACTACAAATCTCTCCCCCACCCCAAAAAAATAAAGGCTGTCCATCATACGATGAACAGCCTTTATATATTTGATTATCTGCTATATTCTGTCAATTAGCAAACACCCTGTGCGAGCATAGCGTCAGCAACCTTAACGAAGCCACCGATGTTGGCACCCTTAACGTAGTTGATGTAGCCGTTAGCCTCTGTACCGTACTTAACGCAGGTCTTGTGGATGTTGATCATGATCTGGTGGAGCTTAGCGTCAACCTCCTCAGATGTCCATGAAAGACGCTCTGAGTTCTGTGACATCTCGAGACCTGATACTGATACACCACCGGCGTTAGAAGCCTTACCAGGAGCGTAGAGAATACCAGCAGCCTGGAATGCCTCGATAGCCTCTGGGAGTGAAGGCATGTTGGCACCCTCAGCAACACACATTACACCGTTGGCCAAGAGAGACTTAGCGTTCTCACCGTTAACCTCGTTCTGTGTAGCACATGGAAGAGCGATGTCACACTTGATGCCCCATGGACGCTGACCCTCGAGGTACTCAACACCTGGGAAGTTGTCAGCATACTCCTTGATACGGCCACGACGAACGTTCTTGAGATCCATGATCCAAGCGAGCTTCTCAGCTGTGATACCGTCCTTATCGTATACTGTACCGTTAGAGTCAGACATAGAAACAACCTTAGCACCGAGCTGGAGAGCCTTCTCAACAGCGTACTGAGCAACGTTGCCTGAACCAGAAACTGTTACAATCTTGCCAGCGAAAGAGTCACCCTTGGTAGCGAGCATCTCAGATGCGAAGTATACTACACCGTAACCAGTAGCCTCAGGACGGATGAGTGAACCACCCCAGCCAAGACCCTTACCGGTAAGAACGCCGGTGAACTCGTTGCGGAGTCTCTTGTACTGACCGAAGAGGTAACCGATCTCACGGCCACCTGTTCCTATATCACCAGCTGGAACGTCGGTATCAGCACCGATGTGCTTAGAAAGCTCAGTCATGAAGCTCTGGCAGAAACGCATTACCTCGTTGTCTGACTTGCCCTTAGGATCGAAGTCAGAACCACCTTTACCGCCACCCATTGGGAGAGTTGTAAGAGAGTTCTTGAATACCTGCTCGAAAGCAAGGAACTTGAGGATACCAAGGTTTACAGTTGGGTGGAGACGAAGACCGCCCTTGTAAGGTCCGATGGCGCTGTTCATCTGGATACGGAAACCACGGTTGATCTGGATCTCGCCCTTGTCATCAATCCATGGAACGCGGAACATGATTACGCGCTCTGGCTCTACCATTCTCTCGAGGATCTTGGCAGCCTTGTACTTAGGGTTCTCGTCGATGTAGTCCATCAAAGACTCTACGACCTCCTTAACAGCCTGGTGGAACTCGGTCTCACCTGGGTTCTTGGCGATAACCTTCGCCATGAAGTCATTTACTTCCTTCTGTGTTTGTGCAGACATGGTAATATGTTTTAATAAGTTTATAATAGTTTCGTTTGTATGTCTTGTTTTAAGACATTGCAAAGATATGTTTTATTATTCGAATTGCAAAAATTCTTTCGGGGTATTTACGTATTTTACGTATGATAATTTTTCATAGTAGCTAATGGCGAATAAATATACGTACTTACATATATAGAAAAATTATGCATTTCACGTATGCGGAAAGATTTTTTTATCTCAATTATTTGGATTAATCCAAATTTTTACTACCTTTGAGATAGTAATCTCAAAATATAAAACATGGCAAACAAAGTAACTAATATTGAAGTACAAAACGCTACTATTCGAACAATAAAACACGAAGGAGAAGACTTCGTATGTATAACAGACATTGCCCGCCAGAAAAACCCTGAAGATACTAATGGAGTAATAGCCAACTGGATGCGCAACCGCAATACCATTGAATTTTTAGGAATCTGGGAACAACTTTTCAATCCTGATTTCAAACCCATCGAATTCGAGGGGTTTAGAAAAGAAGCCGGACTTAATGCGTTTACTATGTCTCCCAAAAAATGGATCGAGTCAACCAATGCACATGGAATAATTGTGAATGCAGGACGATATGGCGGAACATACGCACGAACCGACATCGCCTTTGAGTTCGCTTCGTGGATTTCTGTGGAATTCAAGCTATACCTTGTTAAGGAATTCCAAAGATTAAAAGAAGAAGAGCAAAAACAGATTGGATGGTCTGCAAAAAGAGAACTGTCCAAACTAAATTACCATATACATACCGATGCCATCAAACAAAATATTGTCCCTGAAGAAATCGACTCTTTCCACAAATCATTGATCTATGCAGAGGAAGCAGATGTGCTGAATGTTGCAATGTTTGGAATAACTGCCAAAGAATGGAGAGACGCCAATCCTGACAAAAAAGGGAATGTTCGGGATTACGCAACAATTAATGAATTAATATGTCTGTCAAATATGGAAAATCTCAATGCGGTATTCATCAACGACGGACTCCCTCAACATGAACGATTAATAAAACTAAATCAAATAGCAATACAGCAGATGAAAATTCTGGAAGAGTCAGAAAACCGCAAATATTTGAAATAAAAATTTGGATTAATCCAAATTTTTACTACCTTTGAGAAACCTTAAAAAAACCAGAAACCATTATGAACAGCACAAAACCAATACCAGACTCGGAGCTGATGATAAATGACGACGGCTCGATATTCCACCTCCACCTTCTGCCCGGCGACCTGGCCGAGAACATAATCCTGGTGGGCGACCAGGACAGATGCGATGTGGTGGCCAGATACTTCGACACCATAGAGCTTACAAGGCAAAACCGCGAGTTCCGCACCATCACCGGCACCAAGAACGGCAAGCGCATCTCCGTGGTAAGCACCGGAATAGGCACCGACAACATAGACATCGTGCTCACCGAGCTGGATGCAGTTGTGAACATCGACCTGAAGACTCGCCTGCCCAAGCCCGAGCACACCACCCTGAATATGATAAGGATAGGCACCTGCGGAAGTCTCCAGCCTGATATCCCGGCAGGAACCCCGGTTGTTACGGCGATTTCAGGCGGACTCGACGGACTCATCAACTACTACGCCGACCGCGACAAGGTTTGCGACCTGGAGCTTGAGGAGTATTTCCAGAAATACACAAACCGCAGCCCAAAGCTTGCAGCGCCATATTTCGTGCACTCATCGCCCAACCTGCTGGAGAAACTCAAGGAATACCGAATGGGAATCACGATTACAGCACCGGGATTCTACGGCCCACAGGGACGCGAGGTAAGGCTCGACATCATCGACAAATCAATAAACGACAAGCTGGAAGCCTTCGAATACAACGGCCTCAGGATCAACAACTACGAGATGGAATCATCGGCCATCAACGGAATGGGACGACTGCTCGGGCACAACACCGCCACAGTCTGCCTCGTGATAGTAAACCGCCGCTGCCACAAATTCGCCGCCAACTACCGCACCGCTATGCCCGACCTCATAGAGAACGTGGTGAAAAAATTAAGTGATTGAAGTACTTCAACACTTCAACATTTCACCACTTCAACACTTAATATATATGACAGAAAACGAGATTGACGCAATAATACGCCTGCTCGACGACCCCGACAAGAGTGTCTATCAGGCTGTAAAAGAAAAAATTATAAGCGAGGGCGAATCAATGATTCCGGCCCTCGAAAACGCTTGGGCATCCAACGAGGCCAACAAGTTGATGCAGAAGCGTATAGAGAAAATTGTGCCCACTCTCGAGAGCAATGCCATGACCGAGAAGTTCAAGAATTGGACTCTAACACCCGACAATCTGATGGAAGGCGCATGGCTGATGTCGAGGCTGCAGAACTTCAGCCTGAGCCACGACGATTTCATGAACAGAATCAACGAGCTGAAGAAACATCTCTATCAGTACGGATTCAGCAACTACTCGCCGCTCGAGCACATCAAGATAATGAACTACATATTCTTCCGCAAGATGGGATTCAAGCCGTGCAAACCCGAGGATTTCACCAATCCAAACACCTGTTTCCCGGCTTGCGTGATGGATACCAAGACCGGAAACCCGGAGACCCTGGCCATAATCTACCTGATAATGGCGCGCGAGGCCGGCCTGCCGATAGCCGGAGTCAATCTGCCCAAAAACTTCATCCTGGCATACTCCGACTCCAATACGGGCGTAAAATTCTACATAAACCCCACCACCAACGGCGCAATTTTCAACAAGATGGAGATTGACAACTTCCTGAGCTCGCTCAATATCCCAAAGCAGCCGGATTTTTACCGCCCATGCTCCAATACCACAACGATAGTAAGAGCCCTCATGCGCCTGGAATTCTCATACAGGCAGAGCCGTCAGGATTCCATGGCCGACCGCATACACAGGATTCTGGAATCGATACCGTATCAGCTCGACAAAAAAATAGACTGGATATAAAAAAGAGTGAAAGACAATCCCAAAAAAAAGAATGCCTTTCACTCCCCAAAAAAAATAAGATAGCCTCTATTAAATAGTTAACATAAATCCGAAAGTCCGAATTAACTCATAGCAATACCGAGTATTACTACAGCGATAAACAAAAAAGTAGCGTAATGTCTTTTCATTTTTTATATCGTTTTTTTATAAATTAGTAACAAATAAAACTGTAATCATTGGTTATCCAAAACCGTTCCAAAATTACGAAATCCACATCAAAAAAACAAGAGAAAACTTAATTTAATATTAATTTTTTCTTGATTTAATATTAACTAATTGATTATTAGCAGCTAATGGCAAAATCATTATATAAAAAAATATTGCACAAATCTGCAAAAATTATTAACTTGCCTCCACAAAATGAGAACACAAAACCCAAACACTAAAAACAATGCGACATAGTAATACAATATTAATGCTATTAGCTGCCATGACGATAATGACGGCGCAGATGGCAAACGCCTGCACCAACTTCCTGATTACCAAATCGGTATCGGGCGGATGCGGAAACCTGATAACATACGCCGCCGACAGCCACCAGCTATACGGATGCCTCTACCACTACCCCGCCGCCGACCACCCGGCCGGCGCAATGCGCTCCATATACGACTGGGACTCAGGTAAATACATGGGCAGCATACCCGAGGCAGCGCACACTTACAATGTAGTGGGCAATATCAACGAGCATCAGCTGTCGATAGCCGAAACCACTTACGGAGGTCTCCAAGTGCTTGAGAGCCAGGACGGTGCAATAATAGACTACGGTTCGCTGATATATCTGGCACTGCAGCGATGCAAGACCGCGCGCGAGGCCATAAGATTCATGGCCCAGATTACCGACCAATACGGATACGCCAGCGAGGGCGAGAGTTTCTCGATAGCCGACAAGAACGAGATTTGGATAATGGAGGTGATAGGCCGCGGAAACTACGGCAAGGGCATGGTGTGGGTGGCCCGCAGAGTGCCCGACGGATACATCTCGGCCCACGCCAACCAGGCCAGAATCACCACTTTCCAGTATCAGAAAAACAACAAATGGGACGATCCCAAGGCCGACACTTTCTGCTCGGAGGATGTAATAAGCTTCGCCATCAGCCATCAGCTATACTCCGGCAAGGACAAGGATTTCAGCTTCAGCGATGTATACAATCCCGTGGATTTTGAGGGCGCAAGATTCTGCGACATCAGAGTATGGGCGTTTTTCGCATCGGCCGCCCCGGAGTCTTTTGCAGCTAATAGCGAGTACTGGGATTACGCCAAGGGCAACGTAATCCGCCGCGAGCCTTACAAGAAGGGAATGTGCCAGACCAAGGACAACTTCCCAACCAACAGGCTTCCGCTCTGGATAAAGCCCGAGACCTACGTAACCACCCAGTGCGCCATGAACGAGATGCGCAACCATCTGGAAGGCACCGAGCTCGATATGAGCAAAGACCTCGGCGCAGGCCCATTCGGATGCCCGTACCGCATGAGGCCGCTCACATGGGAGAGCAACGGCAATACATACCTGAACGAGCGCGCCACAGCCACACAGCAGACAGGATTCGTATTTGTATCTCAGCTGCGCGACTGGCTGCCCGACCACATAGGAGGCATCATCTGGTTTGGCACCGACGACGCCGCCAGCACCGTATTCTCTCCATTCTACTGCTCGATAACACAAGTGCCCGAGGAATACCGCGAGGGCAACGGATCGCTCACCAAATGGAGCGACAACTCATCGTTCTGGCTCAACAACATGATAGCCAACCTGGCCTACACGCGATACAGCCTGATACATCCCGAGATAGAGCGCGAGCAGCAGAGACAGGAGAGCATCCTGATAGCCAAGGCAAAAGAGATGGATGAATACGCCAACAAGATAGACCGGAACGACGCCATAGGTGAGCTGACGGCATACAGCTGCCAGACCGCCAGCGACCTCTTCAAGGAACGCAAGAATCTTTTCGCCCATCTGTTCATGAAATACATGGACGGCAACGAGAAAGCCACCGACGAAAACGGCAACTTCAAAACCAACGGACACTCGCCCGACATCCCGGTAGTGGAGCACCGCGGCTACGGTCAGAAATGGCAAGACGACGTGGCCCGCGAAACCGGCGACAAATTATTGATAAAAGAGTAAAGAGCTTAAAGTTGAAAGCTTAAAGCTTAAAGTTTAAAGCTTAAAGAGTAAAGAGTAAAGATAGTGTCCCAAAAGGGGACAAAGTATCAGTAACCGTATGTACACACCGCGTAGCGGTTTTACATACGGGAAACAGTATCGTAGCGGTTTTACATACGGAAAACAGTATCGTAGCGGTTTTACATACGGGAAACATGCACACACCGCTTACATACGGAAAAAAATCACACAATGAAAGCAAAGAGGATTCCGCTGGCATGGCAGACTGTGCTGGCTGCCATATTGGCAATTATAATAGGAAACTTGTGGCCGGCGGTATCTTCGTTTGCCGGCAATCTGTCGGGAACATTCGTGAGGATGCTCTCACTGATGCTTGTGCCATTTGTATTTGTGGGAATATGCAGCTCCATCACTCAGAAGAGCGACCACGAATTTGCCGGACGCATTATACTCAAAAACCTCACATCATTTGTGGCAATGGAGGTGGTGGCCATTTTTACGGCGCTCACTGTATCCAACATCGTATTCATGGATTCAACGGTGGAGATACCGGCCTCCGACACACCTGCCATCAACAATCCGAGGGAATTCGGCGATTTTCTAATGAACATAATCCCCGAGAGCTTCCACGAGGCTGTCTGGAAATGCAATCTCCCGGCCATGCTGCTGATATCGTGTCTGCTGGGCTACATAGCCAACCGCTGCGCCGACAGATCGAGGATTTTCATGACCAACATGTTCAGCGCCATGAGCGACGTAATGCAGAAGGTGGCCGACATAGCCGCCGCGCTCAGCCCCATAGCCGTATTCTGCGTAACATCCAGAATAGCGGAACAGGGCCACATACTGGATTCGCTCTACAAGATCCGCCCATTAGTAATAGCCGCCGGAATAGCACTTGCGGTGCACACGCTGGTCACCATACCCTTAATACTCAAAATCTCAGCCAAGTGCCGTCCGTTCAGACTGATGAAACAGTTCAGCAATTCGATATACAACAGCATAGCATTCCAGTCGTCCACACTGGTGATGCCGCTGGCCATCAACAGGATGAAATCGGATTCGGGCATATCGCCGCAGATAGCCAACTTCAGCATGCCGGTGATATCAACAATCTGTTTCAACGGGACATCGATTTTTCTGGCCTGCGGCGCCATGTACACAGCCCAGGCATACGGAATCAATCTTACCGCCATGGAGCAGATAACGCTGATATTCGCGGTGTCGTTCATTACAATAGGGCCGTCGGCGGGGCCTCTCAAACTATCGCTGATAATGTATCCGGTAATGGAATCGATGGGAATACCACTGGAGGGAATGGGCGCAATAATGCTCTGCGAGATGCTTTTCGGAATGGTTTGCCCGGCCGTGGACCTGATAGCCAACATCGCCATCACCGCCAACATCGCCACCACCGAGGGCGACAGGATTATCACAGAGGCTCAGACAGATTAGGCTGATACTTGCAAATCTGCAAAAGAGTAATTATATTTACACAATCAAAAATCGAAAATCGAAAATGAACCAGCGCAGATATTCCATAGGAACACAGACATTTGAGGTTTTGATAACCGACAAACGTGTCTATGTAGATAAGACCGAATTGATATACAATTTGGTTCAGTACAGATGTATCTTCCTATCAAGACCACGAAGATTCGGAAAGTCGTTGCTGTGCAGCACATTGAAGAGCTATTTCGAGGGCAGGAAAGATCTGTTCAAAGGTCTCGCAATGGAGAAACTGGAGACCGAATGGGTGGAGTATCCTGTTATACACCTAAGTTTTGCGGCCAACAAGGGCGAGAGTCTCATAGGTGTTGACGACCTGATAGACAGACGCCTTAAAGAATACGAGAAAAAATACAACATCAGCGAACTTCAAAAAAGTTACAGCGGAAGATTCGAGGCCATCGTAAACGCCGCTTACAATCAGACGGGACGACAAGTAGTAATAATCCTCGACGAATACGATGCACAGATGCTCAACACCATCGACAACGACGAGCTTCAGGCAAAAGTCCGCGAAAAGATGAACGACCTTTTCTCGCCATTGAAAGATCTCGACCCCAAGCTCCGTTTCGTATTCATCACCGGAATCACCAAGTTCTCGCAGATGTCGATATTCTCGGCGCTCAACAATCTGAACGACATTTCTCTTGACGCGAGATACGAAGGATTATGCGGTATCACCAAGGACGAGATGACAACAGTACTGAAAGAGGATCTTGAAGCGTTTGCAATCCATAACGGTATCTCCTACGAGGAAACTATCAAGAAATTCAAGGAGAGGTACGACGGATATCATTTCTCAATCCCAAAACAGGACATATTCAATCCATATTCGGTATTCAGTGCCTTGGACAGCAAGGAATTGAGGAATTACTGGTTCGATACAGGAACGCCTTCGTCATTGATAAAGCTGATAAACAAGTTTGAGTTCGACATGACCGAGCTCAACAATGTAAAGTGCAGGGCTGAACGTTTCAACAAACCCGTTGAGAAGGTATCCGACCTTGTGCCGTTCCTTTATCAGTCAGGATATTTATCAATCAAGAACTACAACAGTAACAGAAATCAATATACGCTTGGTTTTCCAAACACGGAAGTAAGGATGTCGTTTGCAGACAGCCTTATGTCATACGCCTACCAGCGTGACGAGAAGACCGACAGCTATATGATAGATGCATACGAGGACTTAAAGCAATACGGCGACATAGCAGGATTCATGAAATACCTGAACCTCTTCTACCGAAAGTTCCCGTTCTCACTCAACAATCAGAACGAGAAGCACTATCACTCGATTTTATACACAATGCTTGCATCCTACGGCGCCGACGTAACAGCCAATCCCGAGAGCGCAAAGGGCAAGGCCGACCTGCTACTGAAGTTCGATGACGTAAACTACATCTTTGAGCTGAAGCTCGACGGCAAGACCCGCTACGCCCTCGAACAAATCGACGACAAGGACTACGTAGCCGTTGCCATAGAGCATGGGAAAAAGATCGTGAAACTCGCCATCAACTTCTCCACCACCGACAGATGCATCCTGGACTGGGATGTGGATGATGGTTTTGAGTTCTGAAACACAACAAAAAATCGCCCGCTGCCTTTCCGTATGAAAAGCAACGGGCGATGATTGTTAATATCAGGTCTCCCAAAAAAAACTATTTGAAAATAGGAGTAAGTTTCAGGTCGTGTAGTTCATCAAGAATCTGTATAAGATTAGATCCAACTCTATATACATTTCCGTCCTGATCCCGCCAGCCCTTTTGCACCTTGCCATCCACCGACAAAAGATCATCCAACTCCAAACCCCTATCAGACTCACGGTAATTGCTTGTAGCCAACAAATTACCGTTCTCATCGAAATACTCTATCTTGAAAACCCTTACCCATTTGGCTACAAGAGAATACGAACAAAAATCATCGTCTCTTGAACTACCATAGACATTGTTTCCACCTGGCCACAAACTACCAGAACAATACGAAAACTCTTGCAACTCATAGCCTTCACGAACAGGTATTGGACGGTATTCCTTCACGTTATTGTTGGCAGCCATCAGCATCTCCACCTTTCCGGAATTATCTACTAATCCAAAATTTGGCCAATAACCTGTTCCATCATAAGGATTCTCGGGGAAATTCCATTCCATCTTGGATGAGCCATCAGCGAAAGTCCCGCCATTGGCATCTATTATCACCTTGTTCTCCCGCAGATACACAAGCTCAATCTGAGAATCTGCATTCAGAACTACTTGGTCGCCGGGATAATATGCCGTGCCATCTACATCATAGTGGTCAAAAACCTTATTCCACGCGTCTTGTCCTTCTGGAAGGATGATAGACTCGCCTGGCTTACAATATACAGTATTGTTACCGATTGGGAAGGCAATAGCATCAGTCTTCTCCCAAATAGCTGTGAAGGTAACATCCTTGGTCAACAAAAACACATCATCAGGACCATATACATTGCCATCAGACCCATCCCATCCCTGAAGGGAATAACCTTCTCTTTCAGGACTATAAAAAGAGTATGGGGCAAAAGAAGTTAAGATACAAGAAGACATTTCATAAATATCCTCGCCATCTATACCACTATCAAACTTCACATGAAATCTAGGAAGCCTGAAATCACGCTCATCTTCTATGCCTGGCATAAAAGTAATCTCAGACTGCGCAAACGACATATTATTGTAAGTCATGGTCACTACAAAGTCACCTGGATAGTAGTACGAAATCTTAAGATCCACATCAGATACCGGTAGTATAGGAACATAAGGATAATAAATGGAACATGAGTAGATAGTGATAACGTTAGAGGTTCCTCCTGATATTTCTGATGTACCATCATCGCCTACCTTGATCTTTACATCTCCTGCTATATTCTTATTGGCCTCTATAATTACCTTTTCCAAATTTGGCATACCATTAGAAAAACGACTGCTATAAGGGAAATTGAGCTTAACAATAGAAACCGCGTTCTTCAACTCAAAAGACCTATCAGCATCAGTAGTATAGCCCACAGCAAATGCCCCTTGTGGATAATATAATCCACCACCAAAAGGATTATACCATGTATCTGCATAAGACACTTCCTCGGGGATCCTGGCACTTATGACATTGCCATCGATAGAAGCATCACCTTGGTAGGGAAACAAGGCGTAGTATGCCTGGGAATCAGCAGACTCTCCCTTGAAATTGCTACCTGTATATAAGGTAAACTTATTATTGATGCCAGAGGAGAAAACAGACAACGAATCGTCAGATGAAAAAGACATCACCATTGTCGTTTCACTATTGCCGAATACCAATCGCGATTTCGACAATGAGGTATTGGAGAATGACGCGCCAAACAACTTTTCCGACGACTTGAAAGATGGGATAGACTGCACAAGAGCATCATCCTCTTCTACATTGCAAGCTGCAAGAGACAAACCAGCAGCAAGCAATAGCCAATATCTTAATAATATATTTCTCATAATTAATAAAAATTATAGTTATTGGAGAGATCGTTAATATTCCAAGGCTGTACGGCAAAACTACTCTGAGGTTTCTCAAAAACAGGGTAAAGATCCACATCAGAGTCATTTACTATAGTATCGCCAGCATTATAATAAATGCCATCCAAATCTTTCCAGCACTTGAAAACCATTCCCTCTGGTACTGGATAGCTGGAATACAAAAAACTATATGTCTGAGCCGGATAATCAGGAGATTCAATAATAGAACCTGTAGTAGCAAACTCATTTGTCACCAAGTCCTCGTTGGTATAATTTCCATGATAATTAATAAATACCTGAACATTCCTCCATACAGCATATAGTCTATCCACCGATCCGCTATACTCATCTCCCGAAAGATAGTCTGGCTTCTTGGCGTCGGCAGACTTGGCCCAGCCAAGGAACTGATATCCGCCTCGCTTCATGGAACCTTGTCCTGGAAGAATAGTCTTATCCTTGTAAATGACTACCTCAGGAGCTGAGCCTAACTTTTGGCCGTTGCCATCGAATGACAAACTTACCTTCTTGTCATCGCCTACCTGCTCCACCTGGATTTCCTCGCTGCAGCCCTCGAATGCTGTCTCCTCCACCTTGGTCTCCTCGCCGAGGATCTTCACTACTGTAAGGTTAACGCACTCGGCGAAGGCATCGCTCTTGATGGCCTCCACACAGGCTGGTATCACCACCTCACGCAATACCTCCACGCCCTTGAATGTATCGGCTGGTATGGTCTTGAGGGCGTTCTGCTCGCTCTCCAATACGAGTGTGAGGAAATATACCGCATCGTTGCCGGCCTTCGACAAGGCTGCCGACTGCGACATCTTCCTGAGTATCTCTGATACCTGGGCTATGTTGGCATCCGATACGTCGGTAAGAGTTACCTTGACAGGCACACCGGTCTTCAGGGTCTTGTACTTTTCGGCAAACTCGGCCACTGTGCACTTCAGGTCGGTGACATTGGCATCCACAACGGGATTCACTGGGGTCACTGGATTGTCAGGATTGTCTGGATTTACCGGACCGTCTGGCTTGTCCTGACCGCCGGGATTCTGCTGCCCTCCATTGTCAGGAGCAGGGTCGTCACCCTTGCCACAGCTGCTCATTACAGCCGATGCAACTAGAAGAGCCGCCAGAAAACCTACTTTGAGAAGATTTCTGTTTCTCATAATTTGATAATTTTGAAAAATGATAATTGATGATTTGCGGATTACATCCGCGTATTGGTCTAAAAATTCTGCCCAAACATAAAAAAAAAAAAAAAAACGGACAAAATAAACTATATTAAAGAAATGTTAAGTTTAAGATACCGATTAATCCCATTAATTCCCCATTATCTTCTGATACTTGCTCACATTGGCCACATCAACCTCTTTCAAGATCTGCATCACCTCATTTTTCTCGGGAAGGGGCGATGCCGAAAATACATTTACAATCTCGTCGCTCTTGGCTGTAAAGAAAAGTGAAACAATGAGCGAGTTCTGCTTGGCGCGGTTGCTCTTCTGAACGTAGCGGAGAGCCTCAAGCATGTTTTTGCGGCCGCCCTCGGGATCCTTGGGCATATTGTCGAGGCCCAGGCGGTGATAATAATACTGGGCAAGGCGCAGATTGTCGAAACGCTTGTCGAGAATGGCGTCTATAAGGTTGTAACGGGAATTCTGCTTGTTGTCGGCCACGCTCCAGCCCTCGTATCCGGTGCTCTGCGAATTGAGCGCCACGCGTAGGGCCTTTCTGAAATATTCGGTGCCGCCCAGAGGACTGAATGTATCGTAATCGAATCCCAGAATCATATAGGCATAGAAAGCCAACACCTGCGAGAGATTGCTCGTGGCGTGGTTTTCGATATACTCCAGCGGAGTGCCTTCCTGATAGTTGAATACGAGCTTGCCGTCGCCCTCCTTGAATGTGAACAGCGGACTATTGTACGAGGTGTAATATACGGGACGGCTCTGATTGATCTGTATGGTACCGGCAAAACGGTCGAGGCCGTTGTAGTCGGTTATGGTGATCATGATGTTGCACTCTATGCGCTCGTTTACGTCGTAGGTGTGATTGGTCCAGTGGCGCTCGTTCAGGAACGCGGTCACGTCTTTCTGCAGCGTCTGGAAAACGGGAGGAGGAGTGTTGTTGAGACTGCTGTAATTAATGTTGACTCTGCAATTTAGCTCCTGTGCACAGGCCAGGCGCACCATTGCAAGCAAAACCGTCAATATGGCAATTCTCATCAACCTCATTGAATCTTGTTTTTAAATTCTCTAATAATCTGGTCGGCAATGTCGGCGGCCACTTCGGTCTTTGGCTTAAGACCGTAGCTGATGGCGCCGAAAACGCGCGATACTATTGTCACCTTGTTGGTGTCGTGGCCAAAACCCGCGCCCTTGTCGTTCAGCGAGTTCAGCACTATGAAATCGAAATTCTTGGATTCCAGTTTCTTCTTTGCGTTGGCCATCTCGTCGTTGGTCTCCAGGGCAAAACCCACGAAAACCTGACGGTCGGTCTTCTGCTGTCCCAGGGCCTTGGCTATGTCCTTGGTGGCTGCGAGATGGAGTGTCATGTCGTCGCCGGTTTTCTTTATTTTCTGGCTGGCAGCCTGCACGGGTGTGAAGTCCGCCACCGCAGCCGACATCACCGCGGCGTCGCACTCAGGGAAATGCTCCACGCAGGCCTTATACATATCCTCGGCCGATACCACGTCCACAACCCTGATGCTGGGATGCTGTGCCCTCACCTGCACGGGACCCGATATCAGAATCACCTGTGCGCCGCGCCCGGCAAGCTCCTCGGCTATGGCGTAGCCCATCTTGCCCGTGCTGTGGTTGGTGATGAATCTCACGGGGTCTATCTTCTCGCGTGTGGGACCGGCGGTTATCATTATGGTGCGCCCGTCCAGGTCGTGGTTTCCAGCTGATGGGGTTGCATTGTTTTTGCCATCAGCTGATATGAGGAAACTGCGGGCCGACTCGAATATCTGCTCGGGCTCGGCCATGCGTCCCTTGCCGGAGAGACCCGACGCAAGTTCGCCATCAGCTGCCTCCACTACGAGAAAACCGCGCTTACGGAGCGTGGAGATGTTGTCCTGTGTGGCCACGTTTGAATACATGTCCAGGTCCATGGCCGGGGCTATCATTATGCGGCAGCGCGACGACAGGCATGTGGTGAGCAGCAGATTGTCGGCTATGCCGTGGGCCATCTTGGCTATGGAATTGGCTGTGGCCGGGGCCACTACGTAGAGGTCGGCCCAGAGGGCGAGCTTTACGTGGCTGTGCCACTCTCCATTCTCGGGGTTGAAGAACTCGGTGAATACGGGATTTTTGCTGAGCGTGGCGAATGTGAGCGGCGCCACAAACTGCTTGGCGCTCTCGGTCATAAGCACGCGCACCTCGGCGCCGGCCTTTACGAAAAGCCTTACGAGCGAGGCGGTCTTGTATGCGGATATGCCTCCGGTAACTCCTACGAGTATCTTCTTTCCTGTAAGCACAGTTTCTATTTCAAAAAAAAAATTATTGTTACGGTCTCGGGATTATTCCTTGGTCTTCTTGGCCTTGGTGTCCTTTTTTGCCTTTGCCTTGGCGTCCTTCTTGTCGGCGGCAGGCTCGGCTTCCATGATCACAGAGTCGTGAGATGCGGCGATAATGTCGTCGAATGTCTTCTCGGGCTCGACTTTCTCCTTGATTACCTTAACGGCCATGGCCTCGGCCTCGGCTTTCTCCTTGGCTCTGGCGGCCTCCTCGGCCTGGGCAATCTCCTCGTCGGACGGGATGCGGAAGTTTACCCTCTCCTCCAGTATCTCCTGCAGTGCGAGAAGCACTGGCTTGGGGAGACGCTCGTAATACTTGGAGATCTCTATCTGCTCGCGGTTCTCGAAAATCTCCTCAAGATTGTCGGTGTACGAGGCAAACTCCTCCAACTTCTTGTTGAGCTCGTTCTTGAGGTCTACTCCGATCTGATTGGCGCGTCTTGAGGCTACTACTACAGTCTCGTAGAGGTTGCCGGTTTTTGACTCCAACTCACCGCAGTCGCGTGTGATAACAGAGGTAGGTGCATTATTCTTTTTGTAATCCATGGTATTATAATAATGTTTTAATTTGCTAATGTGTGCTGGCGGATATACTCGTCGGACTGTTCCTTCATCTTCCTGATATCCTTGATGTGCTTGCCGTTGGGGTATGCCTTCAGGTAAGCGTTTATGTTGGTGTGGGCATCCTGATAACGCTCAAACTGCTTGGCGTCCACGCTCTGCTCGGCATACGAGAATGTGGACTTGGCTATGTAGTAGAGCAGGCTCTCCCTGTATGGCGAGTCGGGATAGTCGTCGAGGCTGTTGCGCAGGGCTATGGATGCGGCCTTCAGGTATCCGAGGTTGTAGTACAGGAATGCGTTGTCGTACGACTTGGTCTGCAGCTTGAGCCTCAGCTCGTCGAGAAGCATGTTGCAGGTGTCCTTCTTGCTGGTGTTGGGATACTTGCTCAGAAACATCTCGAACTCCTGTATGGCCTGGTTGGTGCTCTCCTGGTCGAGCGAGGGCTTGGGCGAATCGAGATAGTAGCAGTACGCACCCATATACATAGCCTCCTCGTTGTAGGGGCTATGGGGATATGTCTGGGCAAATTTCCTGAAATAATAACCCGCAGAGTAATAGTCTTTTACGAGGTAATTGCACATTGTATAGTAATACATCACCTTCTCTCCCTTATCGAGGCCCCTGTAGATTGGGGTTATCTGCTCGAAAAGCTGGAGTGCCTTGTCGTACTTCTTGGCTTCGTAATACTCGAACGCCTTGGTATATTTCAGCTCATAGTCGTTGCCCTTCAGGAGCTTGGAGTAATGACTGCAGCCAGTCAGTGCCGATACAACTATCAGTGCCACAACTATTTTTATTATACTTCTGTTCATCTAATGCAGTGTTTATCCTTTTCAAGATACAATTCAGGATGCAAAATTAAACAATAAAATCAAATTTCCCATTAAAAATAGTTAAAAAATTTATAATTTTTTTTCATCACGTCACCAAATAATTTTTGTATCTTTACCACCAGAAATAATTTAATAATCCTACATTCAAATGAGAAAACTTTTTTCATCTATCATTGTGGCGGTGGCTACATTATTGTGTATCAGCTGCCAAAACTCAAAAAAGGCCGACAAGCAGGCCGACGTGCTCACCTTCGACTGCGAGAAATTCGACACCGTGGCATATTACAACGCCAAGGACACCACAAGTCCCAAGTGCCAGATAAGCATCTCGCTGCACCACGCCAAGGGCCCCAATGCCCACATCATAAACGACTCGATACTCAAGTGCGGAATCTTCCTGGACGAGGAGCTCAGGCGCGGCGAGCACAAGACTGTGCCCAAGGCAATCAAGATAGTGGTGAAAAACCACATCAAGGACTTCAAGAAGGATGTAAAGGAAATAATAAAGGACGGACAGGGCGACCTGGAGGCCATGAGCCACTGCTATTTTGGAGTGGAGAGCTCCTACTCCACCGGCCTCGACAGCATCATAAACTACTGCGTGAGCTACGCGGCCTACCTGGGCGGAGCCCACGGATCGCAAAACTCGTTTTATCTGAACTTCGACCCCAAGACCGGCCGTATGTTCAAGGTTTCGGATATAGCAGCTAATGGCATGGAAGACGCTCTGGCCCAGCGTATCGCGCTCAGGATAGCCAAGGACCACGGATGCGCCAGCGTGGAGGAGCTCACCGACAGGGAGGGAATTTTCGACATCTTTGAGCCATACGTGCCCGAGAATTTCGTAATGGGACGCGACAGCATCACTTTCGTATACCAGTGCGAGGAGATAGGACCCTACGCCGTGGGCGAGATCAAGGCCGCATTCGCATACGGCGAGCTCCAGGGGCTCATCAAGTAGTATTACCAAACGAAACACATAACCAACATGAAGAAGAAAATAACCATAGCCTCCGTGGCGGCGCTCGTCATCCTGATAGTGGTGATGATGATAGTATCGCACACGCCCAAGGAAAACTGCAACAATCCCGAGTTTGCAGGCTACATATCGGCGTATACCGAGGGCCCGATAAGCAAGGGCGCATCCATCAAGGTGGTGCTGAACAGCTCGGTGGCCGACAGCATAGACCGCAACAAGATAGATGCAAGCGAGCTGATAACAATATATCCAAAGATAAAGGGAACCACCAGGTTTGCCGATGAGAGAACCATCGAGTTTACTCCCGAGAGACCTTTTACCAGCGGAAAGAAATACATCGTGAAATTCCGCCTCTACAAGATAGCCGACGTAAAACGCAGCATCAAGAGGCTCGTTTTCCCCGTGCAGGTGATAGCCCAGGACCTGAAAGTGAATATCGACGAGCAGACCACCACCGACCGCAAGACCCTGAAATACCAGCAGATAACAGGTTCGGTGAAGACAGCTGATATCGAATCGATAGAGGGAGTAAAGAGAAGCGTATCAGCTGCAATAGGCAAAAAAGAATGCGCAATAAAGTGGAGGGAGACCGAGCTGGGCGACATTTTCAATTTCACCATAGACAGCATAGAGCGCACCGACGAGGCCAGAACCCTCGTAATAAAATACAACGGCCAGATAATAGGATCGGACACCAAGGGCGAGAAAAAACTCACCATCCCGCCCATCAATGAGTTTGCCGTAAGCTCTATAAAAATCCTGAACACGCCAAGCCAGCACATCAGAATCCAGTTTACCGACCCGCTGAAGGAAAACCAGAACCTCGACGGACTGGTGACCGTGGGCGATGAGGACGCCGTGGCCGGCGAGAGCGACTACACAATAGAGACCAGCGACAACTGCATAAACCTCTATCCATCGTCGCACCGCAAGGGCAAGGCCAACGTGTTCCTGGCAGCTGGAATCCAGAACGTGCTGGGATACAAGCTCGACGACAGCAAATCTTTCGAGATAAGCTACGAGATGCAGAAGCCTCAGCTGAAAAGCGTGAAAACCGGACTGATACTCCCCGACGGTGAAAACGGTCTCGTATACCCGTTTGAGGCCATCAACCTGACGGCAGTGGATGTTACTATTATAAAGGTGCTGGAGCAGAACACGCTGCAGTACATCCGCGATTTTTCGGAATACTACAATTCCGAAAATCTCCACAAGACCGGCGTGCCGGTGTTCCGCAAAACCATCCACATCAACGACCGCGAGAGCGAGGACGTAACCGACTGGAAAAGATACTACCTGGAGCTGTCGCGCCTGATAAAGCCTGAGCCGGGCGCTATCTACAATATCAGAATAGCTTTCAGAAAATCGCACGCCATTTTCGACTGCGACAGCTGCAACGGCGGCGACGACATCTCGATGGAGAAGGATATCGACATTGCAGATTTCGACAACTGGAAAGGCTATTACGAATCGCTCGACAACGACTATTACGAATCGGCCGGATACAACTGGCGAAACTCCGACAATCCTTGCTACAAGATGTATTACCAGAGCGACAAGTTCCTGGATCAGAACATCCTGGCCAGCAACATCGGCCTCATAGCCAAGAAGGGAACCGACGAATCGCTGATGGTATACGCCACCGACCTCAAGACCGCCTCTCCACTGCTTAATGTGGATGTGGAGCTCTACGGATATCAGCAGCAGCTGCTGTCGTCTAAGACCACCAATCAGGAGGGATGCGCCGACTTTGGCCCTCAGCCCAAGGGCTACATTGTGGTGGCCAAACGCGACAACGAATTCAACTATCTGAAACTTCAGGACGCATACAGCCTGAGCATGAGCAAGTTCGACATATCAGGCGCCAAGGTTCAGAACGGACTGAAGGGCTACATCTACGGCGAGCGCGGTGTATGGCGCCCCGGCGACAGCATCCACCTGAGTTTTGTGCTCAACGAGGACCTCAAGAATCCATTGCCCAGCGGATACCCGATAACACTGGAGGTACGCAACCCGGTTTCGCAGCAGATCTACAAGGAGACACAGAACAAGCAGAACAGCAATTTCTACGTCTTCAACTTCAAGACCGACGGCGAGGCCATAGCCGGCAACTACGAGGCCACCGTAACCTGCGGAACCGCACACTTCTACAAGAACCTTCGGATAGAGAATGTATTGCCAAACCGCCTGAAGATAAACACCACTTTCAACAAGGACATCCTTACCACCGACAACAACACAATGCAGATAAGCTCCACATGGCTGCACGGCGCCACAGCCCGCAACCTGAATGTGGATGTGGAAATGCAATTAGCTGAAACAGAGCTGAAATTCCCCGAATGGGAAGGATACTCGTTCAGCAACGACAGAAACTCATCGTCGCTGAGCACAGGATGGGATGATGTATTCGACGGCCAGCTCAACGAATCGGGCAAGATAACATTCTACCCCACATTCAACAGCCAGGGCAACAGATATCCTGCCAAGATGAAGGCCCGCTACAGAGTACGCGTATACGAGAAGGGCGGAAGATTCAGCCGCGACGAAAGCTCCGTAGACGTAATGCCATACAAATACTACATCGGCATCAGGATGCCTGAAAACGGCGACCGTTTCCTCGATGTGGACAAGACCCACAATGTGGACATCGTGGTAACCGACAACAAGGGAAAGGCCATCAGCGAAAGCCGAAAGCTGAATGTGAAACTCTACAAGCTCGACTGGCAGTGGTGGTACGACAGCCAGAACTACGTTTCGGAATACAACTCCACACTCATCGACGAGCAGACCATCACCGCAAAGGGACAGGCGCAGTACGAATTCATGGTGAAATATCCAAACTGGGGACGTTTCATGATAGAGGTTACTGATACCAAGACCGGAACATCAAGCTCCAAGATTTTCTACATGGACTGGCCCGACAGCTTTGGACGCAGCCCGATACTCAGCCAGGGATCCACAATCATAGAGCTGAGCGCCGACAAGCCAAAATACACCGTGGGCGACAAGGCGGCCATCACTTTCCCAAGCTCAAGCAACGGCCGCGCCCTCGTAACCATAGAGAACGGCAACAAGGTGATACACAGCTCATGGATACACACACGCGAGGGCAAGACCGAATACAAATTCAAGATAGAGCCCGACATGGAACCGGGTGTATACGTATTCGTGACACTTCTGCAGCCCCACTCGCAGACCGTAAACGACATTCCGATAAGAATGTACGGAGTAGTGCCGCTCGACATCGAAAACCCCGACACAAGGCTTGAGCCGGTAATATCGATGCCCGATGTAATACAGGCCGAGCAGGAGGTAAAGGTAACCGTATCGGAAAAGAGCAACAAGAACATGACCTACACCATAGCCCTTGTGGACGACGGACTGCTGGACCTCACTCACTTCAAGACTCCCGACCCCTGGAAAGAATTCTATTCGAGGGAGGCTCTCGGAGTAAAGACCATCGATATGTTCGATAACGTGATAGGCGCATTCGGCGGCAAGATCGAGAAAATGTTCTCGATAGGCGGCGACGACGGCAACGCTCCGGCATCCAACGCCAGGGCCAACAACTTTGAATCCGTTGTGGCATTCCTCGGTCCGTTCAGCACCAACGGCGGCAGCCGCAGCCACACCATCAAGATGCCAAAATACGTGGGATCGGTGCGCACAATGGTAGTGGCCGGCAACGGCAAGGCATACGGCAAGGCCGAGAAAACCTGCACAGTAACCAAGCCGCTCATGATATTCGCGACCACGCCGAGAGTGATAGGCACCGGCGAGAAATTCAGCCTGCCGATTACAGTATTCACCGGCGACGACAACATCAAGAATGTATCGGTTAAGATAAAAGCTTCCGACGGCCTCAAGATAGCCGGACAGAGCTCCAAGAGCATCACATTCAGCGGCAAGGGCGAGCAGACACCCACATTCGAGATAGAATCGGGCAACACCAAGGGCTTGGGCAGCATCGAGATAACAGCCACATCAGGCAACCACGTATCAACGATGAACCTGAAACTCGAAATCCGCGAGCCCAACTCATACCAGCAACAGGTGATATCGAGAGCCGTAGAGCCCGGCGAGACAGTATCGATACCGGTAACTCCTATCGGACGGCCCGGTACCAACACCGCCACGCTCAACGTAAACGGCATACTGCCAATCAATTACGACGGACACATAGCCAACCTGATGGCGTATCCGTACGAGAGCCTGGAGCACACAGTATGCAAGGCGTTCCCAATGATATACGCCCCGGCCATCACCGACATCAAGGGCCAGCAGAAGGAAAACGGCGAAAACATGATACGCGAATCCATCAAGAAGATATACGAGTATCAGACATCATTCGGAGGCCTCAGCTACTGGAAAAACGAAAGCTACACCAACGTATGGCTCACATCGCTGGCCGGACATTTCGTGCTGGAGGCGCGCAAGGCCGGATACTCGGTAAATCCCGAATTCATCGACAAGTGGAAGAAATTCCAGCGACTGAAAGCCGAAGCCTGGACACCCGACAGCCGCGCATCCTATGAGGAGCAGGCATACCGACTGTACACACTCGCACTGGCAGGCGAGGCGCTCAACGGACAGATGAACCGACTGAAAGAGCAGCCACAGATAACCAACGAGGCAAGAATCTACCTCTCGGCCGCATACACACTCAGCGGAAAGAAACAGATTGGCGAGAGCATCATAAATCCGGTGGCCGCCACATTCAACTCCAACGCGCCAATGAAACTCATAGCCCTCTGCGACCTCAACGAGCAGGACAAGGCATTCCTGGTGGCCAAAACCCTGAGCGACGAGCTCACAGAGCAGTATTACTGGATGTGCAGCCAATACGAGTGCATGTCGCTCGTGGCACTGGGCAAATACTTCGACAAGTACAAGCCCGCATCCAGCATCAAGTGCGAATACACATTTGGCGGAGGCCAGAAGGAGAAGATCGACACCGACAAGATCTTCGCATCCAAGAGCCTCAAAATCAACGGCTCCGACAAGGAAACTCTCACATTTGCCAACCACACCGAGGGCACTCTCTACGTGGAAATCACCAACAAGGGAATACCCGAGGCAGGCCAGGAAAAAGCCGAAAACTCTGTAATAACCGCCAGCCTCAAGTTCTACCAGGGCAACACCGAAATATCGCCCAGGAAACTCAAGCAGGGCGAGGATTTCACCGCCGTAATCAATGTCAGGAACCTCGGCGACGAATACCTCGACAAGCTGGCCATCACCGAGCTATTCCCATCAGGCTGGGAGATAATGTCGGGCGTAGCGCTCACCGACAGCGAATACGAAGACGACTACGATTACTACTCGTACTCGCGCCGCGGAAGCGTAAAATACACCGACATCCGCGACGACAGAAAGTTCACCTACTTCTCGCTGCCAGCTAATGGCAATATTGAGTTCCGCACACAGCTTACGGCCACATACTCAGGCACTTACTATCTGCCCGGCCTTATCTGCGAAGACCTCGAAAATCCGCGCATCTTCGCCAAGACCAAGGGCATGATGGTGGAGGTGGATGCCGACAGGCAGTAGCCGACACCCACACATACCTACACAAAAAAGGCGTATCGAAAAACAAGATTTCGATACGCCTTTTTTGTTAATATACCAGATTCACCCAGCCCCTTTTCTCCACACGCTGTCCGCTTGCAGAACGGCAGCTGATAACGTAAATATAAGAGCCCGGCTCGCAGAGATGCGATGTGCGGTCGCGTCCGTTCCAGCCCTCGGCAGTGTCGCAGGTCCTGAAAACCGGAGCGCCGTGCTTATTGTAGATTATCAGCTGATAATCACTCACAAAACCCACCACGGGGCGGAAAAACCTGTTTTCCTCTATCTCGCTCATGGGATTAAGCGCGTTTGGCACATAAATCACGGGATTCTGCATCACGGCAGCGATGTTCGATTCGGCAGTGCCGCCGTCGGTGAAATAGTATTTCAGCTGATAGCGAAACATACCCGAAACCTCTCCCCCGGCCGGTATCATGTCAGCTAATACGTGACTGTATCCGTGCTCCTCGCCGTACATGGAAGCCAGCTCCTGAAATCCGCCGCCGTCCAACGCCATCAGCAGAGAAGCCCGTTCTATAATTCGTCCCTCAAATTCGGGAACATTCCAGTCGAGCTCCACCGTCATACCCGAGTTTTGGGCAGCTAATACGATATTGGATACCGCCTGCGATTCTGCTATCAGCTGATAGCATGAATTGAAGACCGCAATCCTGTAACTGTATAGCCGCGAGCAGTCGGCCTCGAAATCCCGGTCACGGAAATTTCCATCCGGAATGGGAACAACAAATGTGGTATCAGCTGCACTGCCCCACTCACGGATAATGGCCAGGCGCGACACCGACGGCGATCCGGAATACAAGAAGTTGATATCCAGCCCCGTACCGCGGTCGCTGAGCGTGATGTTGGAAACGGAGATTGTATCAGGCGCGATGTTGCCCCGGGCCTCTATCTCCAGCGCCGGCGATCCCAATACAGTGCCGTCGGATAGCATGGCCTCTATGGCAAGCCTCCGCAGCGGCTCGTATTCGGCATAATGGTATCTGAATTCTGGACTGCCGCCCGTGGAGAGCGCCTCGCCGGATGTGCAGTCGCGCAGAGTATAGCTATCAGCTGGTATGGGAGTATCGCAGCTGATGGCGAAAGATTCTGTACAAAAATCGTAGAATCCCGATGCGGTGAGCGTGGCGGCCTCGGGGCTCATGAGCGAGTAGAAGATGCGGTCGCCGGATTTCCGGAAGGCCGACACGCGGTAAACCTCGCTCCTAAGGGCCGGAACAGCCGATGTGCCGTAGGCCGTGGAGGTATCCATGTAGCTGAAAACCCGCCCGCCGTCTATTACCGCAACATTATTGTAGGTATTGGAAACCACACCCTCGCCATCCACTATCAGGCGCTTGATTATGTATCCGTCTACATTGTCGGGATTGCTTACGGTCCATTCCACAAGGGGCAGGCCGGTGGAGTAATCCACTCTCACGGATGTAATTGTGGGAATCTCCACCTCCTGCGCCTGTGCATGGATGCACAATATCAGAGCTAATATCGTGAAAATGTGTCGCATGATGAGGTGCTATTCGGCCTCTGCCGGAGCCAGAAACTCTACCTCGAACTCCACGCGGCGGTTCTTGGCGCGGTTGGCCGATGATGTGTTGGGCACCACAGGCTGTGTATCGCCAAATCCCTCGGCATTAAGTCTTTCGGCCTCGATGCCCTTGCCCAGAAGATACTGCATTACCGAGTTGGCGCGGTCCTTGGAGAGCTGGAGGTTGCTGGCGGCATTGCCCACATTGTCGGTGTGGCCCGAGATATTGAGCTTGTAGGTAGGATTGGCCTTCATTGTGGCGGCTATCTGATCGAGTATAGGATATGAGGCGCGGAGAATGGTGGCCTTTCCTGTCTGGAACTGAATGCCGTTGAGAGCCTTCTTGAAGAGCTGGAGAACTTCCTTCTTAACCTCTGGACAGCCGTTGTTGGCGGCCACGCCCGGCACCTCGGGACACTTGTCGAGGTAGTCTGGAATGCCGTCGCCGTCGGTATCCACAGGACAGCCTTCAGCTGTAACCTTAACTCCTGCTGGAGTGCCTGGACACTTGTCGAGAGCGTCGGTTACACCGTCGCCATCCTCGTCGATAGGACAGCCGTTCTCATCCACAGGCATTCCCTCTGGAGTATCGGGGCACTTATCGAGGTAATCTGCCACGCCGTCGTTGTCGGTATCTACTGGGCAGCCGTTCTCATCCACTGTAACGCCCTCAGGAGTATCGGCGCACTTATCGAGATAATCTGGAACGCCGTCCTTGTCGGCATCCAGAGGACATCCGTGCTCATCTACCTCCACGCCTGCAGGAGTGCCGGCGCAGCGGTCCTTAAGGTTCTCTACGCCGTCGCCATCAGCATCCAGGAAGTCTGGCTCGGCCTCCTCCTCATCGAGTGGCTCCAGATCCTTGTTCTTCTTATTGCCGGCTCCAAAGGTCCAGCCCATACCGAGATTTACTCGCGCAAACTTGGTATTGAGAGGAATCTTGACATCATCGATCTTAGCCATCTGGAATGGAATATTATCAACAGCGGCAAAAAGGCCCAATGGACCGAGATTGAGAGTGAGGCCGGTGCTGAGAGAGCTCCACTGGTGATCGTAGATATTGTATGCCAACGACCACGAAATCAGGCGCACAGGATGCAGATTGAGAGAGAGGTTGAGGTCTTCCCAGACATGATTGCCGAGGAAGCTTGTCTTGGAGAGCGCTCCCACGCTGATGGCCCTGTTGAGGTCGTATTCGGCTCCCAAATATACCTTGGTGGTAAGCATCTGCTTGAACTTCTCGCCATTGTAGCCCACTACCGACTCCTTGAACTCATCCTCGAAGATGTCGGTATTCAGCTCCTGAGTATTGATGTCGTAATCGAATCCGCTGAAAGAGAAATCCTTCTGCATGTGGATATTAGACGCATTCTTGGTACCTACAAAACCGAGGTCGATAACGGAAGCCGAGAGATGAAGCTTCTCGTTGAGATTGTATTTGACACCCAAATCGAGAGCCATGCCCATGCCGAGGTTTTTGTTTACGGTAGCAAAGTCGATATCATCCTCGTTCTTCTGAATCTCCGAGAAGTGGCCGTTCTCGTTTACAAGCTCGCGGTTAAAGAGGGGAGCATATATATCAAACGATCCCGACATATTCCACTCGTCGGCGCTGGCTGTTACATCAAGGTCAGAGAAATCGGCCTTCATGGCGGTGCCTTTCAGGAACTTGAGCTTGCCGCCGAGGCTGAGGTTCTCATTAACATCGCGTGTAAATCCCAGGGCTACATCAACGTATGCCAGGGCATTGGCGCCGAGCTTCTTGATATCCAGATCGAATTTCTCGCGGTAATTGATTCCATCAAGCACGAGGTTGAAAAACTGCTTGGGAACAAATGAATGTGCCTCGGCATTGGCATTTACCGAGAATGTGATGAAGTTTTTCTCGCCGGCGCGGAATCCGAAATCAATGATGGTGGCCTTCGACGACATATCGAGGCTCATTGTATTGCGCAATGCATCGAGAAACTGCTGCTGGCCATTTGGCACTGCCTTGTCGAGAACGAAAACGGTCTTGTTGTTCACATTCTTGATAACATCGCCGAATGAGAGGCTGTTGTTGCCGCCGGCCACTGCCACGAAACCTGATACAGGAATCGGCAGCAACACGCTCGACATATAGAATTTTCCCTCAGGCTTGAATGCGGGATTCACCTGATTGCTGCGGAAATTATTGCGCTGAAAATATAATGTATTGCTCAGCTGTGCCTGCGCACCGCCCGATACTGCGGCGGCAAGAATAAGAGCCGAGGCTATTTTCTTGAGATTCTTATTCATTTTCTTTTAATTTATTTGGATTCAATGAATTAAGTTTAATTAAAAATCAGATACGTCGAAGTTGCCCTGAACAAAAGCCTTGAGCTTGATATCGATGTACTGTTCCTGGCTGAGTGTTACCTGTGCGAGCTTCTCGAACGGCACCTCGAAACCGAGGAAAACCTTGAGAGCAGATGCGCGGCTGATATCGCTTACAATATCTCCGTAGCGGAAATATACAGTCTGGTCCACCACAGTCTTGCCATCCTCGCAGGCCATTACAGTAGCCTCCTTGTGGAGCTTGCCGGGATTAATCTCGGGCGAATTCTCCTGAGGATCAGGGTCGGCGGTAAAACCGAGAGCGAGATTGATATCGAAAGGCATTGTAGATTTGATGTCCACAATTACAACAAGCGAATCGAGCGAGCTTACAGTATTGCCGTCACCGAAAATATCGTTGAAATCGATATCGTCGATATAATTTGTGGCGCCAAACTTAGTGTTCTTTACATCGATAGGCAGAGGGAAAAGCGCGGCCACCTCGTCGGCGCCCACATCCTTCAGGTTGATCCTGGTACCATCAAGCTTAACAACATCTCCGCTTACGGCTTCCATATTGAAGATGTCACCGATAGTGGAATGGAATTTGGCCAGAGGAGCGGCCAGCGAAGTCTGGATGCAGATACCGTTCTCATCGAGGTCGTCCAGATTGTACTCCTCCTTCACGCAAGAGGAGGTGGTCAAGGCTATCGAAGCCAGGAGTGCCACCAGGGGCAGCAGAAATAGTTTTTTCATACTGAGAAGTTATTTTAGATTATTGATTCTATAAATGCAAATGTATATAAAAAAACGCAAAAAAACGTTAAGCTGATGCACAAATTAACAAAAAGTTTAGAAAACAAAAAAAAGAGGTGGAACCTGACACCGAAGTCAAATTCCACCTCATTATCAAAAATGTTAGCTATATTTCAAGCGGAACAAGAGTTTCAGAAAAAAGGATTACTCCTCCTCCTCGTACTCGCCTTCCTCGTCCTCAGCCTCAGCCTCGGCAGCCTCCATAGCGGCCTGAGCCTCAGCAGCCCAAGCAGCGAGAACCTGCTGGTAAGCCTGAGTTACAGCAGCCTTGTTCTCAGAGAACTCAGCGAGCTGGAGAGCCATAGCGTTGCCATCAACACCAGCCTGGCTGCAAGCGCTTGCGTAAGCAGCGAGGAATGTACCAGCGCACTCAGCAGACTTCTCCTCACAAGACTGAAGAACACCAGTCATGAAGTATGTAGACTCCTTAGGATCGTTAGCGTAAGCCTGAGCAGCAACAGCTACATTCTGATAAGCATTGCTGATCTGCTGTACATCGCCATTAGCTGAAGCAAAAGCCTTTGCAAAAGCCTCACCAGCTACAACACCATCCTTTGCAGACTTTACGGCGCCGCAAGAAACCATCATTGTCATTGCTACTACGAGAGCAGCGAAAATAGAAAATACTTTTTTCATTTTTATTTATATTTAATTTTAAAGATTAATACTTTACTCCTCGTCCTCTTCTTCTTCGTCTTCATCTTCGTCGTACTCCTCCTCATCGTCGGCCTCGGCCTCAGCAGCCTCGAGGTTGGCCTCGTATGTGGCGAAAGTAGCATTCATAGTAGTAACGATATCCTGTGGGTTGTTGCCCTTGGTTTCAGCCACCAACTTGTCGAAATCCTTGAGATTCTTGACTGTCTCATAGAAAGACTTGCAGTCGGCGTAAGCCTGAGCCTTTACATCATCAGCCTGAGTGCTGATCTGCCATACATAAGCAGAGATTACCAATATAGCGTTCTCTGCGTTGAGGGCCTTGGAAGACTTCATTACATTAATAACCTCTGTTACCTTAGCGTTGTCGGATGCATTGAGAGCGTCCAAAAGAGCCTCAGCGTTCTTTGCCTCCTGCGATGTGCAGGAAACCATCATTACTGCTGCCAAGAGAGCAGCGAAGAAAGAATAAACTTTTTTCATTTTGTTTTATTTTTTTTTAAATCCAACATTTGTTTTTTGTTGATGCTGCAAAGATAAGCAAAATTATATTTACAAAAAAAAAATCTATATTAATTTTTTACGATTTATTAACTAAAAAAATTAAAACATAAATAAGATTGAATCGTATAACTATATTTGTGGGATATCAGCTGATGGCAAAACATATAGTCTATATCAGCTGATAGCAAAACATATAGTATATATCAGCTGATGGCAAAAAAAAGAGGCCCGTGCCTAACGCGACACAGACCTCAAATATTATAAATTATGAAGAACCCGGATTATTCAGCCTCAACAGCCTCAGCATCCTGGAAGAGACCGGCGCCATCGCCATCAGCTGCACCGCCCATGAGATCGAAGAGACCCATAAGACCCTTTACCATCTCCAAAGCCTCCTTGCCATCCTTGCCGAGAACCTTGTCGGCGTCTGGTCTTGCCATTACAAGGTCGTAAACCTCGTTGAATCTCTCTCTGTAGAGGTCGCCCTTCTCTGTATCGTTGTTGCCGTAAGCATCGCCGGCTACTGTGAAGAGACCTGTGAGAGCGCAAGCCAAAGACTCTGTGTCGGTATTAGCCTTGTCGTTGTAGAGCTGGTCGGTGAGAGTCTTAACCTTTACCATGTCCTTAGCCTCGATAGCGTTCATGAGCTGGTTGGCTGGCGACTGGTTGCATGATGAGAACATTGTGATGGCTACTACGATAGCAGCGAAAAATGATAAAAATTTTTTCATGATGAATTTGTGTGTTTTTTAAGATTAATAAATAATTAATTTTCTGCTGCAAAAGTAAAAAAATTATTATTAGCAACAAAGAAAATCGAAAAAAATTTACTCCTCGCTCATCTGAGCGGCAGCCTCGAACTGGGCCTTGTATTTAGCTACCAGGTTCTCGATATCCACGCCCTGCGATTTTGCCTCGTTGAATGTGGCTGTGGCGTCCGGCTTTGTAATTGCGGTCTCGTAGAGGTCGATGAGATTTTTCGCCATCATGGATGCCGATGCCGCATCGTTCTGCGATGAGTAAACATTGGCCAGGTAGTTCATGCCGCAGAGCACTCCGAGGGCCTCGTCGGCTGTGAGTTCGTTCTTTACAGAGTAGAGCATGTTTACAAGTGAATCCACAGCCTTGCTGTTGCCGGCCTGTATGTTGTCGAGGATGGCGAGTGAATCCTTGGTGTTCTGCGATGGTGCGGCGCAGGATACCATAATTACCATAGCTGCCACGATGGCGGCTGCAAAAGAAAATACTTTTCTCATATTGTTGTATTGTTTTTTGGGTTTATTTTTACAGATGCAAAGGTAGCAATATAAATGGTATCAGCTGCAAAAAAAATAAAAAAAATTGCCGGAAGTGATAAGAAAAAAAGAAGCGGCATTCCGTATAATAGGAACGCCGCCTGCTAAAAATAAAACAACTATAAAAAGATAAACTTGAAATACTTGCTAAATGGTCTGCTCCACATTCCATACAAATGCGCGCACACCCATTTCGAGGTTGCGGTTGTCGAGCTTCTTGCAGATGCGCAGGAGCTCAGGCACCTTCTCGTCTTCTACTACGGTAAGTATCGATGAGTTCATCTCAGGCCAGGTGTGTGTGCCCTCGCGTGGCTCGCCATCCACCGATCCACGGCCCATCACCTGATCCCAGAGTGTATATCCTCGTATCTCGAGGCGGTCGAGCATGTACTTTACGCGCTCGGTATTGGCCTGGTTGAATGCTATAAATACTGCTTTCATGGCATTTATTACATTTTTGATTTTTAATTTTTGATTTATCTCATTTATGATTTTCAATTTTTGACTTTCGATTTTTGATTACAATTCTACAATCAAAAATCGAAAATCAAAAATCAAAAATGTTATTCCTCCTTATTCATCTTGCGTGAGTCGAATACGATGTCGTCGTCCATATCGTAGAATACGTATGCCTTGCGCATCTCGGCCTGATTGTCGCGCTCGCCCTTCTTTGAGAAGAGTGCGTACAATACCGGAACAATCAACAGA
This sequence comes from Bacteroidales bacterium, assembly GCA_045628165.1. Classification (GTDB taxonomy): domain Bacteria; phylum Bacteroidota; class Bacteroidia; order Bacteroidales; family UBA3824; genus UBA3824. Next base: position 6,523 of record JAZQPB010000048.1, on the reverse strand, counting down.
GTAACGACTGTGGAAACCAGCAGACCGCCGATTACTACCACACCCATAGGAACCCACATCTCGCTGCCCTCTGATGTAGAGAGCGCCATCGGGATCATACCGAGGATGGTGGTGAAGGCTGTCATCAATACAGGACGCAGACGGCTCTTTCCAGAGAGCGCGATGGCCTCGTTGAGGTCCATGCCGCGGTCACGCATGAGGTTGATGTAGTCCACAAGCACGATACCGTTCTTTGTTACGATACCCACGAGGAGGATTACACCGAGAGCGCCGATCATATTGAGCGATGTATTGGTAATCCAGAGGGCGAAGATTACGCCCGAGATAGCGAACGGCATACTCATCATGATGATGAATGGCTTGGCCAAGCTCTCGAACTGAGAAGCCATCACGATGTATACAAGCATTACAATGAGTGCGAAGAGCAATCCCATGTCGGCGAAAGACTCCTGCTGCTCCTTATAGTCGCCGCCGATGAGGATCTTTACGCCGTCAGGAGTCTTCAGGCCATCAAGCTCGGCCTTTACTGCCTCGGCAAGCTCAGAGAGCGACATATCCACAGGAGTAACCTTTACGGTGGTGATACGCTCACGGCTCTTGCGGTCGATGGTAGGAGGACACCAGTACTCCTCCACCTTGCCAAGCTCCTTGAGTTTCACCAGTCCGGTAGATGTAGGGATGGTGAGCTCCTCGATGGCTGTAATGGAGTTTCTGTAATCCTCGGTAAGGCGTACTCGGATATCATACTCCTCGCCGTCCTCCTTCAGGTAGCCTGCTGTGGCGCCGTTGATACGGTTGCGGACCAGCATACCGGCAGCTGATGTAGAGAGGCCGTGAGCTGACAGCTTCTCCTTATCGAACACAACCTGAAGCTCGGCGCGGTCGTCCTGACGCGAAACGTTTACGTCGGCAGTACCTGGCATTGCGCGGCAGATACGCTTTACCTCCTCGGCTATGCTGTTGGTGGCCTGGAAGTCGTAACCGTAGATTTCGACATCAACAGAGTTGTTGGCCATACCGCCCTGACCCTGAGATACGATGTATACCTTGATTTCAGGCACCTGGTCGAGCTGCTCACGGATGCGCTTCTTGATATCATCGAGAGTGATGCCGGGACGCTCGTTGCGAGGTGTGGTACGTATATACATCGACACCTTATTATTAGTAGTAGATGAGAAGAGGGCCGAGATACCGGCGTCGTCGTTGCTGCCGATGGTGGTAGACATGATGCGGATCTCAGGATTGCGCTCGCGCATCTCCTTCTCTATCCTACGCATTATGGCAGCTGATTCCTCTACTCGTGTACCGCCCTGCAGCTCGATGGAAACCTGAAGACGGCCGTTGTCGGTCTGAGGCATAAAGTCGGTACCGATGTAGCCCATTCCGGCAGGCACAAGCGAGAGCACAAAGAACAATACGATAGCTGATACTGTGAGAGCCTTGTGATTGAGGCAGACACGCAGAAGGTTTGAATATTTCTCATCGAGCCAGTTGAGGCCCTTGATGATGGTGTTCTTGTAGAATCGGTGGATGAAACCCTCCTTCTTCTCGTGACCGGCAACGCCGAGTTTCTCGAGAACGAGGTCGCGGGCCTTCAGCATCTTGCTACACATCATAGGTGTGAGCGAGATAGCCACTGTGGTAGAGGTACATACTGTGATTGTTACAATCCAGCCCAGCTCCTTGAAGAGGATACCGGCCATACCGGAAAGCATTGTGAGCGGAATAAATACCGCACAGGTAACGAGTGTGGTGGCGATTACCGAAATCCAAACCTCGTTGGTGGCGTAGATGGCGGCCTCGCGGGGAGCCGAGCCTCGCTGAAGATGCTTGTCGATATTCTCCAATACCACGATGGCATCATCCACAACCATACCGATAGCCACGGTGAGAGATGAGAGCGAGATGATATTGAGCGACGATCCTGTAGCCAGGAGGTAGAGGAACGATACAATCAAAGAGATTGGAATACAGATACCTACGATAAGGGCGGCTCTCCACTGTCCCAGGAAGAACAATACCACCAAAACCACAAATATCAGCGCATACATGATAGACTCCGAAAGACCATTAACGGCGTTGATGATCTCGGTAGAAGAGTCGTTGATAACCTCGAAATGGATGTCTGGAGGAAGATCCTTCTGAATGTCCTCCATCATAGCCTTCACGTCCTTAACAATCTGAACGGTGTTGGCGCCGGTCTGCTTCATGATGATGAGACGGCATCCCTCGGAACCGTTGATCTTCTCATCGAGGAAGAGGTCCTTGATGGTATCGCGCACGGTGGCCACGTCCTTGATGAAGACCTTCTTGCCATCGCGTGTGGTGGATACCACGATGTTGTTGATCTCGGAGCTCTCGTCGTACTCAGATTTTACACGGAGCTGATACTGCTCCTTGCCAATCTTCATGGTACCGGAGGCGAGGTTCAGGTTGTTGCCTGATACAGCGTTGCTCACGGTCTCGAGAGTGAGTCCGTAGGCATCGAGTTTCTGCTGGTCCACATCCACGTATACAAAACGCTCGGGAGCGCCGGAGATAGAGAGGTTACCGATACCATCCACGCGGTTGAGCACGTTGATAACATTGTCGGTAAGGATTTTCTCCAGTCCAGGATAGCTCTCGTCGGCTGTAACGGCGTACATGAGGATAGGCATCATGGAAGTATTGAACTTGAAAACGGCAGGTCTCGAACAGCCGTCGGGCAGGTTCTCGTAGATGAGGTCGATCTGCGAGCGGATGTCGTTGACAGCCTCATCAATATTATATCCCCACTTAAACTTCATGGAAACGAGGGAGATATTGTCCTTGCTCTGAGAGGTCATCTCGTCGAGACCCTCTATGGAGTTCAGCGAGTTTTCGAGCACCCTGGTTACGTTGGTCTCGATCTCGGAACCGTTGTTTCCCGGATAGGCAGTCATGATTGATACAAAAGGAGGCTCAATCTCAGGTAACTGGTCAATCGGGAGCTTTATCAATGCGAAGAGACCCATGATAATCACTGCCACAAATATCAGCGACGTGGTAACAGGTTTCTCAATCGCGGTTTTGTAAATACTCATGTCTAATATTTTTGATTTTTAATTTTTGATTTTTGATTTATTTCATTTATGATTTAATTCATTTATGATTTTTAATTTTCGATTTATTCCATTTATGATTTATGATTTTTGATTTTTATTTAACCTTGCAATCAAAAATCAAAAATTTAAAATGTGAGTAATCGAAAATCAAAAATCAAAAATCAAAAATGATTATTTTTCTGTTGTCAAAGGCTTGATATCGAGCTTGCTGCCCTCGTGGAGACGGCCTGCGCCCTGGATTATTAGCTCTACGCCCGGCTTAATCTCTTCGGCGATAATCTCTATCTCGTCGTTGAAACGCTGGCCAAACTGTACCACCACGCGGTGTGCTGTGCCCTTGTCGTTGATGAAAACGAAACGCTCGTCGCTACCCTGGAGCTTCTGCACCGAGTTGTAAGGTACTACCACAGCCTCGGCCTTGCCCATCTCGAGGTTTGTGCTGATGTACATACCTGGACGGAGCTCGTTCTTTGGGTTAGGAATCTTTACCTTTATAGAGAAAGTGTGGCTGTTGGCGTCGATGGTTGGGTAAACAACCTCCACTGTTGATGGGAATGTCTGACCGGGATATGTCTCCGACATAACCTCGAGCTTCATGCCCTCCTTTACGTATGGGAAATATGTCTCAGGCACCTGAACGAGGGCCTTGAGAACGTTGAGCTGGATGAGCTCGTAGATAGGATTTACGCCCATCAGCTCGCCTGGCTCATAATTCTTGGCTGAGATAACGCCGGAGAATGGTGCGCGGATGTAAGTATTGCGCTCAAGGTTGGCGAGGGATGTCTCCAGCACCTCGAGACCGGCCTTGGCCTGGTCGAAGGTCTGCTTCGAGATGTTGTTGCTGTCGTTCAGGATCTTGATGCGGTTGAAGTCAACCTTGTTGTTCTCGTACTGAACCTTTGTGGAGATGTACTGGGTCTCGTCCATGGTGGCTATCAGCTGACCCTGAGAAACACGGTCGCCCACCTCGCAGTTTACCTTCATGATACGGCCCTGGAGTGCTGGAGCCACGTTTACCTTCTGGTAAGCCTGGAGAACTGCCGAAAACGAGAGGATTCTCATTACTTCCTTTTTCTCGATTTTCTTTACCGAAACCACCTCGGTTTTTTCGGTCTTGGTCTCTGAGGTCTTGTTGTCGGTGGTCTTGCTGGCGCAAGACTGCATTGTAAGTGCCGCAATGGCCATCACCAATGCTGAATACTTGATTTTACTTATCATTTTATGAATGTTTTATCTGATTTCTACAATTTGTTGTAAAGCTGGAGCAATGCTGTCTGGGCGCTCATTACATCATAGAGGCTCTGGATGTATGATCCCTGCGACTGGAGCAGTGTGTTGTTTACAGTAATGAGGTCGGTGCTCGATACCATGCCCTGCTCGTATTTCTGCAGCTGATTCTTGAATATCTTCTGATTGAGGTCCACCGACTTGCGGGCTGTCTCGTAGCTCTCGATGGCCGATGTGAGGTTGAATGCAAGCTGGCGCTCCTGAACTCTGAGACCGTCGAGGGCCTCCTCTTTCTTGGTTTTCTCGATGTCGACAGCTATCTTCTGCTGCCTTACCTGCATGTAGCGCTTGCCCGATGAGAAGATGGGAACATTCAATGTGGCCACTATCACGTTTGGCGGCTGCATGTTGAGGCCTTCCTTCTTGCCGAAGTAGGTCTTGCCCGAATACTGCCATGCAAACGAGATGGTAGGACCGTAAGCCCAGCGCTTGAGGGCCACCTGCTTCTCCTGGAGCTCGATGTTCTTGTCGAGCATCTGCACTGTGAGGTTGTTTTCCAGCGAGTGGTTGTCGAGAGTGCCGGTCATGGCGTCGGTGGTCTCGAAATAGTAGTTGAGGTCTTCCTGGATATCGAGCTCCTGGTCAGCTGATGTGCCCAGCTGAAGGCGCAGAGCGTTGTAGGCGAGCTCGATGTTGCGCTTGGCGGAGCGTATCTGATTGTCCACGCTCATCAGCTGAACCTGAAGCTGATCGGCGTTGGTCTGCTCGGTCATGCCCACCTTGGCCAGCTGACACACATTATTATATGTCTTCACAAGATTCTCACGGCTCTCCTCCAGAATCTTGAAACTCTCCTCTGCTATCAGGACTGTGAGGTAAGATGTTGTAACATTGTTCTTTACGGTAAGCTCGTCGTTGGCTTTGGATAGGTTCTGCATGTCTATTGCCATCTTGGCGAGCTGATAGCCCACAAGGATCTGTCCATTGAATGCTACGCTGGCCTGTATGCCGAGATTGCCTGTATTAGGCATCGGAATGGCCTGTCCGCCGAAATTGAGCTCAAAACCCAGGAAGTTCTGGTAGCTGAGCGTAGCGTCCACATTCACAAGCATGTTGGTGAGCGCTTCCCACTTGGCAGCCTCGGCCTTCTGCACTGCCAGGCCGGCGGACTGAACGGTACGGTTGTGCTCCATGGCATACTGCTTGGCCTTCTCGAGCGTGAGCTCCACCGGGCCGTTCTGAGTGCTATCGGCCACCTGTGCGCTTGCCAGGGCCGACATCAGAACAAGAGCCAAACCTGTTAAAGTTTTCCTAATCATAATGATTGTTAATGAATTATTTTGGATTGTTGTTAATTCGCGGTAATAACTAAATGTTGCCGTACAGGGCCTTCATCTTGAACTCGTCGAGGGCCTGCCTGAAAAAGCTGATGCCCTGTATCATCTTCTGGATATTCTTGGCCGACCGGCTTTCCTTGTCAGGCTTGAGCGAGAGTGCCTTCTGCTGAAGCTGATATATAGACTGTATGTCGTTCATCATCTCCTCTATGGCCTCTCCCATCGGCTTGGTCTTGATGCGGAAATATCTCTTGCGGTCGCCGGCGCGGGTAAAATACTCCACCTTGTTGGTAGCCAGCAGATTGTTGAGCGCCACCGAGACGCTGCTCTTGCTCACCTGCAATTCAGATACTATCTCGTCGAAGGTGAATTCCTCGGCATCCGAAAATGAGAGAAGGCCGAGGATTCTGCCGCAGAGCTGCTGGCCTCCGTGCCTCGAAAGGTGGTTGCCAAGCTCCTCGATGAGTTCCTTTTGCCTGCTAATACGTTCTATGTCAGTAAATTCTGTCATTAATGGAATTTTTGGTTCGGTAAATTCCGAACTGATTAATGTTTTCAGAACAAAAGTATAGGTTTAGAACGAATAAATCATTAAAAGGACATTAAGAAATCGTTAAGAAATAACGTGAGCTCGATGAAATTAAATAACGTCGCTTCGCTCAAAATTTATCAAAAATCTCTTCCTGTGTGCCCGAAATTAAGGGCAAAAATCGAACTGACGTTAAATAACCTCAGTTCGATGAATTGACAATTATGCCTACGGCGAAGTTTTTTTCAACATAAATTATCATAAATTGACACGAATTTTTCAAAAATTACTTTTGTAGAGATAATTTATGATGAATTTATGTTAATTCATGATAATTTATGTTCTAA
>JAZQPB010000047.1:0-11844 GCA_045628165.1 Bacteroidales bacterium | reverse complement strand
CTCCGCTTCGATATGAAGTTCGTGGAGCTCATGGACATCATGAAGGGCTCGGGCTTCAGCGTATTCGACAATGCGGCATACATCGGCGGTATCTGCGCCAAGGGCGCCGCTACTTACACCCGTAAGCAGCTCGACCAGCTCACAGACTTCGTTAAGCGTCCTCAGATAGGCGCCAAGGGCATGGTTTACGCCCGCATCGAGGCCGATGGCAATGTCAAGTCGAGCGTTGATAAGTTCTACAGCCAAGATACTCTCCAGAAGATGAAGGCGGCTTTCAACGCCGAGCCTGGTGACCTTATCCTCATCCTCAGCGGCGACGATGTTATGAAGACCCGCAAGCAGCTTTGCGAGCTCCGTCTCGAGGTTGCTTCTCAGCTCGGTCTCCGCGACAAGGACAAGTTCGCCTGTCTCTGGGTTATCGACTTCCCGATGTACGAGTGGAGCGAGGAGGAAGGCCGCCTGATGGCTATGCACCATCCGTTCACTTCGCCAAAGCCGGAGGATGTTCCTCTCCTGGATACCGATCCTGCTTCAGTTCGCGCCAATGCCTACGATATGGTTATCAACGGTGTTGAGGTTGGCGGCGGCTCTATCCGTATCCACGATGCCGAGACACAGGCCAAGATCTTCAAGATTCTCGGTTTCACCCCGGAGAAGGCTCAGGAGCAGTTCGGCTTCCTGATGAATGCTTTCAAGTACGGTGCGCCTCCTCACGGTGGCCTTGCTTACGGTCTCGACCGCTGGGTAAGCCTTTTCGCAGGTCTCGACAGCATCCGCGACTGCATCGCATTCCCAAAGAACAATTCGGGCCGCGATGTAATGCTCGATGCTCCTTCGTTCCTGGAGCAGAAGCAGCTTGATGAGCTTTATCTTGCTACCAAACCCGTTGAAAAATAATGACAGATAATGCTAAAATAGTGATGACCGAGTTGTTGCAGTCGTGTAGAAATATCATGGCCGCAACAGCCGGCTTGTCCATTCCGAAAGCCTTTGCCAAGGAGCCTTTCCTTCTCGAGAATATTTATATGAACCTCATCTTTCTGGTGGAGTCGTATATCAGGATTGGCAATGGCAAGTCCGATTATCCCACCATCAATTGGGAAGAGATCGGCAACCTTACCAATGTGGTGAAACAGCCTGTGGAGATGGTGGATCAGACACTTATCTGCACCATTGTCAAAAACAAAATTCCATCACTTATAGCCAAACTCGAGAAGATTCTCGAGGAAGGTATTTAATTCTTGTCAAGAATAAATCGCTAATAATATGAAAGTTGAGATTTTCAGATTCAACCTTTTTGAGGAGAACACCTATCTTGTGTACGATGATACCAGGGAGTGTGTAATTGTGGATCCGGGTTGCTATTCGCAGTCGGAGCGTGATTTTTTGGATGCAGCCATAGCCAGGCTTCAGCTCAAGCCTGTTCTTATCGCAAATACCCATTGTCATTCCGACCATATTCTTGGTGTCAGCTACCTGAAAACCAAGTACGGTATTCCCTTTGCAGCTAATAGCGCCGACGATTATCTCCTGAAGAATGCCGACCGCAACGCCTCGGTTTTCGGTTGGAGTCTTCCCGACCCCATTTCCATCGATGTCAGCTGCACTGACGGCACTGAGCTCAAGTTCGGCAATTCCGTGCTCAAGTGCGCTTCTACTCCGGGCCACACTCCCGGCGGTCAGGTGATTTATTCCGAGCAGGACAAGTTTATGCTTTCGGGCGATAGCATTTTCAAGGGTACCATAGGCCGTACGGACCTGGAGGGCGGCAATCTCGATCAGCTGATGGCCAGCATCCACAATGTGATACTCCGTTTCGACAGCCTTTATACAATATTCCCCGGCCACGGCGACAGCTCCACTATCGGCAAGGAGGCCGGCACAAATCCTTTCCTCGGTTTCGAGGAGGATTGATTTTCACAAAAAAATCCGGAAATCTGGTGCTCGCCAGTTTTCCAGATTTTTTGTTTTTTTTGCAGCTGATGGGATTATTAGTCGCGGCCAAACAGTCTGTCAAACCATGACTTCTGGTTGGTATTGGTGCTGGAGTCGTTGCTTCCGAAATTCTTCGATTTCTTCAGCTCCTCTATTGTCTTGGTCTCTGAGCTTGACAGGTCTTTGGCGCTCGGGATATTCACGTTTACGAATATCAAGAGATCGCCCTTGCCGTATTCGCCGTATGTAGGCAGACCTTTGCCCTTGAGGCGGAATACGCTGCCCGGCTGTGTGCCCGGCTCTATCTTGAACTTCACCTTGGTGCCGCTTATAGTTGGGATTTCGGCTGTGATGCCGAGTATTGCGTCGGGGATGCTGATGTTCAGGTTGTATACGAGGTTGTTGTCCTCGCGTACAAACTGTGTATCCTGCTCCTCCTCAAATACTACGTAGAGGTCGCCGTTGATTCCGCCGTTTGGAGCCGCGTTGCCCTTGCCCTGCACGGTCATGGTCATGCCGTCAGATACTCCGGCCGGTATGTTTATGGTTACGATTTCCTCGCCCTGGGTGATACCCTGGCCCGAGCAGTGCGGACACTTGTTTTTGATGGTCTTGCCTGTGCCGCCGCAAGTAGGACACGCGCTCTGTGTGCGCATCTGGCCGAGGATGGTGTTCTTTACTGTGGTTACCACGCCGGCGCCCCTGCAGGTGCTGCAAGTCTCGGTGCCCGACGATCCGCCCTGTGCGCCTGTGCCGTTGCAGTGCTGACATGCCACGTATTTCTTTACCTTTATCTTTTTCTCGCAGCCTTCGGCTATCTCCTTGAGCGTCAGCTTTACTTTTACTCTCAGGTTGCTGCCCTTGCTTACACGCTGACCGCCTCCGCGGCTGTGGCCGCCGAATCCGCCAAATCCTCCAAATCCGCCGAATATATCGCCGAAGTTAGAGAATATGTCCTCGATGTCCATGTTGAATCCGCCTCCGCCGCCTGCTCCTGACATTCCGGCATGGCCAAACTGATCGTAGCGCTGGCGTTTCTGGTCGTCGCTGAGCACCTCGTAGGCTTCTGCGGCCTCCTTGAATTTCTCCTCAGCTGCCTTGTCGCCAGGGTTGCGGTCGGGGTGGTATTGCATGGCCAGCTTGCGGTAGGCCTTCTTTATTTCGTCTTTCGAGGCGCCTTTGGCTACGCCGAGCACCTCGTAGTAATCTCTCTTGTCTGCCATTTCTTATTCTCCTATCACTACTTTTGCGTAGCGTATTACTTTGTCGTGAAGGTAGTAGCCCTTCTCGATTACGTCCATGATTTTGCCCTTGAGCTCCTCGCTTGGTGCGGCGAATTTGGTGACTGCCTCGTGAAGGTCGGTATTTAGCTCGCAGCCCATTGCCTCTACCTCCTTGAGTCCGCGGCTCTCCAGGAAGCCCTGGAATTTCTTGTATATCAGGCTGATACCTTCTTTTACGGCTTCCATGTCGGTAGCTGTCTCCATGCTCTTGATGGCGCGCTCCATATTGTCTACTACCTGCAAGATGCCCTTCAGTACGTCTTCCTCGGCGTATTTGGTGAGATCCATTTTCTCCTTGAGGGTGCGCTTGCGGTAGTTGTCGAATTCGGCCATCAGACGGAGATATCTGTCGTTGAGCTCGTTATATTTTGTCTCGAAATTTTCCTGAGCAGAATCTTCTGCCACATTTTCAGTTTCGGCCTCTGACTTGTTGTCAGATGTTTCCTCTTTTGTGTCAGCAGCTGTCGCATTCTCGGCGTTCTGCTCGAGATTTTCGTCCTGCAATTCTGTCTCCTGGGTTTCTGTGTTCTGTTCCATTTCTGTATTTTGTGTGTTAACGTTCTTGTTTTTAGGACGATGGTGTCCTCCTCTTCTTGCCATTTTTTTGTTTTTTTATGGTTAAGTACTTTATAGGAATCAAATATATTGCCAATATACAAAAAGTGTCATATTGGCAGTTCTATATTTCGAAATTTATTGTATATTTGCATTTGTTAATAATTAGTTGATTCGTCATGAGAAAAATAATTTTGATTTTGTCTGTGTTGGCTTCGGTTCAGCTTTCGCAGGCGCAGACTTCGTTTAAATTTACAGATGATGTAAGGCATTATTGTCCCGATGTGCCCGATCAGGGACACTCCGGCACTTGCTGGTGTTTCTCCACTATGTCGTTTATGGAGAGCGAGATGAGGTTTTTCGGCAATCAGAACCCGCCTAATCTCTCCGAGATGTTTGTGGTGCGCCAAAACTACATCGACCATGCCGACAAGTATGTGATGTTGCACGGCAAGCTTAATTTTGGCGAGGGTTCGTATTTCCTCGATAATTTTGCAGTGGCCAGGGAGGTTGGCCTTGTGCCCGAGTCGGTTTTCCCTAACACAAAGCCCGGTGAGTCTGGCATCAATCATTCACGACTTTTCAGCCGTGTGATCCAGGTGGCCGATTCGGTGGCCGACGATTCGCGCAAGAAGATCGATCCCCGGTGGCACGATAATTTCGTGAAGATGATAGACGGATATTTCCCTGTGTATCCAGCTGAGTTCCAGTATAATGGCAAGACTTATACACCGCGCACGTTTGCGGATTCGGTAGTTGGTTTGCCATTAGCTGACTACATACAGCTTACTTCGTTTTCTCATCATGAGTTCTATAAGACTTTTGCTCTCGAGATTCCCGACAACTGGCGCTGGGAACAGTTCCTTAATGTGAAAATCGATGATATGATTGCAGTAATCGACGAGGCTCTCAATAGCGGTCATACAGTGCTCTGGGCTTCAGATGTGAGCGAGAAGGGGTTCAACATGAATGGCGGATATGCACTTATGCCCGGATTGTCTGCCAATACTTCTAAGGCTGAGGTGGATAAGTTCAGGGCTCTGCCTTACGAGAAACAGCTGCTGATGGCCCGCACTCTCAACGGCCCCGGCATAGAGGTGAATGTAACTCAGGAAAGCCGTCAGCTGGATTTCATGAACCGAAACACCACCGACGACCACGGAATGCATATTGTAGGCCGTGCCCACGATCAGAATGGCAACAAGTTCTACATCGTGAAAAACTCCTGGGGCTTTACCGGCAAATACAAGGGATTCTTCTATGCCTCGGAGGCATACGTGCGCGCCAAGACAACTGGTCTGCTCGTTCACAAATCGGCCCTGAAGGTTCTGAAGGATTCCGGCATCGACTTGTAATTTATACATGTTTTTAATATACTTAAATTTTTTAAAATCCCAAAAATCATGAATCTGTTTAAATCATTATTGTTGGCGGGTATGGTTTCGGTATTAGCTGGCTGTGCCGATCCTGCGGAGATTACGTCTCCATACGCCGCTATCTATGAGAAAATGGGCACCCAGGAGGTGGCCGAATTCGGTACTGTGCAGTATACAGTGGGCAAGATAGTGAAAACCACCGATCTTCCGCAGTCGCTTCTCGATAATTTCAAGATTGGTGACCGCAAGGCTCTTATCCGCTGCTCTGCTACCCTGAAGGCCGGTATCGACCTCAGCTCGGGCAACTATAAGGTTTCGGTAAGCGGCCGTCAGGTGGTGCTTCAGCTGCCACACGCCAAGATCTTTGAGCCTATCAATATGGATATGGACAAGGTGAGACTCGATTATGTGAAGGTGAGCACTCTGCGCAGCTCTATCACTCTGGCCGAGTATGTTACATATCTCCAGGAGGCCGAGAAGCAGATCTTGGCCGATGAGAACCTGAAGGCTCAGATCATCAAGCAGGCCGAGAGCAATGCCGAGCCTATGTTCCATTCCATGCTCAAGAACCTCGGTTTCCAGGCTGTTAAAATTGAATTTGTACTCTAAAAATCTTAAAAAAAATGTTCAAGAAAATAGGTATTATAGCAACATTGCTTGCCTTTGCCGGTTGCGCTTTCGCAATGTGGAAGGCAGGTTGGTTTGGCTCCAAGGCCCGTGTGTCGGTTATAGAGGAGACTCCTAATATTGTAGAGGCTGTGGAGCAGATACAGGAGCTCTGCACCGAGTATTATTACGACGAGGTGATGGTGAAGGATTCTGTGGTTAAGACAGGCGGAAGCGCTACTGTTACCAATGCAGTAAATTCTGTTGGAAACTGGTTCTCCAATATGTTTACCGGCGACGATAAGGACAAGCAGGAGAATAAGTCACAGATAATGAGCAAGCTCGAGAAGGAGTTGGTGGTAATCGTAAAGGTGACTTGCCGTGTGGGCTACGATCTCAAGGAGATTGTGGATAATAACGGAATGCAGGTTTGCGGAGATACTCTTTTCATCGATCTGCCCGAGGCCAAGTTCCTTGAGACTATTGCCAATCCTACTGATATCAATATCTTTGTTGAGGACGGCAGCTGGAAATTCCCGGAGGAACTTCAGGGTGCCATCCGCCACGCCAAGGGTATTGTGGAGCAGCGCGCCATAGCTGATTCAATTATTGAGAAGGCTGATGTTTCGGGTCGCAAGATTCTTACAAGTCTTTTCTCTACCATGGGATTCAAGGTTTTCTTCACCGACGAGATGCCTCATGTTCACGCCGGCCAGGCTCAGCAGCCAGCCAAAACAGAGGAAGAGGCTCCTGCTGAGGAACAGTCTATTCAGACTCCTGACAACAATGCTCCAGCAGCATAGTTCCTGGTTTCAGCTGTGAGTTCGATGAATTGTTTTTTTGCATAAATTATCATAAATTGACACGAATTTTTCATAAATTACTCATAATGAGAAAATTTTTGACCAATTTATGTTAATTCGTGATAATTTATGTTTTATAATAACGCCGTAGGCGAAATAATAATAATTCGTAGAACTGACGTTAATTTATATATCAAAAAAGGCCACTCAAAATTCAGAGTGGCCTTTTTTGTATTATCGAAGTTGTTTTCTGAGATTAATTGTTGGCTGCCTCGCCGCCCCATTTGCCGTTGGCGAGGTCAAACCAGATATTGTAAGTGCCGGCGGTGGCTATTTCCTTGTCGAACCAGAGGTTTGAACTCTCGTTCTCCACGAATTCGTCCCAGGCACCCCAGCTGCCGTCTGTAATAGAAACGCCAAAGTTTTTGCCGTTTGAATCCTTGGCAAAGAAATTCTGCCAGTCCTTTGTAGTTGTTACTGTGGTTTTCCAAATGCCGTTGGCGTCTGCCTCGCAGGTGGCCATCAGCTCGCCGTTGTCCTTGTTGTAGAGATAGAGCTTGCCGTCGTTTGCTGGCTCAGGGTCTGGGTCTGGGTCAGGATCAGGAGTTGGGTCTGGTTCAGCAGAATCTGGCTTTCCTGTTCCCCACTTGCTATTCTTGATATCGAACCAGATGTCGTATGTGCCGGCGTTGCCGTCTATCCAGAAGTGGTTGAATTCGCCCTTTGCTACGGCGATTTCGTACTCATTGGTCCAGCTTGTAGGTCCGTAAATTACTCCGTTCTTGTCGGTTACGGTGAAGTTTTCCCAGTTTGCACTGAAAGTGATTGTGCCCTGGTATAGTCCCTCGGAGGTCTTCTCGAGCTTGCCGAGTTCCTCTCCGTTTGTGTTGTCGATGTAGAGAGCGTCTTCGTTGCGGTCGTTGCCGCCGTCGGGATCATTTTCCGGCAGGAGCTCGGTGTGCTGTCCGTCGAATACATCGAGTGCATCAGCTGGCTTGCCTGATGCGAGAAAACCGCCCATGGGGTATCCGTTCCAGCCTGAAGCCTCTGGCTCCCAGTAGAATACGCCCTTGCAGCGTGAGAGCTCGCTCTTGCTGCGGATTACGGTATTCCAGATGGCGCGCTTGGCGTCCCATGATGCTATGGATGTGGCGCCGAGCTCGCAGATCATCACGTCCTTGTCGCAGTTGTCGGATATTTTCTTGAGATTGCTGATGCATACGTCTATGTAGTCGGCATACCAGTTGGCTTTGCTGAAATCAGGATAGAGCGATACTCCGAATATATCGAACTCGGCGCCCATGTCCTTGAGTTTCTGCACTGTGGCCGAGTGGTCACGCTGTCCGTTCTGGAAGTGTACTACGATTTTTGTATCAGGAAATACAGCCTTGGCAGCCTCGCGTGCCTTGTTGTGGACCTTCACATAGTTTTCGGTTCCCATTTCGCAGTTGAGCGCGGTGTGGTTTTCCTCGTATTCCTTGTCGTCCCACTTGTGGAACATCATTCCGCCCATTGTCTCGTTGCCTATCTGCACCCAGGCCACTGATACGCCGGCATCCTTGAGAGCCTGAAGCACGTCGGTGGTGTGGTCGGCGGCGGCCTGTGCCAGCTCGTCTATGGTTTCAATATCTGTCCAGACCTTAGGCTTGCGCTGCTGCTTGGGGTCGGCCCAGCCGTCGGAGTAGTGGAAGTCTATCATTATGTGGTATCCGAGGGCCTGGGCGCGCTTGGCCTTCTCCACCACGTCGGCCTTGTCGCAGTAGCCGTTCAGGTCGGGATATGTGGATGGATCCACCCATACGCGGAATCTCGCGGCGTTGAATCCGGTGTTTTTCAGCAGCTGAAGGCATTCAGTCTCCGTGCCGTTCTTGTCGTAAAACTTATTGCCGGCGGCTTCCATTTCGGTTATCCAGCTTGGGTCGGCGCCGTAGGCAAAATCTGTAACGTCAGCTGATGGATTGTCGGGGTTGGATGGGTCGCCTGGCCCGTCGGGAGTTACTGCTCCGGGGTCGCCGGGAGCTGATGGGGTAACAGACGAATTCTGCTGAGTTCTCTGCTCAAAGAGGCTCTCGTCTTCGTTGCACGATGTAATGCCGCCCAGAGTGAGCAGTGTAATCATGGCTCCGAGAATCCAATGGTTTGTTCTTCTCATTTTCGGTAATTGTTTTAGTGGTTAAGAATTTCGAATTTGTTTCATACGGCAAATATAAATAAAAGGTTTTAAATACATTTAATATTTTTCTAATTTTTTTCAAAAAAAATAGAGGCGCGGCGGAATTTTCCGCTGCGCCTCTATTATATAAGGTGTGTGATATTCCAGATTACTGGTTTACCACCTTCGATACGAGCTTGGCCGCCTCCTCGAATGTGATAGCCGACATTACATTGAGACCGCTCTCGTCGATAATCTTCTTGGCCTCCTCGGCGTTGGTGCCCTGGAGACGTACGATGATAGGAATATTGATATTGCCGATCTTCTTGTAAGCCTCCACCACGCCATTAGCTACACGGTCGCATCTTACGATACCGCCGAAGATGTTTACGAGGATGGCCTTCACATTAGGATCCTTCATGATGATCTTGAAGGCTGCCTCTACTGTCTCGGCCGAAGCTGTACCACCTACATCGAGGAAGTTGGCTGGATCGCCGCCCGAGAGCTTGATGATATCCATTGTGGCCATAGCGAGGCCGGCGCCGTTTACCATACAGCCGATGTTTCCGTCGAGCTTTACGAGGTTGAGACCGTACTGGCCTGCCTCCACCTCGGCTGGAGCCTCCTCAGTGATATCGCGCATTGCGGCGAACTCCTTCTGGCGGAAGAGGGCGTTGTCGTCGAGCTTCACCTTGCAGTCGGCTGCCAGGATCTTGTTGTCGGATGTCTTGAATACAGGGTTTATCTCCATCATCGAAGAGTCGCTCTTCAGGTATGCGTTTACGAGGCCAGCCACAAACTTCTTCATGTTCTTGGCTGCATCGCCGCTGAGACCGAGATTCAAGGCTATTCTGTTGGCCTGGAATGCGAGAAGGCCTGTGCCCGGGTTTATCTCCTCCTTGTAGATGAGCTCCGGAGTCTCCTCGGCAACCTCCTCGATGTTCATGCCGCCCTTGGGCGAGTACATCACGATGTTGCGGCCTGTGGCCCTGTTCAGGAGAATGCTCATGTAGTATTCAGCTACATCGATCTTGCCCTCGGCGTTGGGGTAGTAGATGCTCTCCTCTACGAGTACCTTGCGTACGAGCTTGCCGGCTGCGCCAGTCTGCTTAGTTACCAGAGTCATGCCGATTATCTGGCCGGCGTAAGTCTTCACCTCGTCTATCGACTTGGCTATCTTTACTCCGCCTGCCTTGCCGCGGCCGCCTGCGTGTACCTGCGCCTTAATGGCCCAGCAGTTGGTGCCTGTCTCCTCCTGGAGCTTCTTGGCTGCCTCTACAGCCTCCTCGGCCGTCTCTGCCACGATTCCCTTTGGTACGGGAACTCCGTATTTGGCAAGAATCACTTTGCCTTGAAATTCGTGTAAATCCATTTTTTATAGATATTTATGTTTTATGCTTTCACTTAAATTTTGATGTTACGAAATTACATAATTTCTTTGATGTTGCAATATATTTTTGCACAAAAAGTGATTTTTATACAATTTTTTGCCGCTTTTAAGGATTTTACTTAGCTGATGGCCATTTCAGCTAATGGCAATTGCGTATACTTCCATACTTACGGTGTATATATTATATAAGGTGTATATCAGCTCCATGAAAAAAAGTTCAGCTAATATTAACGTAACACAATAATTTTGTATTATATTTGCATCTTGAAAAATTCAAACCTTTAAATCATAAAAAATGATAGCATACATGTTTCCAGGACAGGGCTCACAGTTCCCTGGAATGGGTAAAGACCTATATGAGAATTCTCCGATAGCCAAGCAGCTTTTCGACAAGGCCGACGAGATTCTCGGTTTCGGAATTACAAAACTCATGTTTGAGGGTACAGCAGAGGATTTGATGCAGACCAAGGTAACACAGCCATGCGTATTCCTCCACTCTGTAATCTCCGTTCTTGCCTTGGGCGACAGCTTTGTGCCAGGCGTTACAGCAGGACACTCTCTCGGCGAGTTCTCGGCACTCACAGCCGCCGGAGCACTCACTTTCGAGGACGGCCTCACACTCGTGGCCAAGCGCGCCGCCGCCATGCAGAAGGCCTGCGAGATCCAGAAGGGAACAATGGCCGCCGTTCTCGGCCTGGAGGACGCACAGATAGAGGACATCTGCGCCAAGGTATCAGCTGATGGCAAGGCTGTGGTAGCCGCCAACTTCAACTGCCCCGGCCAGGTGGTAATCTCCGGCACAGAGCAGGGCGTGGATGCTGCATCAGAGCAGCTCACAGCCGCCGGAGCCAAGAGAGTAGTGAAGCTCGCGGTAAGCGGCGCATTCCACTCTCCACTCATGGACCCCGCCAAGGTAGAGCTCGAGGCAGCCATTGCCGCCACAAGCTTCGCCACACCTAAGTGTCCTGTATATCAGAATGTTGACGCCATGGCCCACACCAATCCCGAGGAGATTAAGGCCAACCTCATAGCCCAGCTCACATCGCCCGTCAGATGGACCAAGAGCGTGCAGAACATGATAGCCGCAGGCTGCGACGAGTTTGTGGAGTGCGGACCCGGAAGCGTGCTCCAGGGCCTTATGCGCAAGATCGACAGAGGCGTAAAAGCAAGTCACTTAGCCTAATAATAAGTTATTGTAAAAAAATTGTTTATTTTTTTGCGTAAATATTTTTTAGGCTCAAAAATTATTTGTAATTTCACAGCGGATTAGGAAAGATATTTTTGGAGAGGTGTCCGAGTGGTCGAAGGAGCACGCCTGGAAAGTGTGTGTACCTCAAAAGGGTACCAAGGGTTCGAATCCCTTTCTCTCCGCAAAATATTATTTCTGAGCTACTTACAAATTATTTAACAAGCATATAAACATCAATAATCGTATAATTTAAAAATTAAAAAACACAACATGAAAAAGCTATTTTCATTATTGGCAATAACTGGAATGTTAGTATTCGGTAGTGCTAATGTATTTGCACAGGACGACGCTCCAGCAGCAGCAACCGAGCAGGTTGCAACACCAGCAGCAGACAATGCTCCTGCAGCTTCAGTTTCACAGGATGCTCCAGAGGAGGTTCCTGTACACAAGGCTATCAAGACAAAGTTCATCGAGGGTGGTGCCGGCTTCATGGCATCGGTTCTCATCGCTTTGATTCTCGGTCTCGCTATCGCTATCGAGCGTATCATTTACTTA
>JAZQPB010000046.1:0-20309 GCA_045628165.1 Bacteroidales bacterium | reverse complement strand
GGTTTCGCCCCTCAGCGATACCACTGTGCTTGCCTCCACCGTTAGCGGCACACCGATTTTCCAGCATATCCGCTACATGATGTACACCACGGTGCCCAGCATCCTGATAGCGCTTGTGATTTTCGGCGTGGCGGGTTTTGTTTTGGTTCAGGATAGTGCAGCTGATGTGCAAGTTTACCTCGACGCCCTGAACGGAAGCTTTAATATATCAGTTGTTACGATGATAGTGCCGTTAGCTACAGGAATACTTATCTACAAGAAGGCTCCGGCGCTTGTGGTTTTGTTCTGTTCGGCCATTATGGCGTCGCTGATGGCGATTTTCATGCAGGGCGGTCTGCTCAGCGAGATAGGAGGTTCAGCTGATGGCGAGGGAATTTTCAAGGGCGTGATGACGGTGATATTCGGAAGCACAGGCATCGATACTGGCAACGAGCTTCTCACCAAGCTTGTGGCCACCTCGGGAATGAGCGGTATGCTGAATACTATCTGGCTGATAATATGCGCGTTGGCTTTTGGAGCCGTGATGCATGAGAGCGGAATGTTGAGGTGTTTCTTTAGCGCGATTTTCAGGAGGCTAACCCGTTCACGTGTCGGCCTCGTGTTCTCCACGGTAATCAATGGCCTTTCGCTGAACATGGCTACGGGCGACCAATATATTTCCATTATCATGACAGCTAATATGTTTAAGGACGAATACAGCCGTCAGGGATACGAGGGCCGTCTGCTGTCGCGCACAAGTGAGGACAGCGCCACCGTGACCTCGGTGCTCATCCCCTGGAACACTTGCGGTATGACCCAAAGCACCGTGCTCGGAGTGCCTACGCTTACGTATCTGCCATTCTGCTTTTTCAACCTGATAAGTCCGCTTATGAGTATTGTGCATGCGGCGTTGGGCTGGTGGATTGTGAGGAAAGTGTCAGATACAGAATTGATTAATAGCAATGTTGAACAATAATTTGTTTTTTTTATAATTAAAATAAGTATATGGATATGAAGAGGCTATATGTGTTTTCGGCAATAGTGATGGCGCTAATAAGCACTTTGTTGGTGATGGTTGCGACTATCAACCGAGATATTTTGATGGGTGTGTTGGCGTGGTTTGTACCTCTGTTTGTTCTGGCAGTTGCCATGCCGTTTTTGAAACTGGAACGTATGCCTCCTGTTGTGGTTTTCTGTATTATTTTCCCGATAGTGGGTGTTTTTTCTGGTTTTTTTGTTGTAAGCGTCTCTGAGGACGAGGCAGGAGTTGTGTATGTGTTGGGAGATGTTACTGACAAGCAACAGAGTAAATCCAGGAAGCGAAACAGAAGCACTGAGTATCAAATGGACTTCAGCGCCTGGATTACAACCCCAACATTTGGATTGAATGGCAAGGATTGTGTGAAGTATTATTATTCTGATTATGACAATGATCTGGATGCCCCTTTCCCGATTTATGGCGACAAGGTGCTTATGAGGTATCCTGTGGCTTTGCCTGAAAACGTTACTTGGGAGATCCTGAATCCTGACGATGATATTCTGGAGGTGTGCTCTTCGCCATTGGTGGTTACTCCCGAAAAGGATACGCTATGGGGCGATGCCGCTATGGAGTATATCGAGGAGTATATTAAGAGCAATGAGTAATTGTAACAATTTTTCCGCTCCTTTTTCTTGCAGTCTCAAAAATATTTTCTATTTTTGGGGCATAATAAACCATTACTAAAAATTTGCAATAATAATGAAAGATTTAACTCTCGACATTTCCAAGGCATTGGAATTTGTCTCAAAGGATGACTACAAGTCATTGCAGGATAAGGCGTTGGAGTATAACGCTGCTCTCTACGACAAGACTCTTCCAGGCAACGATTTCCTGGGCTGGGTGGATGTTAAGAATATCATCTCTGAGGAGGAACTCTCTGCCATTGAGAAGAAGGCAGCCGAGCTCCGCGAGAAGATCGACGTTCTCGTAGTAATCGGTATCGGCGGCTCTTATCTTGGCGCCAAGGCCGTTATCGAGGCTCTCAGCAACTCGTTCGCTCAGATGTGTCCTAAGAAGGGTATGCCACTCGTACTCTTTGCTGGTCAGAACATTGGCGAGGACTATATCGCTGAACTTATGGACGTTATCGCCGACAAGAGCTATGCTCTCTGCGTGGTTTCCAAGTCAGGTACCACCACCGAGCCTGCAATCGCCTTCCGTCTCCTCAAGGAGCAGATCGAGAAGAAATATGGCAAGGCTGAGGCCGCTACACGTATCGTGGCTATCACCGACAAGAGCCGTGGTGCTCTCAAGACTCTCGCAACAGCCGAGGGTTACACAACTTTCGTAATCGGCGACTCTGTAGGTGGCCGTTTCTCAGTGCTCACTCCAGTAGGACTGTTCCCAATCGCCTGCGCTGGCTTCGACGTTCGCGCATTGCTGAAGGGTGCTTACTCGGTAGAGGAGAAGACTCAGAAGGGCAAGTCGTTCGACGAGAACATTTCGGCTCACTACGCTGTAGTCCGCAACCTTCTCCACAAGGCTGGCAAGTCAACAGAGATCCTCGTTAACTTCCACCCAAAACTTCACTACTTTATGGAGTGGTGGAAGCAACTTTATGGCGAATCAGAGGGCAAGGACGGCAAGGGTATTTTCCCTGCCTCGGTAGATTTCACCTCCGACCTCCACTCTATGGGCCAGTACATTCAGGAAGGTGTTCGCCTGATGTACGAGACTGTAATCTCTATCGCAGAGCCTGACCGCAAGGTTGAGATTCCTTCTGACGCTCAGAACCTCGACCAACTCAACTTCCTCGCCGGCAAGCGCGTTGACTTCGTTAACAAGCAGGCAGAACTCGGTACTCAACTCGCTCACCTCGACGGTGGCGTTCCACAGATCCGTATCGAGATTCCACAGCTCAACGAGTACTACCTCGGCCAGATGATCTACTTCTTCGAGAAAGCCTGCGGTATCTCAGGCTACATCCTCGGCGTAAACCCATTCAACCAGCCAGGCGTAGAGGCTTACAAGAAGAATATGTTCGCCCTCCTCAACAAGCCAGGCTACGAAGAGGCCAGCAAGGCTATCCAGGCAAGATTGGCTAAGTAATTAATCAGCCTCTGATGCTATGGTAATTTTGCTATCGCATACGTGATACAGAATATACTTTTATATAAGAACGGCTCACAGAATCGAGATTGATTTTGTGAGCCGTTATTTATTAGAAACTGAATAATTGGATGTTCAGTTTTTGTTGAATTTCTGCAATTGTCTTGAACGAGAAGTTTTGTAAGCCTGAAAGAATTTTGCTTACATATTGGTGGCTGACTCCTAATTTATCGGCAATGTCGGAGCGTGTCAGGTTGTTTTCTTGCATATAGTCAATAAGTTTCAGTGCGACCTGTCTGGACCAAGCCAGCCATTCCGCGTTTTCTTGTCTCCATTGTGCGTCTTCTACAAATGAAGAAGGCGTCTTGGATTGGTGACTTTTTAGAAAATCTAAGACTTCTGTTCTCATAACTATTCTTCGTTAATTGTTTCTAAAAAACTATCTTGGTCAAAAACTCCATTGTCTTTCAGGTAGTTTCTGCATTTGTTCAGTTTTTCAAGTTCAATTTGTGTATGCTCTCTGTCTTGCATTTTTGCAGTAAGTTTTATAGCGCCTCCTGTTACAATGTAAACATTTGGATCTATTCTTATTGCATATATTCTTAACCAACTTGCGTGTTTGGTTCGGTCCCAGTTTCTTGCTTTTTCTCTGGTAAGTTCGTGTGCTCTGTTGTCAGAAAGACTTAATGGATGAAATAATCCGTCAAGTTGTTCTGTATATGGAAAATCAAGAATTAGTCTTTGCAAGTCTTCTGCGTCTTCCATTGTATCGTTGATTGCTTCAGATATTTTTTGGATATGGAAGAATCCTTTTAAATCGTCCATATTTGCAAGAAAGAAGTCCAAAAGGTAGTTTGCGTTGTTCCATTGTTTAAACAACAATGAAAGTTCATCTGTTTCTTTGTCTTCTTCTTTCACTGCCCAAAGGTGATTGTATCCGGGTATTGATTGTACAAAATCCATTTTCTATTTTTTGCAAATGTAATTATAAATATCAATATTTGCAACTTTTAAGTTGCGAAAAAACTCATTTAATGCAAAGTATCTCTGGCCTGTACTCGAAGTGCATTGTGTCGTAGTGGTACCAGTTGCCGCCCCAGATGAAGCCGTGTTTGCGGAAAATGCGGACTACTTCCATATTTATGCGGTTCTTGTAGCCGATATGGTCGGTTTCCTTGGCCTTGGGATTGTCCCATTTCCAGTAGTTTGAGTTAGAGACGTTTATGTCAACTGCGATTCCATAACTGTGGGCGCTCAGGCGGTTGGCTCCTCGGACTTGTCGCCAGTAGAAGGTCTGCGCTCCGGTAACGTGTTTTATGAGTTCGGGATGTTGGGCTATCTCGGCGGCCACTTTTTCAAGCTGTTTGTTTGCGCCATTCACCGAGGTGAATTTTATTGTCTGACCAAACCATTTTACGGGAACGAGTTTCTTGGCGACCTCGGCGGCGGAGTTTCCGTACATTTTTTTGAAGAGTTCCTCGCAGCGGCTGCGTCCAGCGTCGGCAAGGTAGGCTGGCGTAGCAGATGTGTCGTACCTGAGCGAGAACATATCCTCGGGGTCGGAATTGTCGAGTTTCTCGTCGAAATCCTTATCTAAACCGTCGTCGTAGATAATGGTGCTTCCGTCGCTGAAAATCAACTTGTTGTCATCGTATCTTATTCCAAATTCAGGATAGGATTCGATGAGGCATTGTGCGCCATCAGGTATCTGAGAAAATGCCTGGGGAATGCAGAGCGCTATTATTATAAGAGTCGTGATTGAATATTTCATAGTTAATGTTTTTAATTTGCAAAGATAATTTTTTTTGCTAATTTTCTTCAAAAATATTTTTGTTTGTAGATATTTTTGCCTTATATTTGCTATTAGTAATTAAAAAGAACTTGATGTATCGCCAAAACAATACATATAATTATTCATCTAATTTACTCGGTGTTCGTAAAATACTGAGTGTCAGTATTTTACCCCCCCCATATTCAAAGGAGTTTATAAGATAGATTTTGTTTCTATCTATAAAAGCCAACGGACTTTGCAGATAATGCGAAGTGGTTAGTTGTGTCTGATAGTTTGGTAAAAATCATAACATTCATTCACAATCTAATATAAAAAACGTATGGCTAATAATAATTTCGACAGGAAGAAACTTGAATCTCTTTATAACCGTTACATTACCTTTGTGAATTCGGTAGGCTTGAAGTCTTCCTTTACTTTCTCTAATCCCAAATTGGTTTGTTCGGAATCAGAAGGAAAATATGTCTTTTGGAATAAGGATTATCAAAAGGTATCCGCTAAGTCCTTGTTAAATATATACAAGAGTCGGCGAAATGGTTATGTTCTTAAAAATCTTGATTCAGAATTGCCAACCTTAAATTTTTTGAAAAATTTTGTTCGTTCGTCTTACAAGGTTGGATATATCGCAATTTCTATTGACGAAAAAATGATTTTGTTTCTTGATGGAAGAGACCAAGAGTTTTTGGAACATTCTGCTACTACTAAGATGTTTTATCCAGTCTTGGTTACAAGCGTCGATAGCGACTCTATCGTGAATGTTCTTTTGAAGAATAAATTGATTCCAACTTCAATGAAATTGTCATCAGAGGACAAGGAGTTGTTGAAGGCTTGGACCAAGTTTATTGATGATGATTATTGTGTAATATTGCCTCAGGATGATGTTCAGCAAAAAACTGAGGACAAGGCTGATAATCCTCAATCTGAAAAATCTCCCGAAAAGTCCACTTCAACCCCTCAACTTCCACAAGCAGTTCAGCAGTTGTTGAATTGCGACTATGTTCGTTGCAATCGTGATCCATACGATGCAAGGATTCTTTCTGACTCCAACCGTGGTCATTGGGATCTTTGGGATGATAACAAAGAACAGCCTACAAAGGACGGTTTTTATGCAAGAAATCCTCTCTCGGATGTTAAGAGCGGTGTTGTGGCGATCGATTTCGGAACCAAGAGCACTGTTGTCTGTTTCAAGACTGACAACTCTATGGTGTTGCGGAAACAGATTTCGGAAGGCGATGGCGATAGGTACGAGAATCCTACAATGATGCATTTTATGTCTATCGACAAGTTTATGGAAGCCTATAAGTCAAGTGATGGCCGTCCTAATACTTGTTGGAACGATCTCATAATCTCGCACGAGGCTATGCGCCATTTCAAGGAGTCGTCGAGCAGGGAGTTCAGCACATATATGACTGAGATAAAGCAATGGGCGGGCAATGTGAAACGCTCGTTCAGGATTGAATCTATGGCAGAAAAGGATCAGAATGGCAATTTCAAATCGATTATATTGAAGCCTTTTATGGACCTTGCTGATAATGATTTCAATCCTATTGAGGTCTATGCCTATTATATAGGTCTGCATATCAACAATATGGACAACGGTATCTATCTGAAATATTATCTATCTTTCCCTGTAACATACGAGGATTCAGTTAGAAAAAAGATGATAGAGAGTTTCGAACGTGGACTCCGTAAGTCTATGCCCGTAACGGTACTGAACGATGAGGCTACTATGAAGAATTTTTTCGTGAATGGTACTATTTCGGAACCCTTGGCATACGCCGTATGTGCATTACAGCAATATGGTTTCGAACCAGATGGCAATGAGACTTTCCATTACGGCATTTTCGATTTTGGAGGTGGCACCACTGATTTCGATTTCGGTATTTGGAAGCCGGGAAAGGGTCGATTTGATTTTTCGATAGAGACCTTTGGCGGTAGTGGTATCAACACAATGGGCGGAGAGAATCTTTTGGACGATCTTGCTTTTGAGATTTTCAAGGACAACAGGGATCAACTGAAAGGCAAGAATATATATTTCCGTCTTGGACCAAGCAGACTCTATTTTGCAGGATACGAGGACTATCTGAAAGAGAATTCAGTGGAATCCGATAAGAATATGCACAGCCTGATTGAGCAATTGAGACCTTATTGGCAGGAGTCGTCAAAAATGCTTGATAACAACTCTGACAATGATAAAACCGAAGAGATAGAAATAAAGACTGTGCTTCACCGTGCCGATGGCGAGCCCGATCTGAGCGTCGTAATCAAGACCTCCAAGACTCGTATTCGCAGTTTCATAAAGGAGAAGATAACCTCGGCGGTTGACAATTTCTTCCAGGCTCTCAACAACAGGACCCGTATGGACAAGGGACAGGAGCCCAAACTGCACATATTCCTTGCCGGAAACTCCTGCAAGTCGCCATACGTAATGGAAATCTTCAACCAGCGTATCGAAAACCTTATGAAAATCAACGGGAAACCTGCCGAGGACAAGGAAAAATACTTCGAGATTTTCCCTCCTCTTGGAAGTCCTGAATCCTTGGCTATTCTCAAAAAGCGTGGTGTAGAAGTTGACGATGTAGATGCTTTGCCCACAGGAAAGACCGGAGTAGCATTCGGATTGATAGATTGCAGGGATGGAGGACCTATTGAGGTGATTACAAGGCTCGAGGAGATGTCGTTCCTTTATTATATAGGATATGGCAAGAGGAAGAAGTTCAAGCCTTTCGAGTCAGATACCGATAAGCCTTTATCTACCGTAGGCAAACCTGAGCGCAATGTTTGGTACAGGTTTATCGATGCCGGCTATGAGGATTTCGAACTTTATTATACCGATCATCCTGAGTGCATTACAGGCGATATGCCAATCACCAAAGCAATTGTGGTAGGATGCAAGATTGATGTTGTGGATCCTGAGGCCTACGTGTATATCAAGGCCGTTAATCCACACACATTACAGTATGCTGTGTCGAAGGATGGTGATGTTGATAAAAACAAGTTGGGAGAAATCCAGACTATTGAAATCAAGTAAAAAACCTAATATATTAATAGACAATGGAAAACGTAAATATGGATTTAGATAGACTCAAAGCCATACGTGCCAAGTACGAGGAGTTTATTGAAATGTTGCCAAATGGCAATGTGGTTGAATTCCAAGGCTCGGATTTGGTACTTTGTAAGGATGGAAACCAAGGAGTTTTTTTTAGTAGAGCAAATAAATCCTGTTTGCATACTTATGTAAGAGACTGTATCAATAACTACGCTCCCGTAGTGCCAGGTCTCAATAAAATTACTTGCCCCTCCATTCAGTTCGTTCAAAAATATATAAGACGTTATTATTCAGACAATATTTTCTTGGAGGCGGATTTGTCAGGCACTCCCTTTTATTGTAGTTCTTCCAATCAGAGGGAGTGTTGTTATAATTTCTTTTCTAATACCTTCATCACAGTTGTCGGAATTACGGCGTTGACTTTCGATTTAGTGGTGGTTGTTTTGCTCAAAAACAAATTGTTCCCTACAACATTGTCTTTGACTCAGGAAGAAAGAGAGGCTGTTGAATATTGGTCAGAGAATGGATTGGACTCTGAGTACAAGATTAAAGAAGGGTTCTATTCCACCATTTCTCAGTCCAATGGCAAGGACAAACTCCTTAACTGCGAGAAAATCCGTGCCGATATAGATCCTTACGACGAGTTGATTCTGAAATCGGCAAACCGTGGACATTGGGATCTTTGGGAGGGTGTCAAGGAGTCGCTTACAGAGGAGGATGCAGGCGTCGCCTCAAAATTGACTTCTAATGGATTCTATGCACGCAATCCCGAGAAGGACATTAGAAACGGCGTGGTGGGTATCGATTTCGGAACCAAGAGCACGGTGGTTTGTTTTCAGGCCTCCAATTCCACTACTCTGCCTATGGCAATATCACGAGGCTCGGAGGAAGACCGTTATGAGAACCCTACCGTTATGAGATTCCTCTCGTTGGAGAAGTTCCATAACGCCTATCAGCAATCCAACGGTCGTCCGGAAACGGAATGGAACGATCTTATGGTATCGCACGAGGCCGCCAATCACTTCAAGGAGTCGTCGAGCAATGAGTTCTTTACCTTTATGACCAATATGAAACAGTGGGCCGCCGACAAGAGTTCTTCTTACAATATTCAGTCGCGGAATGTTTCCAATGGCAAGGATGGTTACAAGGATCATCCTTTGAAGCCTTTCCTTGAACTTGCTGACGGCGATTTCAATCCTATTGAGGTTTACGCCTACTACATTGGTCTGTATATCAACAATATGAACAACGGTATATACTTGAAGTATTACCTGTCGTTCCCTGTTACTTATCCTACCGACGTCAAGAGGAAAATCACCGAGAGTTTCGAGAAGGGACTTCGCAAGTCGATGCCTCCTACCGTGCTCAACAATGAGGAACTGATGAAGGGTTTCTATGTAGATGGCTCAATATCAGAACCATTGGCATACGCCGTATGTGCATTACAACAGTATGGTTTCGAGCCCGAAGGAGAAGAGACCATTCATTACGGAATTTTCGATTTCGGAGGCGGAACCACCGATTTCGATTTCGGTATTTGGAAAGAAGGCAAGGGTAAGTACGATTACTCCATTGAGACTTTTGGTGGCGGTGGAATCAAGACTATGGGAGGAGAGAATCTCTTGGCAGACCTCGCTTTCAGTGTATTCTGCGACAATAAGGAAAGTCTCAAAAAGGATGACAAGATTATGTTCAATTTCAAGCAAGGCCCGTCTAAGGAGACCTTCCCGGGAATGGATCTATATATAAAGGATACTGATGCCGCCGATAAGAATATGCACAATCTTGCCGCTATGCTCCGTCCGTATTGGGAGAAATCCGCCCAAATGTTGGATGGCGAGAAGTCTGTATCTGATACCGACAGTCAGTCAGCAACTTCCGAAGATGACGAGACAATTACCCTTATGCCTTTGCTTCACGACGTAGATGGTGCTCCTGACAATAGTCACCGTATCAGCACCACAAAGACCAAGGTCAGGGATTTCATCAAGGCCAAGATTTCGAGCGCTATACAGAACTTTTTTGATGCCCTTGCGCTCCGTACCAAGATGGACAAGGGAGATGAGAAAAAACTCCATATTTTCCTTGCGGGAAACTCCTGCAAGTCGCCTTACGTAATCGAACTCTTCAATAAGAAGATAGATGAGGTGATGACTCTCAATAAGAAAGATCTGTCTGAAAAAGATAGGTATTTCGAGATATTCCCGGCTCTCGGTTCCTCTGATGCCATAGATAAAATGCGCAAGCGCAATGTGGAAATAGAGGATCCAGACAATATGCCGACAGGAAAAACAGGCGTTGCCTACGGACTTGTGGATTGCCGAAAGGGTGGTACTATCGACGTAAGGACCAAGGATATAGAGGCCGCCTTCCAGTTCTATATCGGTTACAAGAAAAAGAAGAACTTCCGTCCGTTTGAATCCGACGATCCCAATAAACCACTTTCTACTGTGGGCAAGCCTAAGTTCAATGTATGGTATCGCTATATGGAGGCTGATGTTGACGAATTTTCCATATACTACACAGAGCGTCCTGAGTGTATCAACGGCGATATGAAACTTGATAAGGCAGAGTTCAAGACTTGTCATATAGATACATACGGACCTGATAAGTATATTTTCGTACTCGCCACCAATCCGCACACATTGAAATGTGTGGTTGCGTCGGAATACGACGAGATCGATAAGATTTCTGAGAATGAGTTCTTTGAGATAGACCTCAAAATAGAAAACAACGGCTAAAAATTTCAACAATGGAATCACAAAGCAAAGTTTTTGAAAGCAACATATCTGTACTGAAACTTGACACGGTATTGACCAACAGGGCAAGTGAGGTACCCAAGGAAGTGAGAAACGATACCGACCTCAAAAGTTACTCGTTTTTCAAGGTGGAGGAGATAACATTCGCCGACAAGGCTCCAAGAAAGGAGGCCTTGGAGAATGTTATATCTTCTATGAACTTCGTGGGTATAAATTTCGTATATCTGATATTGGGCAATTCTGATGGCGTGAGTTTCTATTATGGCGTGGCCAAGGATGCTTACACCGATCAAAAAGTGGCTGAGATAACCGAGATTGGCGACACCATTCTAAAAGCAAATTTGCAGGGCAATTTCAGGGGAAGCAAAATCCGTGGACTCGATAAGTCCGGCAAGAAGGATTTGGAGAAAACTATCAATGAATTTGCACACACTTCCTTCCTCGATGGAGTGCCGGCTATCAATCAGGACGACGAGGATTTCCAGGGTGTGGATAGAATCGTTGACGTGATGGCAGGGGATGAGTTTGCCCTCTTGCTGATAGCCCACCCATTGACCGAGGAGCAGATTTTCGAGGTAAAGAGAAACGCCATAGAGTTGTACAATTACCTTGTGCCAAACTCAAAATTCAATTATCAGCAGTCGTCAGGCAGCAATGAGGGAGTATCTAATAATAAAGGAACTTCCGTAACAAAAACAGAGCAATCGTCTGATACCAAAAACGATAACCACACAGTAAACAAATCGGAGGCGGAAGGTAAATCCACGGGTGTCACAGAAACGAAAACCAACGGTTTTACTACAACCACTTCCGATTCCAACGGTGCAACAAACACCAAGGGCACAACCGAGAATCATTCTTGGAATTCAAATAAGGATTCTCACGGAACTAACGAAAGCAAGTCTAAGTCCAATACTCATACGAATTCGGTCTCAAATAATGAATCGAATTCCTTTGGCAAGTCTGCAACCACCAACAAAACCACCACGGTCTCTGTGGGAGATTCTACCGGTAATTCACATACTGATGGAACTTCTATTGCAAAAGGAACCTCGGAAACCTCGGGAACTCAGTCGGGAACCAACAAGGGCCAGTCGCTTTCGGTGGAATACACCAACAAGGCTTTTGCCGAGAAGATAAAATACTTGGACGACAATCTTTTCCCGAAGTTGGATTACGGAATAGGAAAGGGATTGTTTAATGTCACTTTCTCGTTGATGGCCAACAACAATTTGGTTTTGAAGAAGTTGGAAACCACAATACGTTCGGTATATGCCGCCGAGAGTGGAAATATGGCTTCCTTCAAATCATATATTGCCGGGCCTACGGTTACAGATGCCATTCAAAAGTTTCAGGTGCCGAGGTTCAATGTTTCCATTCCCGACGCAAGGTCTCAGGTGGCATACAACAAGTTCATAGAACCCGATTGTTTCTATCTTGCCAATCTGATGAGTTCCAAGGAATTGAGCCTTATTGCAGGATTACCTCAGAAGGAGGTGGTAGGTCTTGCTCTCAGGGAGGAGGTTGATTTCGGTCTCAATGTTAAGAAGGCTGACAATTCCATACGCCTTGGCAATCTTGTTCAGAGTGGTGTGGAGTTGGAGAAACAACCTGTGTTTTTCAGCAAGGATTATTTCGACCGTCACATTTTCGTAACGGGAGTTACCGGAAGTGGAAAAACCACAACTTGTCAGCGCCTGCTTTTGGAAAGCGGTATGGACGGATTCCTTGTGATAGAGCCTGCCAAAACCGAGTACAGGGTTCTTACGGAGCAATTCCCTGACTTGTTGGTATTTACCTTGGGCAAGGAAGATTGCGCTCCTTTCAGGCTTAATCCCTTCGAGTTTTTCGAGGGCGAGAATATCACTTCGAGAGTCGATATGATAAAGGCAAGCCTTGAAGCGGCATTCGATATGGAGGCCGCTATTCCTCAGTTGATGAGTTCCGCTATCCTGAAATGCTATGAGGATAAGGGATGGAATATCTCCACCAATAGAAACAGAAGATTTGTTGATCCATATTCCGGCTCTGTGGATGCGTTTCCTACATTGTCTGACTTGAAGCAAAGGTGTAAGGAGGTGGTTGATAGTCAGGGATTCGACGATAGATTGAAGGATGAGTATCTTGGTACTATCAACGCCCTTTTGGAAGGACTTTTGCGAGGTTCCAATGGTTTGATGCTTGATACCAAACATTCGATAGACTTTATAAAACTTCTTGATAGGAAAGTGGTTTTCGAATTGGAGAATATCAGGAGCGGTACTGAGAAATCGCTCGTTATGGGATTCATTCTCAGTCATCTCACAGAGGCTATCAAGAAGAAATTCCGCGACACCAATCGCAAGGTCCGTCATATCACGTTGGTGGAGGAGGCTCACCGTCTGCTCAGCAAGTTTGAGCCCGGCGACTCCAACAACAAGAAAAACGGAGTTGAGATTTTCGCTGATATGTTGGCCGAGATCCGCAAATATGGCGAGTCGCTAATAATAGCCGATCAGATTCCGAACAAACTAACGCCCGAGGTTCTCAAAAACACCAATACCAAAATCGTTCACAAGATTTTCGCATTGGACGACAAGGATGCTATTGGCAACACTATGGCTTTGAAGGATACACAGAAGGATTTCTTGTCGTATTTGGAGCCAGGACGTTGCGTTATGATATTTCCGGGCCTCAATAAGGCGATACAGGTGCAGATTCAGAGATCTGATGACAACGACACTTCTCGTCCGCCCACAACCGACGAACAACTTCGTAAGCGGATACTTCAATTCTATGCAGATAATTACAAGGATGGAGTAATCCCCGAATTGGTGAATTGCGAGAATCAGCCTGCGCCTGATGATGTTGATTTCGTTTGGTCTTACCTTGCTGACTTCAAGGAATGTTATAAGGCCTGCATTAAAAACGAAGGTGGTGTCAGGACTTTCGCTGTTGACGATATTCTTAGGGATATAGTCAGGGATTTGGATTCCCGACAGACACGCGACCAGTGGCTGCGGATATTCATAGAAAACGCCTTTACCGATGACGTAGGCATAGCCGAACGTATGGACTTGATTTCCCGAATCCTTTCAGGGGAGGAGGTGCCAAGTAAGAAGAAGGGTAAACTGAATAATATTAATTACTAACTAAATACTTTTAATCTATGGGATTTTTTAGTTTCCTTGGGGATTTGATAGGCAAAGTTTGCAGTATCGCAGCTCCAATTGTAGGTGCGATTTTTCCACCTGCCGCACCAGTCTTGAAGGCAATTGCCGTAATAGCACCCAAAATAGGACCGGCGCTTGATGTTATAAGTAACGTAAGTAACGTAGTAGGCAAGGTTGTTGGTGTATTGTCAGGTGTAGGGACACCGATGGAGGAACTTGGCGCCCGAATGACAGTGGCTGATAAGAAGCGAGAGGACTTCGAATCTTACAGCGATTATCTCGACTATTTGGACACTGTCGAGACTCCCTCTATTGAGTTTTCAGAAGAGCAGGTTCTTGCCAACAAGGTAAATGGCTACATTCTTGGTACCGAGGTTGTGGCAGAGAAGACCGGTTTCAGAATCGAGCCAGAAAGCATTCCAACTTTCACCAAATTGTGCACCACCACATTCGGTGATATGAGTGGCAAAGAGATTTCTGATATGTTCAAGACATTTGCCGACAACGGTTTGCCTTCAATGAAGACCGTTGGTGACTATCTTACAGGCAACCTCAGCGAGAAACTCAATAGCGTAGAGGAATCATTCGACAAGGCTATGAAGTCTTTGGGATTCGATGATGTTGACGCTAAGTTCGATGAGATGCAGAGTGCATTGAAAACCGCCCAAGTTCCAGGAAATGAATAATAGATATATTATCGTAAAGGAACAAAACAAGATATACACTTACTCAGTGGTGGCCAATTCCTCAAATGTGGTATTGGCCAAGCCACGGGGTGAGGATTATTTTGTTTTCCGCAAAGACATTTGTGAGTATTACGCCTGGTTGTTCAAGGATTACTTGCAGATTGGTAAGGATGAGGCCGTTGATTGCCTGATATTCTCTGATGTCAAGGATATTGACTATTCCCAATATCTAAAACTCGCATTGGGATCTTCATTGACTATCCAAAACGTCAAGGACTATGCATTCAAGGTTTTCTCCAAGAATGTGGTTTTCGAATACGATTCACAGGATTATCTGTGTCAGAAACGAGACAAATCCGACCCGGAAAGGTTCTATGTGATTTATCCCAAAATCGAGAACACAACTGAAAATGAACAAATTGATGGTTATTTATTATTGAAATATAAATGAGTAATATAACAATTACAATATCCGGTCTTGAAACTATGGTCAAGGCCCTCGTAGAATCCCAATTAAAGGAAATGCTTGGCAACAATACAGCACTTCCTCATTCGTCGGAGGATTGCGAGAATTTGAAAGACGAACTTGAATCTGCAAGGGTTGAAATAGGGCAGTTGAAAGAATCCAATAAGTCTTTGGAAGAAGATAGGGATCAGTATAAAAATCAACTTGAAACAAAGACTAAGGAAGCTGTTGCTTTATCTGAGGCTAAGAAAAAATTGGAAGATGAGGTAAAAGATTTAAAAGAAAAACTTGAAAGGCAAAAGCAAGAAAACCAACAACTTTCTACCTCAAATTCCAAATTAGCGGATGATTTGTTGAAAGTACAAAAAACGAACAAGGACTTAATGGATGCTAACGAAAAAAGGGAGGAAGATTACAATGATTTGCGCGAGAAGTATGATTACTTTGATTTGAAGTCGTTGTACGATCGTTTGTCCTCAGTACATAAGGAACGTTTGGAGAATACTTTCCCAGACTCTTCCGAGATTGGATTGTTGGCCTCTTCGGTTCAAGAACAGAACTTCAAATTGTTCTATGATTATGTTCGTAGTCTTGTTCAGAGTGGTTCCTCTTCTGACGATTTGCCAATTTTGCTCGCTCTTCTTAAAAAAGTTTTTATTGTTTATTCAAAGGCTTTCCGAAAAGAGGATCAATATTTCATAATTGAGCCCACTGTCGGAGAACCTTTTGATAACAAACTTCACTATTCAAAATTTCGTATCTCAAGCATTAGCAATTTGCTGATGTTTGGTTATAGGAATAATTCAAAAGTAATTCAGCAAGCCTATGTGGAATAACGAGAAGCAAGAATTGAAGTAGGAGTCTCTGATGAAGTCTTTGCAGTTTTAAGTGGTTGGCAAGTTTAGTATAATTAAAATTCATTGAATCATAGCCACGTTCTCCAAAAATATATTACTTTTGCACTGCAAAATTTTAATTACTTAAAAAAATGGAGGAGAATAGTTCACTTGCTATCGATTTGGCGCTGATATTGATATCAGCTGGTATAACTACATTGATTTTCAAGGCTTTGAAACAGCCATTGATTCTTGGCTACATTGTGGCCGGTTTCCTTGTGGGACCTCACTTGGGATTTTTCCCGACTGTGGGCAGCAGCGAGACTATCGAGCAGTGGTCGGAGATTGGTATCATCTTCCTGCTCTTTGGCCTGGGCTTGGAATTCAGTTTCAAGAAACTCATCAAGGTGGGCAGCACGGCGCTCATAATCGTCTCCACCATACTTATCGCGATGAGCGTGGTGGGTATGTGGATCGGCAAGTCGATGGGCTGGAACAATATCGAATGTATGTTTCTCGGCAGTATGCTTAGTATGTCGAGTACCACGATTATTATTAAGGCGTTCACTGACTTGGGCGTTAAGAATCAACCCTTTACACAGCCTGTTTATGGCGCTTTGATTGTGGAGGACCTTATCGCCGTGGTGATAATGGTGCTGCTGAGTACTATGGCTGTCAGCAAGAATTTTGAGGGCGGCGAGATGATGATGGCGATTCTGAAACTCGTCTTCTGCCTGATTCTCTGGTTCTTGGTTGGAATGTACATTGTGCCGACTATTCTGAAAAAAGGCCGCAAGTTTATGAACGATGAGGTGCTTACGGTGCTGAGTATCGGACTCTGTTTCGCAATGGTGGCCATAGCCATTGCAATGGGATTCTCGGCCGCGCTGGGTGCTTTCGTAATGGGATCCATTCTTGCCGAAACCATTGAGAGTGAGAAGATTATCCACCTTATTAAGGGTGTGAAGGATATTTTTGGAGCAGTGTTTTTTGTGTCGGTGGGTATGCTGATAGACCCAAATGTGATTGTGGAATATTGGAAGCCAATCCTGATACTTACCCTCGTGGTGATGACATTGCTGCCTCTGTTCGCTACAACGGGAGTTCTTTTTGCGGGCAAGGGACTGGATACCGCCGTCAGGGCCGGTATGACGATGGCTCAGATTGGTGAGTTCGCGTTCATTGTGGCCTCGGTGGGTAGTTCGCTCCACGTGATGAGTCCGTTCCTCTATCCTGTAATTGTAACAGTCTCTGTAATAACTACTTTTACTACTCCTTATTATATTAAGTTCTCAGGTAAGGTTGTGTCTTGGTTGTCGGCCAAATTGCCAGAAAAAGTACTTTCGCACCTGAAGCCTGTGGACGAGAGCAGCAAAAACGAGAAAAACGTCTCGCTTTTCAATCAGCTGATAAAGGCCAGCGCCATCCGTATAGTCACATATCTCGTATTGCTGGTGGCCACCTTTATTGCAAGTAATATCTGGCTTGAGGATTCGGTGCGTAACTTATTGCCTGACATGCCTGATATGGCCATCAAGATTATTTGTGTGTCGCTTGTTTTTGTTGTGATGTCGCCGATGCTTGTGGGACTTTTGGCAAGTTCGGCCAAGCAGAAAAAACTTCAGCAGGACCTCTGGAACGGCAGCCGTGTCAATAAGATACAGTTGGTGGCAATAAATGTCATAAAACTGTTCATAGCATTCTCGGTGATCCTGACAGTGCTTTTCCATTATTTCCATCTGTCGTGGTGGGCGGTGCTTCTTATTTCGATGTTTGTGGGCCTGCTGATATGGTTTGTGAATAAGAATATCAAGCAGATGAACTTCCTTGAGGAACGTTTTCTCGACAATCTCAATCAGAAGGAAATGGCGGCACGTGAGCAGTCGCCCATGTCCACAGCCATCAAGGATTCGCTTCTTGGTCAGGATATCTCGGTGGAGGTTCTCGTGGTTGGTCAGAACAGTATCTTTGCAGGCACACAGCTTGGAAGCATGGGCCTGAGAGCCGCTTATGGTGTCACGATTATTAAGATTACCCGAGGCAAGAAGGTGATAAACCTTCCCAAGCAGGATGATTTTATCTTCCCCGGCGACAGGATTCTCGTGTTCGGCACCAAGCAGCAACTCACCCGTTTCATGCAGGATATCGAGACCGAGGTGGCTGTAAATCCCGCTGACAACAAGGAGGTAAGTATCGAGAAATCAATCCTTTCGCCGATTTCAGTCCTTGCCGGCAAGAAACTCAAGGAGACCACTCTTCGTCAGGAAGGCTGTATGCTTCTCGGCGTTCGTCGTTTCGAGGAATCCTTCATGAACCCCGGCGCCGACTTCGTTCTCGAGATAGGAGACGAGGTTTGGCTTGTAGGCGAGAAAGAGGTCTGTGAGAGGTTCTTCTAGGAGATCTCAAATCTGTAAAAAAAGCAAATGCCATTCAAACCAGCTATTTGAATGGCATTTGTTTTTTTGTTATCATCTGATAGCCAACTAGTAATTCATGCTCTTCATCTCGAAGTAAGCCTGTGGGTGGTTGCAGACTGGGCATTTGTCTGGGGCGGTCTTGCCTACGTGGACGTGTCCGCAGTTGCGGCAAACCCATACGGTATCGCCCTCGCGGCTGAAAACTATACCCTGCTCGATGTTGGCGAGGAGTTTCTTGTAACGCTCCTCGTGCCTTTTCTCCACCTCTGCCACGAGGCTGAAAAGCGCCGCAATGTCGTTGAAGCCCTCGGCCTTGGCCTCCTCAGCCATGCGTGGATACATTTCTGTCCACTCGTCGTTCTCGCCGGCTGCAGCGTCCTTCAGGTTGTCGATAGTGCTGCCAACGCCGTCGTGCAGAAGTTTGAACCAGATTTTGGCGTGCTCCTTTTCCTGATTTGCGGTCTCCTCAAAGAGGGATGCAATCTGCTCGAAGCCGTCTTTCTTGGCCTTTGAGGCGTAATATGTGTACTTGTTTCTTGCCTGGCTCTCGCCAGCGAAGGCCGCCATAAGGTTGGCCTCGGTCTTTGTTCCTTTAAGTGATTTTTCCATTTTCTTGATTGTTTGAATTCTTTTCGCAAATATAGTTTTTTGTGCAGCTAAAAGCAAGAATATTATATGAAAATTTGTTAATTATGTTATAATAGTTTTTCCCACAACCCAATTGGTAAAAAAATAGCGCACAGATGGTTTCGATCTATGCGCCATTATCCATTGTCCATTAATGAATAGCAAAGCTAATCATTAACGCTTCGTGTGTTTATTTTGTTGCCTTGGATATCGTAAGTATATAACCAGCCGTTTTTCTCAGTGGTAAAGCCTACAGAAGTACTTGCGATTATCTCGCCCAATTGGTTGGCATCCAAGGTCTTGTATTTCTTTCCTTGAGTGTTGTAGAGGTAGTACCAGCCGTTTTTGTAGAGGATGAAGTATGTGCTTGTGTAAGTCACCATCTGACCCTCCACCATGGAAAGATTTGTATAATACTTGCCGTTTTGGTCATACAGACGATACCAGCCGTTGCGCTCCATGATGTGCGATATCTGCTGACCAGACGAGCTTCCGAATAGTCCGAACATGATTGCAAAGATTAATATGAGTTTGCGCATCAGCTATTGCTGCTTCTTGTTGTCTAACAAACTTGCAAAGAAACTTTTAGCTGATTCCTTGAAATCATCGATTATGTTTTTCAGCTCTGCCTTCAGATCTTTCTCTTCCGAATCCTTTTGGTCTTCAGTTTCAGTTTCCTGTGTATCAGCTGTTTGATTGCTTTCCTCAGCCTTGGTTTCCTCGTTTTTTTTCTGTGAATCCTCGGCTTCAGCCTCAAAAAATTGGTTAGCCATTTTCTTGAATTTCTCCGAAACTGTATCCATTGTAGCTATGGTTTCTATCTCGAGTTTGGCGCCCTTGGGCAAGTCCCTTACTGCAAAAGCGGATCTTGCAGGTGCGTTTTCCTTGAAAAACTCGGCATATACCTCGTTCATGGCTGCAAAATCATTGATGTCGGTGAGCAGGCAGGTTGTTTTTACAACATTGCTGTAGTCGCATCCGGCTGCTTTCAGGATGGCTCCAATATTGTTGAGTACGAGTCTTGTCTGAGTCTTGATATCAGCTGTGCACATTTCGCCTGTCTTGGGATCCAGAGGAATCTGTCCTGATATATAGAGAGTTCCGTTGGATTCGATGGCCTGGCTGTATGGACCTATGGCCTTTGGTGCGTCGGGGGTTGAGATTACTTTTTTCATTTTTGATTTTTAATTTTTAATTTTTGATTGTTGTTTTTTTTGATTTTGGAAGGGATGTTTGCATTTTTGATTTCTGATTTTCTGATTTTTGAATTGTTTTATTGGAAAAATACTTGGGAATGAATCAAAAATCGAAAATTAAAAATCAAAAATGTAAAAAAAGAAAGCAAACCTATAAGCCGGATTCTGTCCCGGATTGCTCCGGTGCCTGCCATTTATCTACTACTGCCATTGCTGACAGTCTCTAACGACCTACCCCCTGGCCCGGACGAGCAGCCCGGTATAA
>JAZQPB010000045.1:0-7193 GCA_045628165.1 Bacteroidales bacterium | reverse complement strand
AGAAAATAAAATGCGGTTTTTATGAATGAGATTTTAGTTGGAAGGGAGTTAGAGTACTTATTATTAAATAAATATATTAACTCAGACAGGAGCGAGTTGGTGGCTGTATATGGGAGGCGGCGTGTAGGAAAAACGTTCTTTATCCGTCAAGTGCTTAAGGGCAAGGCGTGCTTCACATTCTCGGGCGCCGAAAATGCCACAATCAAACAGCAGCTTATGAATTTCGGTGTTGAATACAGCGTGAGGACCGGCTCCAATACATTGCCTGCCAACTGGACAGAGGCTTTCGTGATGTTGCGGAATTATTTGCAGTCGTCAAGACTGAAGCGAAAGATAATTTTCATAGACGAACTTCCCTGGCTCGACGGTGCCAAGTCGGGTTTTCTGAGCGCGTTTGAGTATTTCTGGAACACCTGGGCCTCGGCTCGCACAGATATCAAACTCATTGTCTGCGGATCGGCTACCTCGTGGATGATTAACAACCTCATAAACAACCGTGGCGGACTCCACAACCGTGTAACGCACCAGATTTACATTGCGCCCTTCACACTTGGCGAGGCTGAGAAATATTTCAAGGCCTACAAGTTTGGCTATCGCCGTGCCGAAATCGCTGAGTGCTATATGGTAATGGGTGGTGTTCCGTTTTATTATTCAATGCTCGACAGGGAATTGTCGGCGGCACAGAATATCGACCGCCTTTTCTTTGGCGAGAAGGCCGAACTTAGATACGAGTTCGATAACCTTTTCCGCTCTCTTTACAAACGTAGCGACAGCCATATAGCCGTGGTGAAAGCCTTGTCCACCAAGCGAATGGGCCTCACCCGCAAGGAAATCCTGGAGATTACAAAACTCAACAACAACTCCAAATTCACCGAGGTTCTCGACGAGTTGGAGAAGTGTGGCTTCATCCGGCAGTATCAGCCATTCAGTGAGGCCAAGCGTGATGTAATGTATCAGATAATTGACCATTTCGTGCTTTTCCACTTCAGTTTCCTGAAGAACCTACGCAAACCTGAAAACGATTTCTGGGCCCGCACTATAAACACCAAAAACTATGAGATTTGGGCCGGACTTTCATTCGAGATGTTGTGCGTATCCCATATCAAGGCTATCAAGCAGGCACTTGGCATTCCGGCTGTTAGAACCAGGGAATGTGGCTTCATCTTCAAGGGCGACGATTGCTACTCGGGCGCGCAGATAGATTTGGTGATAGACCGCGACGACAACACCATTAACATTTGCGAGATGAAATACACGAATTCCGAGTATCCTATCAGCGCAAAATACGCCAAGGAACTCCAAAACAAGATAGACGCATTCATCCACTGCACCAACACCAGCAAGTCGATAATGCTGACAATGATCACCTCGCAAGGAGTCAAGAAAAACCCCTATTCAACTATCGCTCAAAAGGCGCTGAATCTTGATAGTTTGTTTTGTGTTAATTAATTGTATATTAGGCGTTTGATTAAAATTTTGCTATTTATAATCTGCTGAAATGGGTAAAAATTGGAGCATTTCAGCAGATTATAATTTTGTAAGGAGAAATTTTTTTTTGTTTTTTGAAAAGATTTTTTTAGATTTGTGGGAGAAAAATTTAATTATAAAACTATGGGAGAAGGAAGTAATACTCAAGGATTGTTGGTTTCTGTTGCAGATATTTTTGACAAGTATCTTTCGGAAAACAGCAAAACACAATACGTTATTCCTCAATATCAGCGAGGTTTCAAGTGGAATTGTGTCGATGTACGTTTGCTATTGGATGATTTAATGAAGTTTGAAAAGTCTTTTAGCGATAATATTGATAAGACTTCTGAAAATAACAAAGCTTTTTATTGTTTGCAAAATATTACGTTGGTTTCAGACAAAGTCAATCCGAGAATCTTGAAAGTTGTTGATGGACAGCAACGTTTGACAACATTGTATATTATTCTTTCGTATTTGCGAAAAGAAGGGAAAATACCGATTGATATTCATTGGGATGGTAAATTGAATTATACCGTTAGAGAAACAACTAGTAAGTTTTTGAATGAACAAATAGTGACTGGTTGTATTTGGAACACTGAAATTGACCAAGAAAAAGCTCAAAGCAAAGACGAATGGTATATTCGAGATGTAGCCAAGGGTATAAAAGAATGGTTTTCTTTACATTCTAATTCAATTTCGGAATCTACTATTTTGCAAAGGACGAAATTAATCGTAAACAAATTGGATGATGTTCCTGAAGAAAAATTGTTTGCGGGAATTAATGGAGGTAAGGTGGATTTGGATGGTGCGGATTTGGTTCGTGCTGTTTTGATCACTCGTTCTGCCAAGCAAAAGTATGGTTGTCAAGAACACTTGAATGAAAAGGTAAGTGAGTATCGAGTACGTCTGGGACTTGAACTTGATGAAATGAATCGTTGGTGGGGACAGAAAGATGTAATGACATATTTTGTTCAGTTACTGCCTAATGATTTGAGTAGAAACAAAGATTTTGATTATAAAAAGTATCCAATTGATATTCTATACTATTTATTTTTTGAATGTTTCAAAGATAAACAGACCAAAGCCTCAGCAGAAATGCAGTTTAAATTTTTTGAATATGGCATTGATGTATTGGGAGATGGCCCGCAAAATGATTATTGGGAACTCTATGATAATATTGTAAAGCTTCACAATACATTTAAAGATTGGTGGAACAATAATGAAATATATCATTTGATTGGTTACCTTTTCTTTAATTACAAGGGAACTAAATTCTTTGAAAACAAAACTGTCTCGATAAGCACTATGTTCAAAGAATGGGAAACTGTAGTTTGTAAAAGAGAATTTATAGATAAACTAAAGGATATTATAAAAGGATTCTTATTGGATAGTATTGATTCAGAAGATGGCAAGAATAAGGTTGAATTGTTTAAAGGAAAATTGACCAACATTCATTCAGATTGGTACAATGATGATTTTACTCTTAAGTTGTTGCCTGTTTTGGATGTAGCATTTTGCTTGAAAGAACAGAAGAGAAAAATTCGTTTAGACCCAAATTATTTCAAAGACAATAGAGAGGACAAGGAGCATATTCGTTCTCAATGCCCTCGTGGTGATGATTCTGACGAGTCAACTAAAAAGAAAGATTGGTTGGATTTAATTGAGGAATATAATACTGAAGGTGTTTACTCTGAGCTTAAAAGTATTTTGGATGGATGCGAAACAGATATTCTTCCTTCTGAAACTATTGAGCGGATGAAGAGTTTGATCAACTCAACAGGATTGATGTCTATTGGCAATATTGTACTTCTTGATGGACACATAAATAGAAGTTACAAAAACGCGAAGCTTAGAGACAAGACCGCTAAAATAATTTGTGAAAATGCCAAGGGGGACCATTATATAAGACCATATACACTTGGTGTTTTCCTTAGCAAGATTACAAACGAAGCCAATACTTTTGTTTACTCTTGGACAAAGAAGGATATTGAGGAAAACGCTAAGAATGCATTTGATCTGATTAAGGGACTTTTAAAATTGAATTAAAATGGAATCATTATCGATAAAGCAACTTTTAGAAAAAAGTTTAATAGTGCCTGAAATTCAACGTGAATACGTTTGGGGCAATGAAGAACTGGTGGTTAAAAATTTTCTTTTGGATTTGGATAACGCATTGTCTTCTGATTCCGAAAAGAATGTTGGTTTTTTGTATTCCTACAAAGTTGGCAATACTGGTTTGCATTATATAATAGACGGACAACAACGTTTGACGACACTTGTTCTCCTTCTTTATTATTATGCCTCTAAAAATGACGTCGATTTTGAAGACTTTAAGTCAAAACTGAGGATTAATGATAGTATTCCTGCATTTTCGTATAGTGTACGGCCATTAACTGATCAGTTTTGTTTTCAGCTGTTTGGTAGAAAGTTTTCTGATATAGATGAGTTGAAGAATAGAAATACTTATGTGTATTTATTTGACGATGACACTACTGTTGAGGCTATGCAGAATGCTTTGAAGTCTTTTCTGAAATATGAGGCGGAATGTCGAAACATTACATACCAAAATCTTTTGGATAATGTGAAATTCTGGTACTTTGATGTAGAGCATACTTCTCAGGGTGAAGAGTTGTATATTACAATGAATAGTCGTGGTCAGAAACTTACTGAATCTGAACAGATAAAACCTTTCCTTTTCGAGAAGGAAAAACAACCACAAAAAGATTATGGAAAACGTTGGGATGAATGGGAGGAGTTCTTTTATAGTAAGAGAGGAGCAAGGAACATAATGTCTGTAAATGTTGCGATGAACAATTTTGTAAGAATAGTTATAGAACTTAATACTTGCAAAGAAATTGACAAAATCATACCAGCAAGAGATAAGGATTTTGTTACACTACAAGATCTTGACAAATATTTCCTAAGATTAAACAATCTTTGGGATGAGATTGGGGATTTTTGTGAAAATCTGTTTGAGGAAACAAGAAATGACAAATCGTCTTTTATTATAACCGCATTGATTGGTTGTGATGATTTGAACGAAATAAACAAGAAGAGTCTTCTCAGAATTATTCGTAATTGCTGTGAGTACAAGACTGTAAATAGAATACCATTGTTAGAATTTATAAAAGAATATAATGATTCTTCTGAGAAAAATATTTATAAATTTGTAAAAATCAGAGAATCCTTGCTCCGTGGTAAAAATGTTGATAATGAAAAGGATGAGGAATATCAAAAGATAATTGCCATTGTTGATGGAATTGTCTCTGAAGAGAATTTGATTAAAGTGGAGCAGGATACAATTTTAGGTTGCCAAATTCATTGTTTGTATAGAGATGGTGACGGCAAGGTTTATTGGGGTGATTGGGTGACAAAATATGAAAATTACCAATCTATTATCCTTGAAAAGTCCCAAAAAGATCGTGCATTGGCTTTGCGTACATTGATATCATATTTCGATAATTGGGGTTATTTCTGGAATAATCTTGTGTATGACAATCAGGATAGTTCTTGGAAGAATATATTGACAAATTCTATTTGGCAAATTCCTGTTCATCAGTTATTGATTAATGGATGTAAAGATGAGTCTGAATTAAATAGATATCAGTCAAATTTTGGGTATAATGTTAAGCAAAAAACTGCTCACGAAGATATGGTTAGAAGTACTCTTTTAAATTGTATGACGTGGGAGTCGTTTAAGTTTAATTGGAAATACGAACACTATTTGTTTCATCCTGCTTCTGCTAGGGCGGAATCAAAAAAATATGTTATTGGGACACCAAGGAATGAGATTCTTCAGAGTCTTTTCGAATCTCAAACCATTATGTTTGAACCGGATAATGAAAATGAGCCTAATTGTAAATACAGAATTTATGATAGTG
Source organism: Bacteroidales bacterium (assembly GCA_045628165.1). Lineage (GTDB taxonomy): Bacteria > Bacteroidota > Bacteroidia > Bacteroidales > UBA3824 > UBA3824. Next base: position 1,845 of record JAZQPB010000045.1, on the reverse strand, counting down.
GTTATTTTTGGGGATATGGTGTTGGTTTTAAATACAAAACTAAAGATATTCTATGGGAAATCGATAGAGAAAATAATAAAGAGTATTTGAAATGCAATGATAAAAAAATATTGATTGATGATTATACCTTGCTTACCAAGGATCAGGTAGTTGATATTTTGGATAATTTATAATTTCCCTTTTCAATTTTCGGCAATAAAGTTTGTTTGTTGCCGAAAGTTGATGTTTATTTTTGACTTGTGATAAAATTAATCAAAATATTGAATGTCAATTAAATAATCTATAATTTCCTCTCTCACTTAACGGGCGCTAACTTATAAAAATATTGAGTTAGCGCCCGAAAGTTCAACTTATTTTATCTTGAAAATTTTGTATTATCTAAAAATGCTAATGTATTGAATATTAAATAAATAAATAAAAATTGTATCCCCACTTTCGGGCGCTAACTCGAAAAAAATATTGAGTTAGCGCCCAAAAGTACCTACTTTTTTGTTTGTATTTATCAGTGCTTTTTATTAGTTTTGTATCGGAAACTAAAATTACAAGGCTATGGAAAAATCGGATATTTTTGTTGGCAGAAGCAAGGAGATTGAGCAGCTAAAAATGATTATGGACTCGCCTGAGGCTGAGTTCGTGGTTGTTTATGGCCGTCGCCGTGTGGGAAAGACTTTTCTGGTAAATTCGTTTTTCAAGGATAAGTTTACCTTCAAGCTTACAGGTCTGGCCCTCAAGGACAAACGTGAGCAGTTGCGCAATTTCTCCGACACTATCAATCAGCATTGCGGAGGCAAGATGTTTGGCGTGCCTGACAACTGGTATGAGGCTTTTGATATGTTGAAAACCTTCCTGATGGCTCAGAAGGTTAGGGGTAAGAAAGTTGTCTTTATCGACGAGTTGCCTTGGATTGATACGCGCGGCAGCAATCTTGTGTCGGCGTTGGAGCATTTCTGGAACGACTGGGCTTCTACTCAAAACAATATTGTGCTGATAGTCTGCGGATCGGCAACTTCCTGGATTTCAAAGAAAATACTTAAAGACCGAGGAGGACTCCACAACAGGGTCACTCAGAAAATATATATTCATCCATTTCGTTTGGCAGAGTGCCGTCAATATCTGAAAAACCGTGGTATTGTGATGACAGACAAGGAGATAGCCGAATGTTATATGATAATGGGCGGAATCCCGTTTTATCTGAAAAAAATTGTAAGGGGCAAGAGCCTGGCCCAAAATATTGATGAGATTTTCTTCTCGGAGCACGGAAGCCTTTGTGATGAGTTTTCGGCCCTGTATGCGTCGCTTTTCAGCAATTCGGAGAATTACATAAAGATTGTGGAGACTCTCAGCAAGAAAAACAAGGGACTTACCCGTGACGAGATTTTGGCAGGATCCAAGTTGGTTGACAACGGACATTTCTCGGCCGCATTGCAGGATTTGATAGACTGTGAGTTTGTGCGTGTTTACCGTGGATATGGCAAGACCGACAAGATGGGTGTGTATCAGCTGATAGATCCCTTCACATTGTTTTATTTCAAGTTTATGAAAAAACTTGGAACCTCGCAGAAATCATTGTGGCAGAGTCAGATCGGAACTGCCTCCCATAATACTTGGGCAGGATTGGCGTTCGAGATGCTGTGTCTGAATCATCATCTTCAGATTGAGCAGAAACTTGGAGTTTCGGGCGTTCTCACCAATGTATATTCCTGGATATCAGCGCCTGATGCCGACGAGAAGGCTCAGATTGACCTTATAATAAAGCGTGGCGACAAGATTGTGAATGTCTGCGAGATGAAGTTCTATGAGGAGAACTACAAGATGAAAAAATCAGATTATGACGATGTTCAACGG
>JAZQPB010000044.1:0-3196 GCA_045628165.1 Bacteroidales bacterium | reverse complement strand
TTGAGCAACTGGGAATAAAGGAACTTGCGACTGTGGCCGGCACAGTAATGGAGAGATACAGGGATATATTGAACTTCTTCGAATTGAGAAACACAAACGCATTCGCAGAGTCTTTCAACGCAAAACTGAAATCATTCAGGGTTAAACTCAACGGTGTATCCGACAAGAAATTCTTTCTATTCAGGATTGCTAAGATTTGGGGCTAAACACGGAAAAATTTCAGTGGTCCCCACAAAGGCCCTGGAATATGGCTGGTGTACAATACACCCTGTGAGGCATTCACTGTTGCTTTGCCCGATGACGAATTTAAGAGTTTGCGAAGTTCTTGAAACGTCAATAACAAAGCGCTAAGTAAACGCCTTTTATATGTAAATTAGTCTGAAAATTTCAGACACCCAAAGTTAGAAAAACTTATATCATTTTCCAAACGATTTTCTCACATTTTTTCGCAACACGCCAAAATTGTCCAAAAAGTGGAGTTTTTTGGACGTTTTTTGAGGGGAAATAGAACTTTTAGATTTTTAATTTTCTCTATGATTTTCTTTTTCAAATGATTTTATCTCTTCAGACAAAACCTTTTGTAATTCTTCTTTGGGAATTATCAATTGATAATCGGCCACACCTATCGGTTTGTTGATATCTTCTAGAGCGAGTTCAACTTCAACTCTATCTTTCTCGGCACATAATATAATGCCAATGGAACGGTTTTCGTCGGAACGGCGTTCCAAACGATCGAGAAGCGACAAATAATAATTCATCTTGCCGGCATACTCAGGTTTAAATTCACCGATCTTCAAATCAATTGCAACAAGGGAGTGCAAACCTCTATGGAAGAAGAGCATATCCACGCGACTCGTCTTGCCATTATATTCAAGTTCCCACTGATTACCTATATAGGTGAAACCCTTGCCAAGTTCCAGCAAAAACTGCTTCACTTTCTCTACAAGCCTCTGTTCAAGTTCAGTCTCGAGAATTGGCTTTGTTATTCCGAGGAAACCAAGATTGTAAGTACTTCTGAAAATCTCATTGGCATACTCAGCCTGAGCCACGGGCAACACATCAGCAAAATTATTATCAGAAGGTTTTGAAGGAGCATTTTTATGCATTCCCATTTTGATTGCATTAAGAAGCATATCATAATTCCAACCTTTTGACACCACCTCTGTGGCATAATAAACCGTTGAATCATCATCCAGCCTCTTATTCAAAAGCAAGAGATTAGTTCTCCAACTCAAAAGGGCAACACTTTGCAATACTTTTTGCCCGCTATTCATATAGCGCTCAAAAAACTGTTTCATACTCCATAACTGACGTGGAGAAGTGCCCATATCAGGAAACTTTTCCTTCAAATCAACCGACAAGCGCTTAATGACATTGCTTCCATTTTTACTATCAATTTTATTTTCAAAAAGAATCTTTCCTATTTGCCAATGGACATTACTTGAGATAGTTGCAATTTTTTGCGCCAACAGCAATCTTGCATTCTTGATTATAGCAACCAATTCCTGCAACAAATTACCATAATCAAAGTCCATCTTTTGTACTGAATTTTCAGCCATAATCAATTACAAATTTTTCAATATACTGTATTCTTTACAAAACTGCTACGCAACGTGGCAGTTTTGTAAAGAATAATTAACATCATTACAAAACACCCAAATTTAGAAAAACTTATATCATTCTCCAAACGTTTTTCAAAATTTTTCCTAAACACGCCAAAATTGTCCAAAAAGTGGAGTTTTTTGGGAAGGTTTTTGACCAAAAGATATCAAAAAAAGCAATTAGAAATCACACTCCCAATCTCTCCCTTTCAAATAATATATACGCAGTAAACTCCATCAGACAAGACACCGAATCGAAACAGATATTGGAGCCTGGAAAGTTTATTCCATCAAGAATCCATTCCTCAATGCCGTTGGGAACTGATTGAAAATAACTGTACATAGAATTCTTGCTGACGTTAGGGATTATATGTCTGTTGAACAGAGTGAAATCAACATCGAGACAGTCAATGTCTATGTCAAATTTATCCTTCCAAAGTGCTTTCATCTCGTTGTTTTGACTGATAGCCTGTTCCAACAATCTATCAACGGGATCATCGTCTAAATCGGGATCGTATTCCACCTTGTAAACACAGTCGCACAAATCGCCTTTCAGCAAAACATCCCACGCCTTGGTAACATAATACAACGGCACTTCATAAAATCCACCATTCACTTTAGTATTAAGCGTTTTATCGTATTTGCCGTTTCCGATACGCTCCCGGAATTTGTCGGGCAAAATATCGAAAACACAAGCAATGCTTGAGATGTCTATTCCGCTATTCTTCCATTCCTCATTACGGCGTTTCCATTCTTTGCGACTAATTATTTCATCAACCATTGATTCAAAGTGGTCCTTAAACTCGTAATAATTGTCAGAAGCAAATCCCCAATTCTTTTCCTTGACCTTTGCAGGTGTATATATTTCTCCATAATACCTTAAATCGTATTTCCCTATAGATGAAACAGTTGTATATCCCTTGTACTCCAAACGGAAAGGCTCTTGCTTCTGATAATAATTTTCGATGAAAGAGGATCTTAGTTTTACACCTTTGCTTTTTATGAAAGTTGTATAAATTTTTCTTAACACATCTTCCTTTCTACAAAAGGCAGTTCTTACAATCTCTTCCTTTGTGGAGTTGTATGTGTAGAAAATGCAACAATCCTTCATCGGCATCTCAAAACCCTTACCCCAGTATTTGTGGTTATAATCCTCAGAAATATCAGCAAGCATTTTTATTCCCACTAAATATTCGTCGCCTGACAATATCTCCTTTCCGACGAAAAACTCTTGTGTACAATTATTTGAAAGGTTCTCTTCCAACCATTTATACATCTTTTTTATATCATCATCAGAGAATATAAAATTTAATTCTTTGCCGCAAAATCCATTTAAAACGAACTTTCCAGACTGTGTAGAATAGTCTTTGATGCTGAACCATACATTCCATAAATGATCCGGTAGGTTATTCAACAATTCATCAAATGATTTCTGCAAAATTTTTTCTTTCATCTTTCCAATCAAACCGCAAAAACGGCCCAAAAAACACCACATTTTTGGACCGTTTTTATTCTTTTATTAATTTATTCCTTTATTGACTACTGCCAGTACTCGATAGTTCTCTGCTGTGAATCGTCGCCTACTGTGCGGGAAG
>JAZQPB010000043.1:0-46894 GCA_045628165.1 Bacteroidales bacterium | reverse complement strand
CACAGAACGACATGGCTACGATCCGACTTGATGGGGTCAGAAGTATGTCCTGTGTCTTCTTGGATCCGCAGAATCTGCCTTCCAGGTCGATACCGGCCTGCAGTTTCTTGCTGAAGTCCTTATTGAGGCCAGCTCCCAGATACATCAGGGTCCTGTTTTCGGCCTTGGTCTGGGATTGGCCCAATGCGCTGCCGCCGCACAGCATTATCGCCATCAGCAGCATTACAGCTGATAATTTATTTCTCATCTTTTTCTGCATTGGCGGTTGTGGCTGGCATGTTGTCCTTCTTGTCGTAATATACCCTCAGCAGGGCAATGTCCTTCAGGAAGTCTACTCTCAAAATATCTATTCTCTTGATCTTGAGTCCTGTGCGGTTCTCCACATCGGCCTTCATGGCCTCACGGCTGTTCATCTTCACATTCTCTATGCGCTCATATACTATGTCGAGATGTCCCTCGCCGCGTATCAGGTATTTTTCCAGCAGATACACACACAGCAGCACAGCTCCGTTGGTTACGGCCAGCTCGGCAAAACTTACCTTCTTGTTGGCCAGTGCGTTTACCACCGCTATGCCTATCACTACAAACAGATATGTCATCTCCCTGATGGGAACCGGGTCGGTGCGGTATTTCAGGATTCCGAATACTGCAAAGAGTCCCAGCGCAAATCCGAGCTCTATCTTTACGCCCTCCAGCAGAAAACAGAGCAGGAATATGGCCGTGCCCAGCGCAAAGTATGTGAATACGAACTCCTTGCGGCCTGTGCCCTTGTCGTATATCAGCTTGATGAGCACGAATATCACTAAGGTGTTGAATCCGAGACGGAACAACAGTTTTCCAAAGTCGTTGAAATCTATGAGGTTGAAGTTGAATATCTTGACATCCTCAATTGTCTGCAATAATATGTCTAACATTTTTAGTAGTTCTGTTTAAAAATTTTGTTGCTAAGTTCCTCCGGCATAAGCGCGCCCTTCAGCGATTTCTGTATCATCCTCACCTTGGGCTTAAATCTGTTGTGCTTGATGCCCTCCTGCATGCTCAGTACCCTGCCTATGCAGTATTTGCTGAATCCGGTCTGCCGGATCTTGTATCGCGCCAGCACATTCTGCAGCGGCGATTTGGGTGCGCCGGCCTCGTGTTTCAGCTCCACCATCGAGAATCCGTTGGTCTCGGTGCTTGGATTTCCCTGCCCGTCGCCGAAACCCAACTCGCAGTCTATGGTGCAACGCTCGCCCATATCCTTGCGCACCAGTGTAATGCGGTGGAAGTGGTTCTCTATCACGGCCTTCAGGCTCTCGGGTTCGTATGGTATCAGCTCCCTTAGAAAATCATATTCCTCGGGATAAATCTCGTTGAGCCCGGTGGAGATCTCGATGCGCTTTTTCTTGGTTTTGCCCTTGTTGTTCTTGTGCTTCACCTCCAGAAAAACATTTCCGGTGTCCAGATAGGTACGCTTGCGCACCTTGTAGCGGTCCAGCTTGCCGTTGTGGTGGCTCCTGAAAAACATGTTGTCGGGCGTGTCGAAATATACTGTGCGGTATCCCATGTACCTGAGTCCCTTAATCTCCACAATGTAATAGTCGTGGATGATGTCGGGCAGTATCTTCTCAAACAGCGTGTCGGTCCTTAGCGGAAACTTGGTGTCTACCCTGTTCATGAAATTGGCCTTCCCGATGTCCTTGAGGCCTATCGGGGTAAACTCGTCCAGTATGCTTTTGTCCATTTCTATTGTAAGACGATATAAATGTACAAAACGCCTTTTAGTCATTAAGACTTGCTATATGATGAAAGGTTTAATACCAAAAGGCGATTTTTTTAATTTTTTTGTAGTTTTTTTATTTTTTTTTGTGCAGCTGATGGCGCTTGATACTACCAGCCCGGCCTTCCCGGGCCTCCCATTCCGCCTCCCTGTACCGTGGATGTGCACTGTCCTGTGGTGAGGCTTATCTCGGATCCTGTACCTGTGGCCGACTGCGCCGGATAGTAGAAACTTGTGCCGGCGGTGTGCTCGGTGCCTTTTACGGTGGCATTGCTTATGCAGGTGTATTTGCCGGTGCCCAGCTCGGGAGCTGATACCGTGACTATCTGATACGCCTGAGGCACTTTCCATGCGAGAATGTTCTTGCCGTCGGCGTCGTTTACGGCCAGATAGTTGCCGGCCTGTCCGCTCAGCGATGTGAAGAATGCGGTCTGCGAGCTCTTGGGAGCTGATGCCATTCCCTGCGAACCTGCGGCTATCACTATTCCGCCCTCAATGGTCGGCTCGTATCCGTCGCCGGCGTCTATCGGCTCGTTGCCCTGTCCGTATTGGCTTACGAGCAGAATACCGTCCTTTATTATCAGCTCGCCGTTGCTGTCGATGCCGTCGCCGTTGGATGTCACCATCAGCAGGCCTCCGTTAATGTAGAGTCCGCACTTGGTGGATGCGCTGTTGCCACCGAATCCCGGTCTCTGTCCCCAGCCTCCGGGCTGCTGGCTGCTGCCGTCGCTGGCGTTTACGGCGTCGTCCAGCGAGTTTACTATTATTGTTCCGCCGTTTATGGTGATGGCCACGCCCTGTATGCCCTCGTATGCCTTGGTTATGTTCACCTTTCCGCCGTTTATGGTTACATTGCCTATGCGTGTGCCGGCTTCGGTTTTCTTGGATGTGATGCCGTGTCCGCTGCCGTTTTCAGCTGATGTCTTTACTGCTGTGGGCGATAGTGTGATGTTGCCGCCGTCGATGGTGATGTTGCCCAGCGCGGCTATGCACTTGTCGGATTTCGAGATGCTTATGTCGCCGTCCTTTATTACTATGTGGGCGCCGGAGTAGATGCCGTCGCTGGTTGATTCCAGCTTGATCTTGCCTCCGGTTATGTTTACCGAGCCCTCGGCGTGTATGCCGTCTTTGCCGTCGGTTGCGGTGCTGTTGGATACAAGGTCCAGCTCGCCTCCCGATATCATTACAAATCCCTTGTTCTCCTTGGTGGATGTGGTCTTTAGGGCGTGCTGCTCGGCCGATATTTTGATGTTTCCGCCGTCTATTATTATGAAGTCCTTGGCCTGTATGCCGTCGTTTTCTACTGAGAAGATGTTGTAGTTGCCCGATTTTATGATTATGCCGTCGGTGGTCTTTATGGCGTGGTTCTTCTTGCTCTGAACCTTGAGCTCTCCGGTCTTTTTCTCTCCGGCCGACAGGTAGATGCTCTGTGAGCTCTGCAATGTGGCTGATGTGTCGGCCTCGGTGGTGGATTCCAGCACATTGTATGTGTCGTCCATCAGCAGGATCGAAACCTTGGGGCAGGTCTTTATCTTGAGGGCCGCGCCTGTGGTGGAGGTGTACTGCGCGTTGTTTAGCATCAGTTTTACTATGCCCTTGTCTTCCTTGTCGAGGTCTATCACCAGGCGTCCGTCGCTCAGCTTGCCTTCCACGATGTATTCGCCGCTCTTGGTGATGGTGGCTATGGCGCCGTCGGCTGTGGCTCCCGCGCCCTCTACGGCCACAGTTGTTCCCTTGCCTATTATCTTGTTGGCTGTCTGAAGGTTGAATACGTAGTCGCTCTCTGATTCCTCCACTGTGGCGGCCACTACGTCTTTCAGGTCCTCGTCGGTGTTCTCAATTTTGTCTATCAGCTCCTTGTCGGAGTCGGGGTTGTAGCTTTGTCCGGGGTCTTCGAATGCTTTTTTGCATCCGCTGGATATGCCCATGATAAGCAGCGCGGCCATGGATGCCGCAAGTATATTCCTTTTCATTGGATATAATTTTTTTTTGTTGTTTGGATAGTGTATCTTGTTGATTGTAATGTGTACTTAGTATCTGCAGGTACTATGTTGTTTTTCAGTCGCAAAGATATGCTTTTTGAGCTGATATCAGAAAAAATATTTTGTTAAAAATGGTTAGTCGCTGTGTTAATTTTTCAAAATTACGGGGCGCCGTGCAATATAAATTGTATCAGCTGAAAAAATAATAAATGATACTCAGGCTAATAATAGAAAAATTATATATCTTTGCATGAAATATACATAAAGCATAACCGGGACTTAAATGAGGAAATATTCGGCAACCATATTAGCTATTTTCATACTCTGGACGGCGGACAGGCTCTGCGCCCAGGAGAGCGTATTGTATACCCTGTACAACTGCATAGACAGCTCGTCGGTATCGGTAAGCTCCATGCGCGTGGAGATAAATACCGCCAAGGAATGCGCCTCGGCTTTTGCCGGTGGCTATGCCGCGTATTCCGGCAGGCCTGAGCTCGCCGATGTGTTGCGTCTGGTGGACAGGGGCAATGCCGCACAGGCCAGGCTCAGGGCTATGGCGGATACGTTGATGGGAAGGTTCGAGAAGTACAGGCTGATGGCCAGGCTGTCGGTGCTGGGCATTGATATGGTATCAGCTGAAGACTACTACGACAAGACCCTGATGTGCGACGAGAGCAACGAGTTTGCGCATATTCTGGAGTTCTCGGAGTTTTGCCGCATAAACAGCCTGCGCAACAAGGCCCGCGACCTGGGGCAGAGGGCACTGTCGCTGGCCACTACTCCCGAAGAGGAATATCTCGGCAAGATAAACATGGCGGCGGTGCATCTTCAGCTGGGCGAATCCGACAAGGCTCTGCGCGAGCTGGCCTCGATAGACGCCATAAGGCTCCGCAAGAAGCCCCGCGAGATGCGCGCCAGGATAGACATGATGCGCGGTGATATCTATGTGGAGAAAGACGAGCCCAATGTGGCTATGCTGTATTATAAGGACGCTCTGGCTCAGTACCGGAAGGTAAGGGACCGATACCGCGAGCCTCTGCACATACTCTGCGAGATGAGCGCCATAGAGAATATGAACGGCAACTACGACCAGGCCATCAGCTGCCTGACCCAGGCTCTGGACTATGCCGGGATGTATGCCACAGAGATTGACCGGAATATTGCGGTATCGTCGGTGTATCTGCAGTGGGGTATGCTGCTGAAGGGTATTGGCAAGCCCAACGATGCGAGGGAGAAGCTGCAGACCAGCCTCCAGACCATCAGCCGCATTGTGATGAACAGCCGTAACTATGTGGCCGACCTGGCCGAGATAGAGGCGTCGCAGGCCACCATAGAGATCGACATGGGCGACTATGTGAGGGCCAAGGCTCTCTGCGACGACGCATACAATATATATTCGCAGGAGCGTTTTGCGCAGTCGCCTCAGGCTCTGGCCGGCAAGGCTTCGCTCCTGAAGACTTACGGCGACCTCTACAAGGCCTGGAACAATCCGCGAATGGCCATTGCCAAGTACGACGAGGCTCTCGATACGTATCAGATTCTATCGCGCGCAATGGGTTTTGCCTACGATGCCGAGAGGGCGATGGTGCTCAGCAGCATAGGCGCGGTGTACGAATCCTATGCCGATATTCCCGAAGCCATAAGCAACTACAAGATGTCGGCCCGCACGCTGTCGGGCGTGGTGAAGGCGCATCCAAAATATACGATTCACTATGCGCAGGTGCTCAGCAATATAGGCAATATCTACAGGAAATACGGCACTGTGGATTCGTCGCTCAAGTATATGGAGCAGGCTCTCACCATTTTCAGGGCCAAGGCCAACATGAACGACATGGAGAATGCCGAGTATTCAAAGATATGCAATAATCTCGCGCTTCAGTACATGGCCATGGGCAAGCACGACATTGCCGAGCCGTTTTTCGAGTCGGCATATCAGATACGCAAATATCTGGTGGGAAAAACCAATGCGTATTCCACTCTCTGGGCCGACATCCTGAACAACTACGGTCTCTATTACATCGACATACAGGATTATGATCTCGGTATCTATTATCTTGAGAAATCTCTTGATATCCGTCAGGGATTTGCCAGCGGAAGAGAGACATCGCGCCTGCTGGCCGAAAGCTACGACAATCTGGGTCATGTGTACGACATGATAGACAGTCTGGAGCTCTCGGAACAGTATTACCGCAAGAGCCTTGATGAGAGAAACAGACTGATATCTCAATCTCCCCACCTTGAATATCCGGACTATGTGAATACCGTGCAGAAACTCGCCTCTGTTTACCGCAAGGACAATGCCCTGATACATGCCCTGATGCTGATGAACAGGCTTATTATCAACCTTGAGGAGCAGGATACTTGGGAAGGCGACGACTTGGAATGGAAGAGTTTGGCCGAGGCCGACGCCTACCACAACCAGGCCCTGATCCTGAGCGAGCTCGGCAAGAAGCAGGAGGCCCGCAACGCCATGCTGCAGGCCGCCAGAAGATATTATACCGGCGCCGAATACGTGGATTTCAATTATTATCCCACAGCCGCCGACGCTTTCTGCCAGGTGGGAAACCTCAGCTGCGATATCGACGACTACGAGCAGGCCGAGATGTGGTACAAGCAGGCGCTGCAGATATTCAGGGATCTCTACAGCAGCGGAGAGGTGCCGGCCTACACAATGGTGAACGCGTTGAACAATCTGGGCAGGATGTATTACTCTATTCAGAATATGGAGGAGGCCAAAAGATGCTACGTGGAGGGCAAGGAGCTGCTGGACAACGACCGCGCTTTTGAGACCGACCTGGAAAACATAATAACCGGCGCCATCATCAATCTGAATATCGTGGAATACTACATCTACGAGAAAAACAGCGGCGTGGACGACGACGAGTACTCCAACTGCGTGAAACTGCTGGAGGAGACCATCACCACGCTGAAGCCTTTTGTGGAAAACAGCGGCGTAAACCACTATTACGAACAGGCTCAGATGCTATTGGGCATAATATTAAACTAACAAAGCCATGACCGAACTCTACGACGACGATATCATAGAATACAGCCAGTCGCTGGAAAAGCTTCAGAAGGAAAACCTGGAGCTGAAGCGTGCCCTGCGCCGTTTCATGGTATTCGGGACTCCGGGACAGATTTCCCCGAACCTGGGCGACACCGATCCGCAGGAATGCCTGCACGATGCCGAAAAGATGTTCGGCATAATGTTCGATACACTGCAGGTGCCGGCTTTTGCGGGTGCGCTGGTGTGCGGCGACAACGATGTGCCTGTCGATTTTGTGTTTACCAGAATCAACCGCCAGTTTGCCGAATATTTCCACTCGGAGCCGCGCGACATTATCGGCAAGAGCAATTCGACACTCAGCCTGCTGAAATCGAAGATGTGGCTGCAGACAGTATCGTCTACCGCCAAGACTCTCGACACTATTGATATAGAGATACAGGAAGGCGACGACACATTCCACGCCACGGTGTTCAGCATCAGGCACGATTCGTTTGTGGCGCATTTTGTATCGTCGAACTCCAGCCTCAGCAAGCGCCGGTCTCAGGAGGTGCTGCAGAATCTCAGGTTTACCCAGATGATGGTGAACGCCATACCTACTCCTGTATTCTACAAGGATATGGAAGGACATTATCTGCTGTGCAACAAGAGCTACGCGCAAACCATAATAGGCGTATCGCCTGAGACCATAATAGGCAAGACCGCACTGGAGCTCGAGGAGATTTTCCCGAAGGAGTATGCCGGTTTTTATCAGGAGAAGGATATCGAGCTGATAAAGGACAAGGGCATACAGACCTACGAGGGCCCTATAAAATGCGCCGACGGCACCGTGAGGGAATACATTGTAAACAAGACCCTCATCAAGGACGATTCGGGCAAGTTTATAGGAATACTGGGCGTAATGCAGGATATAGACCGCCTGCTGAAGGCGCGCAGGGAGCTGGCTGAAAGCGAGAACAGATACAAGGCCCTCTTCAATGGAATCTCGCAGCCTATAATTGTGGTGGATGCCGATGGCAACATCATAATGCTTAACAATACCGCCGTGGAGCTATTTGAGGAAGACGAGATTTCGATAATGGACAATTCGCGCCAGATAATACCGGCCCAAAAACTCGTAAACCTCGACCATGTGGCTCATGTGTGCAAGACCGGTCAGCCCATTACTCAGAGGGTGACTCTCGAGATAGGCGGACACGAGAGGTGCTATATGTCGACCATGCAGCCTATCAACGATTTTTTCGGCGAGAAGGTGGTGCAGATAATATCAAGCGACATTACCGAGATTCGTCACTATCAGGCTGAGCTGCTTGAGCAGAAAACACGCGCCGAGCAGTCCAACAACCTGAAGACGATTTTCCTGCAGAATATTGCCCACGAGACCCGCACTCCTGTTAATATAATAAGCGGTACGGTGCAGATGATACAGGCCGGAATCCACAAGGACAAGCATCATGAATATCTCGGCACTATATACCACAACTGCAAGAAACTGCTCGACATAATCGACGATATTGTGGAGCTGTCGCAGATAGAGAGCGGTCAGATAAAAATAAGGCATGAAATATGCAGCATCAACAATATTGTGGAGGAGGCGTTTGCTTATCTGAGCGATATGATAGCTGAATGCGGCAAGCCGATAGCCATACACCGCAGCCAGCCGGTCAACGAATACAAGTCGCTGATATACGCCGACAGCCAGTACATAAGTCAGGCGCTGCGCAAGCTGATATCCAATGCGGTTACTTTCACCGAGAGGGGAAGCATAGAGATAGGCTCCATCATCGACGACTGCTCGCTCACATTCTACGTGAGGGATACCGGCATAGGCATTCAGGACGACAAGCTGAAGGTGATATTCGAGCGTTTCCGCCAGGGCGACGAGGGCGCCAGCCGTCAGTACGGTGGCACAGGTCTCGGCCTCTCGATAGCCAACGAACTCGTGAAATGCATGAACGGCGTAATAAGCGTTTCAAGCACTGTAAACCAGGGATCGGATTTCAGATTCACAATACCATATCAGGGCGCGGGAGCATGATAAAACCCCATTAGCTGCACAAAAAAAACATACGTACACGGAAAATGAGAAATAATAAAAACATCATGAGCAAGGGATTAAGAGTTTTGCCAATATTATGGGCAATGGCGGCATTGCTGATGGCTGTGCCGGCCGCGGCGCAGAATGCCGGCGATGTGGCCAGCGGAAACGACGACCTGCTGGACGATGCATCGTTTCAGCAGCTGATAGCGCAGAGCCATGAGCTGTGCAAAAACCAGCCGTTCAGCGCGCTGGAGCTGGCCGCGCAGGCCAAGAGCAAGGCCGAGAATGCACACGACTCTCTCGCCATGGGTATTGCGTACAATACTCTGGGCGAGTGTTATTTTCAGACACGTGTGTATTACATGGCCATGGAATCGTATTTCAAGAGTTTCGAGATCTACACCAGGCTTAACGAGGCCGCCAAAACCGCCGAGTGCCTTGTGGATATAGCCAAGACGTATCACGCGCAGGAGGTTTTCGACCTCGGCGAGCAATACTGCATCAAGGCCATTAAGCTGTCGCAGGAATACCAGTGCGATGAGGCCCTGGCTGATGCGCTGTCTACTCTCGGACAGATTTCGATTTTCACCAACGAGGAGGCTTCCATAGGATACATGATGCAGGCCAAGAGGATTTTCGATTCGCTCGGCATAGGCCACAAGTCCATCGACATCAACATTCATCTGGCCCGGGCATACACCCATATCGACTTGCCCGATTCGGCTCTCAATCTGCTGGACCTGAACCTTGAGAACTACATAAAGGAAGACGACAATGCCAGCATGGCGCGTACATACATGGCATTGGGCGATACATATTTCTCCACTGGCGAATTTGCCAAGGCTTCCACATATTACAACTTGGCGCTCAAGCTCTTCCAGTCATGCAAGATGGTGCACGATGCATTGGTGTGCCGCAACAAGCTCGCCCGTCTGCAATACCGCAACAAGGACTATAGCGCCGCCCTCGAAAACTCGCTCATAGCATTGCAGGACGCCCAGATGGAGGAGGTTCAGCACGGCACCGAGGAGGTGATGATAAAACACCGCGCCTGCTATTTCATATACAATATATATAAGATGAGGGGCGAGAAGGATCTGGCGCTCCAGTACTGCGAGCGTTTTGCCGAGACCGGCGACAGCATCTACACCATCAAGAAGCAGGAGCAGTTCACAGAGTTCCAGATAAGCCTCGAGAGCCAGCAGAGGGAGAAGGAAATGGAGATGATGGAGATGACCCATGAGAACGAGATGCTCCAGGTGGCCAAGAAGGCGTATACACGCAGCGTGATTCTGCTGATAGTGGTGATAATACTCGTAATAGCCATGGTGATACTCTATTACCGCCGCTACAAGGAGAAACTCCACAACAATACCACCCTGGCGCTCAACAATACACGCATGGAGCAGGAAATCCAGGAGCGCAAGATTGCTGAAAACGAGCTCCGCGCATCAGAGGAGAAATACCACCTCCTCTTCAACAAGACTCCTATGGGTATCGTCCAGTTCAACGACAAGTTTATAATAACCGCCGTAAACGAGAGCTTCAGCCTGATAATGAAGCTCAAGAACAAGAGCATATTAGGCCAGGACCTCTACTCCGTAATTCCGCAGAAGGCTTTTGAGGGCTACGACCCGAGCAAGGACACCGACAGCGAGAATGCCGCAAAGATGTTCAAGAAGGAGGTTAAGGTAAACACACCGGCCGGAGAGGTCTTTATATCGGTATCCATCAAGTCGTACCGCTACCACACCGGCACCGACCTCGAGAACGGCGGCATCATGATAGTGGAGGACATCACCGAGCGCAAGATAGCTGATGAGCACAAGCAGATATACAACACCGCATCCAACGACATCGTGAACGTGCTGCCCGAGTCGGTATTCCTGCTCGACAGCAAGGGCAATTACCTATTTGCGCGCATCCCGAATCTGCCGGTAAGCGAGCAGAACGCCTACATAGGCCGAAACATCCGCGAGGTGCTGCGCCCGGATATACTGCTGCCGTATCTGGTGGCCTTCAATACTGTGCGCAAGACCGGCGAGGAGCAGTTTGCCGAATATCAGGAGGAAGACGATCCGCAGTGCCAGGTATACAACGAGGCAAGGTTTGTAGCCTGCGACGGCGACAAGGTGCTTGTGGTGGTGCGCGACATATCAAGGCAGAAGATAGCTGAAAACAAGCTGAAGCGCGCCAAGAACAGCGCCGAATCGGGCAGCAAGGCCAAGAGCGAGTTTATACTCGGCATGACCACCGAGATCAAGTCTCCGCTCGAGCACATACTCCGCAGCTGCGAGGAGCTTGTGGCCAATAGCCCTGACGACAAAAACTCCGGCAAGCTGAAGGACGTGCTCAATACAGCTCTCTTTGTAAACGAGACATTCACCGACGTGCTGAAACTCACCGAGGTGGAGGCCGGCAACAAGATAAGCGAGAAAACCATAAATCCGGTATCGCTGGCCCGTGATGTATTCGAGATATTCCGCACACGCGCCGAGGAGAAAAAACTTCAGTATACATTTGTGTCCGACCCCAATATCCCAAACAAGGTGCACATCGAGGAGGTGCGTATGCGCCAGATACTGTTCAACCTGCTCTCCAACGCAGTAAAGTATACTCAGCACGGCACCGTAGCGCTCCGCCTCGTAAACGAGCAGACCGACGAGACCGGCTGCAAAATCAAGTTTGCCGTTAGCGATACAGGAACCGGACTCTCCGACGAGCAGAAACTCTCGCTCTTCGGTACAGCCGGCGCCAAGACCGGACTCGCGCTTGCCCGCAAGATGGCCGATCAGCTGGGGGGCACCATCTCGGTGGAATCACAGCCCGGCAAGGGTAGCATATTCACATTCACAATGCCTGTAGCCATCAACAAGGACGTGGATGCGGAGAAGCCTGCGGCATCGGCGGCTGATACCATACGTGCCGACAAGCCATCGCGCAAGAAGAGCAGCGACTCCATGCGCGAATACATATCGGTGCTCAAGTTCGCAGTAATCCCCGAATACAAGAACATGAAGAGCGATATGTCGTTCGACACTCTCACACAGTTTGTAACCAAGTTCAAGGAGCAGTCGGCCCATTACCACATCGACAAGGGCGTGGAGATAGCCAACGAGATACTCACCAACATCCACAACTACGACATCCCGAATATCACCATTAACATCCGCAAGCTCGAGACATACATCCACACATCCATCAAGGAGCTTCAGGGAGAATAATACACAAAAAAAGCTGACGGCAACATTCTGACCGTCAGCTTTTTTTGTTTATGTATCCAGCCGTTATTGTAGATGTTTTTTTAGGTTCTTCATAGTGCCCAGGCACGATAGGAATTTCATGTCGTTGTCGCTGATGGCGAAATCGAGCTCGCCGTTCTCGCGCATCCGCTCCTCGCTCACTGTCTTCACCACCGGGCAGCATCCCTTCTGCAGCGAATACCTGAGACACAGGCGCGCCGGCGATACGCCGTATTTCTCGGCCAGCTCTATCACATACTTGTCGTTCAGGGTTTTGCCGTGGCCCAGCGGCGAATATGCCATGGCCACAATGCCCCGCTCCTGGGTGGCCTTCAGCGTAATGGCGGCCGAGCTTCCCGGATGAACCTTTATCTGATTGGCCATGGGAGCTATCTTGCTATTAGCTGAAATATTGTCGATATCGTTGGCCATGAAGTTGGATACACCAATGGCGCGTATCCGGCCCTCGGCATAGAATTTCTCCATCACACCCCACACATCGAGATTCTCCCTGAAAAACCTCTTGGCCCCGCGCATCAGGTCCCAGGGCATGGGCGCGTGTATCAGCAGAAGGTCTATGTATTCCAGGCTCAGATTGTTGAGCGATGTCTTTATCGACTCTATGGCGCCCTCCACCGATTTTATTTCAGCTGGCACCTTGGTGGTCACGAAAATCTGCTCCCTCGGAATCCCCGATTTTCTGATGGCGGTGCCCACGCCTTTCTCGTTGCCGTATGCCAGCGCCGTATCTATGTGCCGGTATCCGGTTTTTATAGCAGCTGATACACAATCAAATGTATCCGCCTCCGCTATCTGCCAGGTGCCGTATACAAGCTTGGGCATCGCCACGCCGTTCTGCAATCTTATTGTTTCTTCATATATCATAAGCCGACAATTGTAATAAAGATGTTCGAAAAACCGATTAACAAAAGCAAAGTTATCTAATACAAATGTAACATACAAGCTAATGGCGAAAAAAAATAAAAAAAATGTAAAAAGACCTCACTGCAACAAAAATTTGCTAATCCAAAATCTATTTATTAATTTTGCGCCATAATAAAAACTCACACGAAGAAAGTACATAAATGATAACAGTATCAAATCTCGCCATACAGTTTGGCAAACGTATACTTTTCCAGGACGTTAACCTCACATTCAACGACGGCAACATCTACGGAGTAATCGGTGCCAACGGCGCCGGCAAGTCCACATTCCTGAAAATCATCAGCGGCGATCTCGACAGCACCCGCGGCAGCGTACAGCTCGGCCACGGCGAGCGTCTATCTGTGCTCCGCCAGGACCACTTCGCCTACGATTCATGCACAGTACTCAATACTGTAATCATGGGCCACGAGGAGCTCTGGAAAATCATGGAGGAGAAAGACGCCCTCTATGCCAAGCCAGACTTCAGCGATGCCGACGGCGAGCGCGCCGCCGAGCTCGAAAACCGTTTTGCCGAGCTCGACGGATGGAACGCCGAGAGCGACGCCGCATCCCTGCTCAGCGGCCTCGGCATCAAGGAAGACCTCCACTACAAGCTCATGAGCGAGCTCTCAGGTAAGGAGAAAGTGCGCGTATTGCTCGCACAGGCCCTCTTCGGCCATCCCGACAACCTCCTGCTCGATGAGCCTACCAACGACCTCGACCTCGATACAGTAAACTGGTTGGAGAGCTACCTCTCCAACTTCGACAAGACCGTGCTCATAGTATCGCACGACCGTCACTTCCTCGACAGCGTATGTACCCACACTGTGGATATCGACTATCAGAAGATTACCCTCTTTGCCGGAAACTACAGCTTCTGGTATCAGAGCTCGCAGCTCGCCCTCCGTCAGCAGGCTCAGCAGAACAAGCGCGCCGAGGAGAAGAAGAAGGAACTCGAGGAGTTTATCCGAAGGTTTGCAGCTAATGTGGCCAAGAGCAAGCAGACCACATCACGCAAGAAGATGCTCGAGAAACTCAATATCGACGAGATTAAGCCTTCCACCAGAAGATACCCTGGCATCATATTCACACCGGACCGCGAGCCGGGCAACACCATCCTCTCAGTAAAGGGACTTACTGCCAAGGTGGGCGACGATGTGCTCTTCAAGGATCTGGACTTCACAATAGAGAAGGGCGACAAGTGCGTATTCCTCTCTCACGACCCACGCTCAATGACAGCCCTCTTCGAGATTATCACCGGACACCAGAAGCCTGAGACCGGCACCTACGAGTGGGGACAGACCATCAACACAGCATACCTCCCATTGGACAACAGCGAGTTTTTCCAGAAGGACATCTCGCTCAAGGACTGGCTTGCTCAGTTCTCCGACGATACAACAGAGACATATCTCCGCGGATTCCTCGGCAAGATGCTCTTCTCCGGCGAGGAGATTTTCAAGAAATCCAACGTACTCTCGGGAGGCGAGAAGATGCGATGCATGATAGCCCGCATGATGCTCGAAAACGCCAACTGCATGATTCTCGATACTCCTACCAACCACCTGGACCTCGAGAGCATCCAGTCGTTCAATAATACCCTCATCAACTTCAAGGGCATTATCCTGATGTCGAGCCACGACCACGAGTTTATCCAGACCATCAGCAACCGTATTATAGAGCTTACACCTAATGGCATTATCGACAAGCGCATGGATTACGACGACTACATCGTAGACGAGAAGATCCAGCAGCGCCGCGCCGAACTCTACGCAAAATAAGAGCTATTGATACTATATTAAACAGACAATGCGCACAGCCGGCGGTAACATTGATGCCGGCTGCGCGCTTTTTGTATGCAGATACAGGTAACCGAAAATGAAATTAGCAGACTACATCAATATCCGCAAGCCGGCCGCATCTACATCGGGCAGTGACATCAGCACCGATATGGCCCTGATATCGCACTATATGCACAACCGCGGCACCGCCACCGGACAAAAGTACATCAGGGGCGCTCAGGCATACAATGCCCTGATCTGCCGCGATATCGATACGCCCATCACCGATGCCGATGCGCAGAGTTTCCTTCAGGGAATCACCACCGAATATCAGCCCGTTGATAATCCGAGGTTCACATTCATAGACCTCTTTGCCGGTATAGGCGGATTCAGGCTTTCGATGCAGAAGTTCGGCGGCAAGTGCGTGTTCTCGTCGGAGTTCAACCCCAACGCGCAGAAAACCTACAGCCTCAATTACGGCGATGTGCCTTTTGGCGATATCACCCTGCGGGCCACCAAGGACTGCATCCCCGACCACTTTGACATAGTATGCGGAGGTTTCCCGTGTCAGGCATTCTCAATAGCCGGATATCAGAAAGGTTTCGAGGATACCAGGGGCACTCTCTTTTTCGATATTGCCGAAATCATCAAGGAGCACAGGCCCAAGGCCGCATTCCTGGAAAACGTGCGCAACCTCGAGGGCCACGACAGCGGAAAGACTTTCGCCGTAATACGCCAGACTCTCGACGACCTCGGCTACGAGGTTTACCACAAGGTGATTAACGCCTGCGAATACGGCAACATTCCGCAGACCCGCGCCAGAATCATGATTGTGGCCATCAGCCGCGACCAGGTGCCGGCATACAGGGATTTCAAGTTTCCCGAGCCCGTGGAGCTCACCAAGACCATCCACGACTGCATACAGCCCGGCCCCAAGGACAGCAGATACTATTACCGCCCGGGCCACATATATTACGACCGTCTTGCCGAGGGCATGACCTCGCAGGATACCATCTATCAGTGGAGGCGCGTGTATGTGCGCGAAAACAAGAGCAATCTATGTCCAACCCTTACGGCCAACATGGGAGGCGGCGGCCACAACGTTCCGCTTATACTCACCGACTGTGGCATACGCAAGCTCACTCCCAAGGAATGCCTCAATTTCATGGGGTATCCCGAGAATTTCAGCTTCCCCGATTCCATCTCCGAATCGGCCAAATACATGCAGGCCGGCAATTCGGTGGTGGTGCCCATGATGGCCCGCGTGGCAGAGCAGGTTGTTAAGGTGGCTATCAGCTGATATAAAAAAAATACAACACACATATATAAATAGACATGAGCACAGCACTTATACTCACCATCATAGCATTGTATCTTGCAATGCTGGTGGTTATCAGCTATATTACAACCAAGAAAAAGAACGACAGCAAATCTTTCTTCACCGGCAGCAGACAGAGCCCCTGGTATGTGGTGGCCATCGCCATGGTGGGCACATCCATTTCGGGAGTCACTTTTATTAGTGTGCCGGGCATGGTGGGTGCGTCGCAGTTTGGATATTTGCAGATGGCGCTGGGTTTTGTGGCGGGATATTTCGCCATAGCATACGTGCTGCTTCCACTGTATTACAAGCTGAATCTCAGCAGTATATACACATATCTCGACCAGCGTTTCGGCAATGGAAGCTACAAGGTGGGCGCGGGATTCTTCCTCATAAGCAAGTTTTTGGGCTGCGGTGTCAGGATGTACCTTACGGCTATAGTATTGCAGCTGATAGTGTTCAATGGTCTTGGCGTTCCGTTTTGGCTGAATGTGGCGGTTACTATGCTCGTGGTCTGGCTCTACACGTATAGGGGAGGAGTAAAGACTCTGGTGTGGACCGATATGATACAGACTCTGTCGCTGATATTGGCCGTGGTGCTCTGTATCTGGTATGTGATGCGGCAGCTGGGTCTCGATTTCTCCGGCATGGTGAGCTCCATTGCCGACAGCGGAATGTCGAGGATCTGGTATTTCGACGATCCCAACGATCGTCAGTATTTCTTCAAGCAGTTTTTCGCAGGAATGTTTACCACCATCGCCATGACCGGCCTCGATCAGGACATGATGCAGAAGAATCTCAGCTGCAAGACCTTGAAGGACGCTCAGAAGAATGTGGTGAGCTACGGCTTCAGCTTCCTGCCTGTCAATCTGCTTTTTCTCGCGTTGGGTGTGCTGCTCTATAAATACGCGTCTCAGCTGGGATTGTACGATGGCGCGCATCTCGTGGATATATCCGGTCATCAGCTGAAACCCGACGAGCTGTTTCCCTACCTTGCCACAGGCACCGGCGCCGATGGGGCGCAGTTTCTGCCCGTGGTGGTGAGTGTGCTCTTTGTGGTGGGACTCATTGCCGCGGCGTTCTCATCGGCTGGATCGGCCGTTACGGCGCTTACCACTTCTTTTACTATTGATATTCTTAGAGCTGATACCCGACAGGATGAGGCTCAGCTGGCCCGCACGCGCAAGATTGTGCATATCTGCAATGCCGTGGTGATGGGTCTGCTGATTTACTCATTCTCTGTGATTGGCAACAACAGCGTGATAGATGCCGTATATGTGGTGGCCAGCTATACTTACGGGCCTCTGCTGGGCCTCTATTTCTTTGGCCTGTATACCAGGCGCGTGGTGCGCGACAGGTGGGTTCCGCTTATCTGCGTGCTGTCGCCGGTTATATGCCTGGTGCTCAGCCTCAACAGCGCCGACTGGTTTGGCGGCTACAAGATGGGCTACGAGCTTCTGCTCTATAATGGCGGCATTACCGCGCTTGGCCTGCTGATAGCGTCTTCCTCAGCTCCAGCTCCTGAGTGCGGAAAGTGTCCTTCATCAAATTGAATTCGGCAAGTTTCTGAGGTGTGAGGTTGCTGTCGGAGTTTTTGCCCCAGCGCCGGCAGTAATACAGCACGTCGTATATCCTTGATACTCTGTATTGCCGGCTTAGTCGCAGGCAGAGGTCGTAGTCTTCGCCGTAGCTCACGTTCCTGAACGGGTTTTGCCTTACGAGCTCGGTGAGGTAGCATCTCGGCGCGCCGAATCCGTTGACCCTCAGCGCATTGTTGGCTCCGTTTTCCTGAGTGTATTCGCGGTGGTCTATTATTATGTCGTTCAGCGGATTCAGGTTGATGTCGGTAAGCCGGTAGCTTCCTATCAGCACTCCGCAGCGGTCTTCCATGAACTTGTCCACTATCTGCTGCAGTGTGTTTGGCGATGAGTATACATCGTCGCTGTCGAGCTGTACGGCTATGGCTCCGCATTCGGGGCTCTGTATTCCTATGTTCCAGCATCCGCCTATTCCGATGCCTGGGCCGGTGGTCTCTATCACGTGCAGCCGGCTGTCCTCGGCCATACACCTATTTAATATATCTCTTGTGGGCTTCTGGCTCTGGTTGTCCACCACTATCACATTGTATTCAAAATCAGTCTTTTGTCCAAGCGCCGAGTGTATGGCGTCGGCTATCACCTCGGGGCGGTCTTTTACGGGTATTATCACCGATGCGCGCCTTGGATATCTCGCCATCAGCTGCCTGAAATTTCCTACGCCATCAGCTGCCGGGATTATGTATCCGCCGGTCATCCTGAGGTACTTGGTGAATACGGCCTCGGCCTCTATCTGGTATTCGCGGTTGCGCGGGTCGCAGTAGGCGAAGTGCGCGCTCTCGAAGTCGTGGTTTTCTTTTTCAGCTGATACAAGACTTCTGTCGGCTCTCACTATGGGACCCAGGGTCTGCATCATGAGCCTGAAGTCGTAGAATCCAGCCAACTTGCTATCAGCTGACATAAGCTCTATGGCCTTGGCAGCTAATACGTTGTCTATGAGAACCGCCGGGCCGAAGTCGAAATCGTCGCGCACCGATCCGGCGCAGAATGTGGCGAGGCTGTGGTACATGATGGCGGCTCCGTCGGGTTCTGGCATCAGGCTGGCTGGCCTATACGCCTGGTCCGATAATATAAGGAGCGTGTGCCCGCCGCCGGCCTGGGCGAAATATTCCTTGATGGAGCCGGCCTGCCTGATGTCTATTGTCCGCGCGCCGGGCCATCGGCTGGAGGCTGAGGCGCACGACTGCGATACTGCTATTCGTATATTCTTGAGTTCCATATATTGTGTTTTTTTTGTAAGCGCAATATTACAAAAAAAATAAAAAATAATTGCAAATAAATTTGGTTAGTGCACGAAATTTGCATAATTTAGGCGTGTGCATCATACCAATCGGGTAACGTTTTTTATGAGCGCTTTCCCCAAAAGCACTGTTCCAATGTCTTGATTTCCGGTTTGTATGCTGTAGCTAAGTGCCTGCCGTGGTGTACGGCACGTTAATTATTAATTCTTAATCAATATTTTATATGGCAACAGTAAACTTACCACCTAAATCACGCGTAGAGTGGAGCAAGCTGATTAGCGGAGAGATAGACCACAAGTTCAAGAACTATGTGCTCCAGATTCGTATCTATCAGATGCGCAAGGATATCTCTATGGGCAAGATGACACTTTCTAACGCTGTGGACCAGCTTTATGAACTCTGCTGCAAGTACTCGCTTGCTGTGCAGGTAGACTGCAAGGAGATTTTCAAGTCTTGGTAGTGTGCCGTTTAGGTTCTTTATATTCAATTCAATTATTTACATTAATCGGATTTTCTAATGGAAAACAAATTATATACAAAGGCTGAAGTTATCGACTTCATCAACTCTGGCAGAGTGATGCTTCTTTCAGGCAGCGAGAAGGCTCTTTCGGGTCTTCCTGCAGGTAAATGGATTGGCGGTACCACACCTTATTTTATGGATGGCGTGGGCAAGGTAGAGGAGGAGAAGATCTTCGTGGACGATTTTACCCTTATCGCCAAGAACTCTAAGCTCGAGGTTTTTGATTCTTCAAATATTCAGGATATCGCCAAGAAGGGCTACGCAAATGGCTTTATCGTGATGACAGTGCCCATCGACAGTGATGTGTATTTCCAGTTCTCCGACCACTCTCTGGAGTACGAGGATATCTACAACAATCCTCTCGTGGGTTTTGTATCTTGCTGCAAGTTCGAGGATTTCGGCAATGTGCAGACTTACTCGGTATCGGGCATCGACGGCAAGCTCGTAGGCGACAAGGCTGTGGCTCTCTATGTGGAGCTTCCTGACCACCTGACAGCACGTACAGAGATCATGAATTTCGATACCATCGACGAGAACACTTCTAAGGTGGTGTTCCCAAAGACCTCGTTTGTACAGAGCGACTGCCTGATAGACGGCAAGCCAGGCAACATCGCCGACTATTTCGAGAATGTGGTGAAGGCCAAGCTCGGCAGCTATACTCAGATGATTACATCGCAGAATGGCGCACTCATCAACCGCGACCCACGCGTGGTGAACACCAAGACCGGCGAGACCTCTTTCTTCTCGCCTGTATACGCCGGCGACGAGTATTATCTCGTGAAGAACGGCAGCGACTATTTCCAGATGTTCAACGACAACCTCAAGAGCAAGACTTCCGACGTTGTAACATGTCTCTCATGCATCTCTTACTACTTCGGTGGCAATTTTGAGGGCCGCAGCATCTGCAAGAACGGTGTCTACGCTTTCGGCGAGATTGCTTATCAGCTGCTCAACAAGACTATCGTAACTCTCGAGATCGACCACAACTAATAACAGGATTTATTAACAATAATTGAAGGGCGCTGCCGGAAAATATCCGGAGCGCCTTTTTTTTATGGATTCGATGAATTACCCGAGGCGATGCCCCGGGTTACTAATTGTAAAGGCTTCCAGCCTACGCACTGCCTGGAAGGCAGCACAAATAGTAACCGGGGGCATCCCCTCCGGACGATAGAATGCCTCGGACAATTCATTGGACTTCCTAAAAAAAACAAAAAAGCCCCGGTGATGTGCAATCGCCGGGGCCCAAAAAATAGAGGGATATAAATAAAGAGAATTACATACTGTTTTTTTTACTGGGCCAGATCCACCTCAAGTGTCACAATGGTCTTGTTGAGGAGCTGATATCCAATCTCTCCGAATGTGTACACGCCGTTGTAGTCGATGTGCTGATATTCGAAATCTCCCATCAGGAAGTATGATGTGCATGAGAAACATGCTATCACGTCGGTCTTCTTGCTCAGGTTGTCGTTGAAGGCCCGGATGTAGTTCTTGTTTGGTTTTACGATGTAGTATTCGTCGTTGGCGTATGCCGGCGAGAAAAACGACACAATTCCCTTGTTGGTGTCCACGCATTTGATGTCCCTGTTTACGAGGGCGCCGTTCTGCGATGTTATCAGCTGAGGATAATGTCCTATCTTGGCCTTCACCTCCTCCAGGTAGTTGGCGATGTTGCCGGGCTTGCCGTCTATCAGGCAGTCGCTCTGGTTGAACGATGTGGTAGGGAACTTGAGGGCTGGAGTATCGTAGTCTATGGTATCGAAGTTCATGATCTCGGCTCTTACTCTCAGTCGGTCGTTTACCTTCACGTACATTACAGCGGCCTTGTCGCTTGTAATCTTGCCGTCGATACCGGTGGCCACCTTGGGGCGTGCCTTGCCGTAGTCCTCAAACAGGCAGCTTGATACGTAGCCTACTACAGGATTGTCGTAGATGTTCTCGAATTCCAGCGAGTGGTTGGAGAACGCATAGTATACCTTGGATTCGAGCGGAAGTATCACGAAAATAAATCCGTTGGAGAACGTGTTGTTTTTGGCAATGTCGGCTATCTCCTTGTCGTCGTAGGTCTCTATCCTCACCTCCTCGGCTATCAGCGAAAAATCTTCCACATAGATTTTGCTGTTGCTTATCTTACCTACAGTATCCATGAAATATGGTGTGTTGCCTGCTATCCAGTTACCCTTGGGCAGACCCTCCAATAGTTTCTCGTTGCCGCAGAGGTGCATTACACGACCCTGCTTGATGAATTCTATTACTTCATCTCTTGAGTACAATTTGTTTTTCATATAGGTAATTGTATTAATAAGGTTATTTATTACTTTTATGATACAATTTCCATGTCCCGATTCTGCTTTCCCCTTTGCCAGTATCGATATTGCAAACATAATAAAAATTTATTAAAATATTAAATTTATGTGATTTTTTTTCAAAAATTTTTTGTGATGCATTTTGTAGTCAATATTTTTTTGCATCAGCTAAATTGTTTTCGCCAAAAATCATTTAATTTTGCCGAAAAGTATTTATATTTGTGTCTCAAATTATGGAGAATATTGCCAGCAGAATATTGGACAGCCATGCCGGATGCATGGAGCGTGATATGGCGGCTGATGGCGCCAAGTGGTTTGCCTACAGCGATTTTGCCCGTGCGGTGGATCGCCGCATCAAAGGCGGAGCCTCGGTGTGGAGCGTGGCCGGCAGTGCCGTTACCACTATGGGATATTCTCTGCGCGCATTTCAGACGGGTCAGGGCGATGTAAGTGTATTGGTATGGAGCCAGATGCACGGCAACGAGCCTGTATCCACGCTCGCGCTTCTGGATGTGATGAATTTCCTGGAGAGCGGTTGTGAAATAGCCCTGTGGCTCAGGCGTCATTGCCGCATAGTGGCTGTCCCGATGCTGAATCCCGAGGGCCACATACTGCGCAACCGCCGCAATTCCATGGGAATAGACATCAACCGCGATGCCTGGGATCTGGTGTCGCCCGAGGCGAGGTTCCTGATGGAAACATATCAGCTGATACAACCTGACCTCGCGCTCAATCTCCACGACCAGGAGGACACCTACACTCCGGGGCTCAGTCCGCATCAGACACTTGTGTCGCTGCTGGCTCCCGAGTGCGATGCGGCAGGCAGCATCACAGAGCCGCGGCGCAGGGCCATGGGAGTATGCGGAGCGCTGGCCGCAATGCTTGAAGAAATATTCCCCGGCAGGATTTCGAAGTATCAGGACAGCTACACGCCCACAGCCTTCGGCGATACTTTCATGAGGCTCGGGGCATCGGCGGTGCTCATAGAGGCCGGAGCTTACCCAGCCGACCGCGGCAGGAGCGTGGCCCGCAAGGCTGTATTCCTGTCGGTATTAGCTGCCATGATATGCTATGCGGAGGGTGCAGCTGATAGCGCGGTATACAGCATGCTCCCCGTAAACCAGCGCGGAAGGGTTCTGCTGCTCAGGATGCGCGGCCTCAGGATTATGACTCCGGGCGGAGGCAGTTATACAGCTGATATAGGTATATCGCGTGTGAAGACATCGATGAATCCCGAGGATTTTGCCGATGATTCCAGCGACTGCCGGGTGATGGGTATCGGAAATTTGGATTCGTATGCGGCTGAGTATGAGTTTGATGCCAGCGGATACACTTTCTGCGGATTGTGTACGGATATGTTTGTGACGCGGATGGCCGATTTCGACATACAGGATGCCGGCAATAGAATAGTGAATGTGAAAAATATTATTGAAAAATACTGATTATGGCAAACAACAATGAGGCAGAGGCTCCCGAGATTACCGAGGAGGAGCGCCGTCTGCTTATCAGCAATTATTTCAGGGTAAATAATGTGGAGCTTCCTTCCTTTACCAAGGGAAGGATTATTCTCGTATATATAGGCATACTGCTGGGTTTTATTCTGATGATGTATCTCAAGAGCGCAGTGCCCACCGTGATATTCTGTACGGCGTGTTTCGCGTTCTCGTTCTGGCATTTCTATCAGTTCATCAAGCCTTATTTCCATGAGCGGAGGCTCTACAGCAAGCGTCCGCAGCCTGATGAGATGTGCTCCTGGCTGGTAAAGGATTTCAAGGAGACCGTAAAACCCAAGGCCATACAGTCGCTGAGCCTTAATATGAGCGATGTGCGCCCCGAGAATTTCATAATTATCCCCATTCCGATATACTGGAATGCTCCGGGCATCAATGTGGGGGATATACTGAGGTCGCCATTAGCTGACGGCACATATCTGTACACAATGTGGAGAGTGCAGGTGCTGGTGCTCACGCGCCATTTCATCAGCCTCTTCAAGTGCAATTACAACTGGGTGACCAATCAGGTGAGCAGCGTATTCACCAACGAGTTCTATTTTCAGGATATCACATCTATCCGCAACGACCTCCGTGAGATAGAGTTCAATCTGGTGGACAGCCCCGAGCAGCCTGTGGGCGCCGGCAAGGTGTTCTGCGTAACCAATTTCTCGGGCGAGTATCTCACTGTAATCAACGATATTCCGTCGCTCAGTCCGCCCAGGAATGTTTCGGTGAACCTGGAATACGTGGTGTCGCTGCTCAGAATGGTAATCCGCAACCGCCGTTTCGGAATCCAGCACGAGGAGGTCACCAAGCAGGAGAAAGAGCAGGTGGTGGACAATGATCCAAACTCGGAGGCCAACCGCGGAGCCATTGCCGAGAAGATCAACAGCGTGGAGCAGCTGTTCAACAACGGCGACGACGATGTGGACGAGGCGCGGCAGGAGTCGCAGTTTGACGGCGATATGGCGTCGAGCTTCGAGGAGCTGGATATCGACACCCCGTCCAACTAATACAAAAACCGTAACTAAAATTTTCCGCTATGAAGATATTCCAGATTTTGGCATTTTTGATGGCCGTGGCGCCGTGCATGGCACTGGCCCAGGGATTGCCCGAGGGCGCCGGCGAGAGACCTCCAAGCCAGGTTTCCGATTCCATTATCATGTCGTTTCACAGGGATTTCGGCAAAAACAAGTACGAGACCATCCAGATGATAGACGATATTATGTCGGTGGAGTATTTTGAGGCCGAAAACGAGGAGGGACATATTGTGCTCGATTCGCTCTGCTGCGATATCAATGGCGTGTTCAAGTACTGCAGGATAAGGCGTCAGGGCAGCAAGGTGCTTGTGGAGTATCATACCGGCGAATACGGTCAGGTTCACGACCTCGACGAGTGGGATTATTATTACGACGGCGGACGTCTGCTGCAGACTATCTACACTCATCACAGGCAGAGCGGCGAGCCTTTCGAGGACTATGGCGTCTACGAGTTTGTGGAAGAGAAGAGAGTGGTTTTCGTATCAGCTGGCCAGCCTCCGCTGTATATATACCGCGAGGGCGAGGGCTATTCGCAGCAGTTTGATATCAGCGAGGTGCCTTTCGAGCAGTTCGATGTCAAGAACCTACTCTACGACAAGTACATGTTTGAGACCGTGGGGACCAAGATTCTGAACAACGACAGGGATATCTGATTTTTTTTCTATTAATAAAAGGAATTACATAAATGGAAGTAAAACCATACGCAGACAGCAGCAAATCCAAGCGCGAGCAGGTGGAGGAGATGTTCGACAATATAGCGCCCAAATACGATTTCCTGAATCACTCGCTTACCATGGGCATCGACAAGCTCTGGCGCAAGAAAGCCATCAAGATGGCCAACGAGCACAGCCCGGCCACCATTCTCGATATAGCGGCCGGCACCGGCGACTTCTCTATTCTGGAGGCCAAGCGCACCAATGCCACTGTTACCGCCATAGATATATCGCAGAATATGCTCAACATAGCCATCGAGAAGGCCAGAAAGGAGAATCTCTCCGACAGGATTACTTTTATGAAGGCCGATTCGCTCGATATGCCTTTTGCCGACAATACTTTTGATGCCGTTACGGTTGGTTTCGGTGTCAGGAATTTTGTGGATATCCCCAAGGGACTCAGCGAGATATTCCGTGTATTGAGGCCCGGCGGACGTCTGGTGGTGCTGGAGCTGAGCGAGCCGCCCAATCCTGTGGTTAAGGCCTGCTACAGCCTGTATTTCCACAAGGTGCTTCCGTTTTTCGGCCGTCTGGTGAGCAAGGACAAGGAGGCCTACAAGTATCTGCCCAACAGTGTGGACAATTTTCCGTACGGCGAGCGTTTTGTGGAGATAATGAAAGGCTGCGGATATCAGAACACCCGTCTCAAGTGGCTTACCATGGGTCTGTCGGCCATATACGTGGGCGAGAAGCCTCTGGAGTAGTTTAGTTTTTTTTTCTTTTTCAGCTGATGGCGAAATTATCTTTACACCATCTTTACGCCTATTATCAGCTGGTCGTCTATCTGATTCACCTTTGTATTTGCCATGCAGTTCTGGGTCCAGGTCTGGAATACAGCTCCGAGTATCGATTCCTGAATCTGCATCGGCAGATACGACATACTCGCCATCAGCTCATATAGCCTTCTCGATCCGAATTTGGTGTGGCCGTCGTCGCCGCCAAACTGGTCGGAGAATCCGTCGCTGAACATGTATATCATGTCGCCGGGCTGATATTCTATTTCAGTGTTGGCGAATTCGCCCCTGTCCAGGATGTTGTAGCCTATGCACATCTTGGTGGATTTGTATTCCTTGTATTCGTTTTGGCTTACTATCAGCAGCGGGCGGTTGGCTCCCGAGTAAACGATTTTCCTGTTTTCGCGGTCTATCTTTATAAGCGCGAGGTCTATGGAGTCCGACATCTGGTTTTTGCCTATTCCCATTGTCTTGGCAAACCGCTGTTTCATGATGTTGAGGAATGTTCCCGGCATGGTTTCGTCCTTCGATAGGTCTATCTCGGCGCATAGGTCGTTCATCATGGATATTCCCAGCATGCAGAGGAATGCGCCCGGCACACCGTGGCCTGTGGCGTCGGCGGCTATCAGGTAAGTGTATCTTCCCGATTCGCGTATCCAGTAGAAATCGCCCGATACGGGTGCCACCGAGTTCCAGTATATGAAATGCTCTCCTATGTATTTGTGCACCATGGCGCGGCTGGTCATCAGCGCATCCTGTATGATGCGTGCCAGGCCTATGGCTTGGCCCATTCTCATCTTGAACAGCCTGGAGGTCTCGGTCTGCATCTTTATGGTCTCGAGCTGGGCCTCTATCTCTGCCCTCTGCTGTATGATGGTTTCCTGGGTGTGTTTCAGCTGATGGTTCTTTTCCGAGATTTGGTCTTTGGCGTCCTGGAGCTTACGGTTTATCTTCTTGAGCATTATGCTGTTTATTATCAGCAGAATCAATATGAGTCCCGAGGCTATGGTTACGATTATCAGGATTATGTTTACGGTTTTTCTCCGCTGGGTCTTGTGCTCAAACTCGGCTTCCTGCTTTTTGTGGTTTTCGTCGTACTGTTTCATGAAGGTCTCGAAATCCACCCTTGCCTCCAGCTGCTGCGATTTGCTGGCCTGCTCGGCGTTGAAATTCCTGATTGTGAGCTGGCTGCTCTTGTTCATGGTGGATAATGCGGCCTTGTAGTTGCCTATGGCCTTGTAAAATTTGAATGCCACAAGGTAATATAGCCTCAGCTCATTCTGCTGGAGGCTGTCCTCGTGGAATGTCTCCATCATTCTGGCGGCCTCGGCCAGCGAGTCGAGGGTTATGTATGCGTCCAATGTGTTCAGCTCCATGAAGGTCTCGTAGTTTTCCTCCTCGTTGAGCTCACGCATTATTCTGTATCCGTCCTTTATTACATTAAGTGCCTCCAGAGCCTTGCTTTGGGCTTCGGCGCCTTTCAGAGTCTCCGATTGCGACAGCAGTATTCTGCTCACTATCAGCGCTATGGTGGCCTTGTGATAGCTGTATGCGCTGTCCAGATATTTATAATTGTCGGTTATCAGGTTTACGGCCGAATCCACATCCCTTTTGTCGCGGTTTTCCTCGTATCGGTTGATGTGGCAGTATGCCTTGCAGTATAGCGCGAAAATGTGGTTGGCAAAATCGTTTCGGCTCTCAAACAGCGAATCGGCCTCGTGGTAATATGCCAGTGCCGTCTGATACGCTCCAAGTGCCTTGTAGTTGTCGGCGCCGAGCATCAGCAGAGTCGGCATCATGGTGCTGTCGTTGTTTTTTATGCACCGGGTGCGGGCCATCTGTATAGCCTCCATCGATTCCTTGATCTGCGAGTTTAGCGCAAATGTCCAGCTGATGCTCAGCAGCTCCTGTATGGCCGCGCGGTGATTGCCCTGGCTGTCGAATTCCCTGAGCCGCTCAAATGCCGAGGTGAGGATGATGTCTTCTTGTGTAAGCTCTTGTATATCAACCTCCTGTGCCGATGCGTTTACCGCAGTCAGCATTATCAGGGTGGCTAATATGTGCAATGCTTGCATCCTCATTTTTTTGTATATCGAAATTATTTATTACCTTTGTGCAATTATTTACAAAAATAATACAAATTGTATATGAAAACAAGAATATTTTGTTTCTTGGTTGCGATTTTTGCACTTTTGATGCAGTCGTGCCACAAGGATACTCAGCTCGACGATGATCTCGATGCCATAAAGGCGTATCTCGACAAGAATGGAATAATAGCCGAGAAGAAAAACAATGTCTATTTCGAGATGCTCGTGGAGGGCACTGGAGCCCAGTGCAAAGCCGGCGACCAGGTGGCCTGCAAGTATGTGCTCACCTCTTTGAGCCATCCCGAGAGAGTGATAGACCAGTCTACCAAGCGCGCCTACGAGGTTGCGCTGCCGGCCACAGTGCCGAGCGCCGATGCGGGCATTATTCCCGGATTCCAGATAGCGCTCACTCTCCTCAAGGAGGGCGGCAAGGGCCGTTTCTATATTCCATCCCAGCTGGCATACGGCGAGTATCAGTTTGGAGCTGATGAAAACGGCGAGGGCGGCGAGACCAACTGCAATCTGATATTCGAGATAGAACTTTGTGAGATATTGAGCAATGGCAACAAACATTGAAATCGTATTAGCTCCCAGCCTCTACCAGTTCCACTCCCAGGGTGGCAATGTGGTGCTTATAGATGTGGCGAGGTTTACATCCACGATGATAACGGCGCTGGCCAACGGTGCCGTATCAGCCGAGGTGTATCCCGATACAGAGATTCCGCTGTGCCTGAAGAGGGAGCACGGATATCTCCTTGTGGGCGAAACCAAGGGCCTCGATATAGAGGGCTTCGATTTCAACAACTCGCCCGTGGCTATGACTCCGGAAAATGTATCGGGCCGCAAGCTGGCTTTCTCCACATCCAACGGCACATACACGCGCTCTGTAATCGATAATTACGATGCCATATACGCCGGCGGTTTCATAAATGCCAAGGCCCTGGTGGACAGGCTGATAGCTGAGAACAGAAACGTGAAGCTCGTATGCTCGGGCCGTTCGCGCAATATCGCCATCGAGGATATGATATTTGCCGGATATGTGGCGGAGAGGCTTTCAGCTGATGGCGGGTTTACATACAACGACGACTCGGTGCCGGCATCCATGCTCATGTGGCAGATGGCCCGTGAAAATCCACTCGATTTTGTGCTAAGGATGTCGCCCTCGGTCAAATACAGCTATGGCAAGCGTCCTCATTACAGGGCCGATATCGATACCGTATTCCTGATGGATACTTACGATGTGGTGCCCGAGGAGATTGCCCCGTTGAAATTTGTAGTTAAGAGATAATGATGAAAAAGAAGGTAGTAATAGGTCTTTCGGGCGGAGTGGACAGCGCTGTGGCCGCATATCTGCTCAAGCAGCAGGGCTACGATGTGCACGCCCTTTTCATGATCAACTGGAAAAACTCGTCGGTGACTCTCTCCGGCGACTGCACCTGGGAGGAAGACCAGATGGTGGCTCAGATGGTGGCCAAGCAGCTCGACATTCCGCTCCACGTGGTGGATAGCAGCGAGCGCTACATGAGCCATGTGGTAGACTACATGTTTGATGAGTATGCCAAGGGGCGTACTCCGAATCCCGATGTGCTCTGCAACAGGGAGATTAAGTTCGAGATCTTCAGCCGTTACGCTCAGGAGCTCGGCGCCGATTACGTGGCCACGGGGCACTACTGCCGGAAGGAGATGTTCAAGGCGCCGGATGGCAATACATACGCAAGGCTATTAGCTGGCACCGACCCCAACAAGGACCAGAGCTACTTTCTCTGCCAGATGAGCCAGAGCCAGCTGAAGAATGTGCTATTCCCCGTGGGCGACATCATAAAGCCCGAGGTGCGCCGCATAGCCGCCGAGATAAAGCTCGCGTGTGCCAAGCGCAAGGATTCGCAGGGTATATGTTTTGTGGGCAAGGTGGATCTTCCGGTTTTCCTTCAGCAGAAGCTCAAATCCAGGGAGGGAAACATTGTGGAGCTTACTCCTGACGCTTTTGTATACCGCCACCGTAACGATGATCCCAATGACTACCGCGCTCTCAGCAAGCCATACATATATACCGAGGACGACGGTTTTATTATTGCCCGGCACATTGGCGCTCAGTATTATACAATAGGTCAGCGCAAGGGCCTCAATATCGGCGGTCACAAAAACTCTACCTACGTACTCGCCACCAATGTAGATACCAATACAATATACATAGGCGAGGGCGACGATCATCCCGGTCTCTACCGCAAGGCCCTCTTTATCCGTGAAGACGAGATTCACAATATCCGTCCCGACAAGGCCCTGAAGGTAGGCGACCGTCACCGGTGCAAGGTGCGCATACGTTACCGTCAGCCGTTGCAGGATGCCGAGCTTATCCGCGAGCAGGAGGGTATGTATATCCTTTTCTGCGAGGCCCAGAAGAGTGTGACTCCGGGTCAGTTCGCCGCCTGGTACGATGGCGACGAGCTTATGGGAAGCGGTGTGATATTCAATTAGTAAAATTACTTCTTGCTTACACTGAACAGAAAATCCTTCTCTTCTTTGGTCAGGCTGTTGTATCCGGATTTCGAGATCTTGTCGAGTATCTCGTCGGTCTTTTTCTGGCGGTCGGCCTTATCCTTGTTGTAGTCGCCGTCGTTTGCGGGAGTTGCATTCTGTGCCTTGCTGGTATTGCGGTAGCTGATGTGCATTGTGGCGTTTCCGCCCTTCTTCTTGCCGAATGGCCACAGGGTCACTATCTTGTCTATTATGTTGTTTATCCACCGGGTGATGTCCTTGCCCTGACGCATCTTCCAGCCGAAGAGCGCGCCGGCCACGGCTCCGCCCAGATGTGCGAGGTGTCCGCCGGCATTGCTGCCTGTTGACATCTGCAATACATCATACGCTATGTATATGAGGCCCAGCCATTTCATCTTGAGCGGAATTATTCCGAATACCAGCACTTCGGTATCAGGCTGATATACGCATATCGCTATTACTATGGCTGTTACGGATGCCGATGCGCCTATGCACGGCACCAGAATATGCGCATGGCCCAGCCACGACAGTATGCTGTATGTAATCACGTATATGGCGGCGCCGCCAAGTCCGCCCAGCAGATAGAGTCCCAGGGCCTGCTTGTTGTTGAAATGGGTATAGAACATCATGCCCATGAAAAAGAGCCATATCATATTCCAGAACAGATGCGTGAACTCGGTATGCACAAACATGTATGTGATAGGAGTCCATATCCTCCAGAGCAGCCGGCCGAATGTAGGCTGTGTGCCCAGATAGTTGCTCATCACGGGATCGTAGAATATGTCCAGGTCCTTAGTCTTCGATATCAGATAGCCCAGTAGCAGCAGCAGATAGATTCCCACATTTATCATCAGCAGCTTGTTGAGCATGGATTGTTTCCAGAAATTCTTGAGTCCTCCCATAGTGTTTCTATTTTATTATTAGTTGAACATCTCGTTGTGTGGATTCTTGCGCCACCACAGCATCAGCAGTATGCCGAACAGCATTCCGCCCAGATGCGCGAAGTGCGCTATATTGTCTCCGGCAAAGTCCTTGACTCCAAAGAACAGCTCTGCCAGTCCGTATATCAGTACAAAATATTTGGCCGGTATGCCTATCGGGATAAATAGCAGCTGAAGCTTCATATTCGGAAACATCATGCCGAAAGCCAGCAGAAGTCCGAATACGGCTCCCGATGCGCCTATCATTGGGCGGCTTACAAATGCGCTGTCCAGCCTCTCCTGCACCTGGGTGAGGGTGGAATCTATTATTATCTGCCCGTCGGCCAGGCCTGTGCGCCATACCTCGGCTATCTCGGTGGCCTTGGCCTCGTCGAATAGCTCGGTGCACGATCTGGCCATGGCTATCAGTCCGTCGGGGGTTGGGTCGGCCAGGTATGCGTGGGCCGTTTCCATGAAGGGAGCCAGCTGATAGTGGTTTACTATGGTATTTACCACAGCGGCGCCCAGTCCGGTCACCATGTAGTAGAATATGAATCTCTTGGTGCCCCATACATGCTCTATGATGCTGCCGAACTGTGTGAGGGCAAACATATTGAAGAATATGTGCATGATGCCGCCGTGCAGAAACATGTATGTTACAAACTGCATGGGCTTGAACCCGGGCGATTTTATGTAGTGGAGTGCCAGATGGTCCGTGAGGTCGATCTTGAGCGACGACAGCAGTATGTAGCCCAGTGCGAATATTATGATATTAGCCCAGAGCAGGCATTTGACTCCGTTGGTTAGCATCGGCATGGTCTGTAATGTTTTTCGTTAGTTGAATCGTTTTTCTATGTCATCGAGCGATATTATCGTTACGGCGGTTTTGCCGTCGGGCGAGTAGTTGGGCGCCGATGTGGCAAACAGCTGGTCGGTAAGCTCCCTCATCTCCATGGCGCTGAGCGCGCGTCCCGATACTATGGCCTCGCCGCGCGCTATCGATCTGGCCAGTATATCGGCCATCGACTGCCTTGCGTTGCCGTGCTCGTTTTTGTAGTTGTCTATTATGGTTATCAGTATGTCCACGGCCTTGTTCTGGTCCAGGTATGGCGGTATCCCCTTCAGCGTGGCCTTGCCGTCGTAGAACTCTATCTCGAAGCCCACCTGCAGTAGCTCCTGCTGAGTGTCGCAGGCCAGCGCCAGCTGCACGGGGTCCAGATCGAGCTCCAGCGCATACAGCAGCTTGCTCACCGCATCGCTGTTGGCCTGGGCGCTGCCGAGGTATTTCTCGTACAGCACTCTGTAGTGAGCCCTGTGCTGGTCTATTATCATTAGTCCGCTCTTGGCCGGCGATACTATGTACTTGTTCTTTATCTGTATCAGCTTGCTCTCGGTCTGCCCGCCGGTCTGCGGTATGGGCAGGGTGCTGTCAGCTGATAGCAAACTTTCTGCAGCGCCATCAGCTGATAGCATTATGTCAGTATTGCCATCAGCTGATAGCAAACTATCTGTATTGCCATCAGCTGATATGTTGTAAAGGCTCTCCCAGCTGCTGAGATTGCGGCGCGGGGTGGCGTCGTAGCCGGTGTGCGGAGTGTAGCCCTGCCTTGCCGATGGCTGACGGTGTGGCTCCTGCATGGTGTCGCCGCTCTTGCGTGTGCTTACAAACGGGTTGTAGAACGGGTCGTATTCCACCTTGGGCTCGCTGGGCGGCGGTGCGCTCTTGGGGAAATAGGGGATGCTGCCGGCCTCCTCGTTGGTGAAGTCGATGGCCGGGGCCACGTCGCAGCGGCAGAGTGTCTCCTTGATGCCGGCCAGCAGCAGACGGTATACATCCGATGCGTTCTCGAAATTGATCTCGGTCTTGGTGGGATGCACGTTTACATCTATGGTGCGTGGGTCCACCTCCATGTATATGAAATACGGAGGTATGCAGTCGGGAAGAGTGAGCTTGTCGTAGGCCTGTGTGATGGCCTTGTTGAAATACTGGCTCTTCATGTAGCGGTTGTTCACAAAGAAAAACTGCTTGTCGCTCTTGCGCTTGCTGTTGGCAGGCTTGCCCACGTATCCCGTTATCTTGACTATGGATGTGTCGATGTTCAGCGGTATCAGCTCCGAGTTCAGGTTCTTGCTGAATACGTTGAGTATTCTCTGCTTCAGGTTGGCCTTGGGCAGAGAGTATATCATCACATCGTTGTGGTAGAGCGAGAACTCTATGGTGGGGTGGGTGAGCACTATCCGCTGAAATTCGGTGATAATGTGCTGGAGCTCGGTGCTGTTGGCCTTCAGGAACTTGCGGCGCGCCGGCACATTGTAGAACAGCGACTTGATGGCGAAATTGGTGCCCGGGCTCATGCTGCACGCGCTCTGGCTTATGAACTCCGATCCGTTGATTATGATGTCGGTGCCCACGGAGTCTTCGGGGCGGCGTGTCTTGAGCTCCACCTCAGCCACGGCGGCTATCGACGCAAGGGCCTCGCCCCTGAATCCCTTGGTGTAGATGCAGAAGAGGTCGTCGGTCTTGTAGATCTTGCTCGTGGCATGGCGCTCAAAACTCATCCTGGCGTCGGTAACGCTCATACCACACCCATTGTCAATCACCTGTACCAGAGTGCGTCCGGCATCCTTGATGTTGACTGTAATCTTGGTGGAGCCTGCGTCCACGGAGTTTTCCACCAGCTCCTTCAGCACCGAGGCGGGGCGCTGTATCACCTCGCCCGCGGCTATCTGATTGGCCAGCGCATCCGACATGAGTCTTATTACATCTGCCATTTCGTTGTAGCTTAGTATTCTACGGCTATAGCGCCATCAGCTATATAAAATTGTAATACTGATTGAAACAATACAGTATGAGCGCTATGATGCCGGCCAGCACCATTACCCTCAGGCTGCTGTGGCGCATCTTCTCGTGGCGGCGCTCGTACATGCGCTTGAATGTGCCGCTCTGCAGTATGCGCACGTCCTTGGCGTCGTCCAGGCCCATCTCCTTGTGGATCTCGGCCACGCGGCGCTCAAAATCCTCCTTCTGCTCGTCGTAGAACATCGGGCGGTACTGAAATCTGTGAATCGTGTTTTCAGGAAAAAATCTTGGTAATCCCATGGTGTTGATAAATTATTTTTCTAATTTCGCAAAGATAATTAATTTTGGCGATAATCTCAAAAAATACCTTTGTAAAAAAATCGAAAAATTATGATTAGCTATTATAATAGTAAGGGACTGTTGAAGTTCCGGATATTGGAGAACCATCCAGAGGTCATAAATTTTGTGACCACGCGGCACCGGCCCGATGGCGGAGGCTCCATGTTCAATATCGGATTCAGCGGCGGGCCGCAGGAGGAGAGCCTTGCCAACAGGAGGCTTCTGGCTGATACTCTGGGCATTGAGCCCGGCCGGATGGTCTTCATGAATCAGGTGCACGGATGCAGTGTTTTTGCAGCTGATGGTGTGGATTCCGACATGGGATTCCTCAGCAAGGACACCGCCGTAAGCGATACCGACGT
The DNA here is from genome assembly GCA_045628165.1 of Bacteroidales bacterium. Taxonomy (GTDB): domain Bacteria; phylum Bacteroidota; class Bacteroidia; order Bacteroidales; family UBA3824; genus UBA3824. The sequence continues at coordinate 12,200 of JAZQPB010000043.1, read as the reverse complement.
GCTCATTACCAACAGGAGCGGTATCTGCCTGATAGCCAGATCGGCCGACTGCATACCCGTGCTGCTGTATTCGCCCGATTCGCATTCCATAGCGGCCGTGCACTCGGGGCGCGAGGGCACTTATCTCGGTGCGGCGGCTGTGGCGGCCAGGCAGCTGATGGCAAGATATGGAGCATCGCCATCCGGAATGATAGCCTGCATAGGCCCGGGCATCAGCGGCGACTGCTACGAGGTGGGCATGGACTGCGCGCAGAAGTTCCTGGACGATGCCCGTTTTGACGGCGAAACCATCAGGGTAGTAGGCAACAAGGCCTTTCTCGACCTGAAAAAAATGATTTTTTATGATTTATTAACGGTCGGATTAGTTGCAACTAACATCGAAATTAGTGATATTTGCACCAAATGCAGCGCCGGCGATTTCTTCTCGGCGCGCCGGGGCGAAACCCAGCGTTTCTGCGCCGGCATCTGCATGAGATAATTTTTCATTATATTACACAAAACAATATATAAATAAAGTGATGAGAAAATATTTAGTAATTCTGCTGGCGATAGGCGCGTGGCTCCTGTCGTCGTGCGGCGAGGGCATCAAGAAGAGACCGCTGGCCAACAGCTCGCGCGAGGTGGCCATGACCGCCGAACCTGTAACCAACAGCGGCAGGGACATGATGGATAGAAACGGCATCAAGTTCTGGGACGACATGGATTTTGATACTTACCCTACTCCCACGATGTCTGGCAAGAAATTTGTAAAAGGTCTCAATCCCAATGCCAGTGTGGCCAACGGCCGTATGCACGCCGCCTACCGTCTGGGCTGCGCAATGGCCGCCGACGACAATATATCGGTATCTCAGAGAGAAAAGCTCGTAAGGCTTACCGTGCCGCAGGTGATGGCCGAGGATTCTGCGCTATTAGCTGCACAAAACCCCGAGAAGGTTTTTGCGCGATGCATTCACCAGGCACGCGAGGAGGGCGAGCGCGGAATGGCCGCCCTGATGATGAGCGGATATTACATGGGACACATGAGGCTGGCGCTGGAATGCCTGAACCCCGACACGCATCTCCCCGACGACAGGGTGATAGCCAAGGCGATAGCAAATCTCGACAAGCTGAAGGCTTTCCTGAACAAAGCCCTCAGCTCCGAAAAGGAACTTGCCGTAGCCGCTGTGATACAGAAGATTGTATTGCATACCGACAAGCTGAAAAACACTTACAACAACGCAAACGCAGAACCGTCGGACAAATATTCCGAGCTCCTGGGACAGGTGAGGGATATCGACAGTTTCTTTAATTAATATTAACTCCTATTAATCTATACGAATATGGCAGAAAACAACAGCTCTATAAAGACAGTGGAGCGCTACAACCGACGCACACTTACCCGTATACTCAGCGACCTGTTCAAGAACAATCCAATGCGCGACTATTCCACTCAGGAACTCGTGGATACTCTCCAGATACAGGACGACGCATCGCGCCAGATTCTCGATCTCGTGATTAAGGACCTGATGGATACCAACCGCATAAGCCAGAACTCTTACGGCGACTATCACGCACAGATAAAGACCGGCGTTATTATCGGCACCATGGACCTCAGCAAGAAGGGCATGGCATTTGTGACCCCCGACGAGAGCGACATAGAGATTGCCATCAGCTCCGAAAACCTCCACAACGCCCTGCACGGCGACAAGGTAGAGGTCTCGCTCTTTGCCCGTACTTCCGACGGAAGCCAGGAGGGCGAGGTAATCCGGATAGTGAAGCGCGCGCGCACCACTTTTGTGGGCACCATCGAGAAAAACAAGAACTTCGCGTTTCTGGTGCCCAACCACAGAACAATGCCTTACGACATCTTTATCCCTCTCAGCAAGATGATGAAGGCCCAGCCCGGCGACAAGGCTGTGGCCAAGATCACCGAGTGGCCCGAGGGCGCCAAGAATCCTATAGGCGAGATTGTGGAGGTTTTGGGCTCCACCGGCGACAACGAGACCGAGATGCACGCCATCCTCGCCGAGTTTAATCTCCCTTACGCCTTCCCGAAGGAGGTGGAGGAGGAGGCCGCATCGCTCGACGCAGGCATTACTCCCGAGGAGGTGGCCAAGCGCCGCGACCTCCGTGACATACTCACCTTCACCATCGACCCAGCCGATGCCAAGGACTTCGATGATGCCATCTCTTACCGTGTATTGCCAAACGGAAACTACGAGATTGGCGTCCACATTGCCGACGTGTCACACTATATTATAGACGGCACACGCCTGGACGATGAGGCTCAGGCCCGCGCCACCAGCGTTTACCTCGTGGACCGCGTGGTTCCCATGCTGCCCGAGGCTCTCTGCAACGGCATCTGCTCCCTCCGTCAGGACGAGGACAAGCTCACATTCTCTGCCGTTTTCGAGCTCAACGAGAATGCCGAGATTCAGAGCGAGTGGTTCGGCAAGACCGTAATCCGCAGCAACCGCCGTTTTGCCTACGAGGAGGCCCAGCAGGTGATAGAGACCGGCGAGGGCGATTGCAAGGAGGCCATCCTGAAGGCTTGGGACCTTGCCAGCAAGCTCCGCGACGCACGTTTCAAGGCCGGTTCCATCTCATTCGACAAGGCCGAGATTAAGTTCGACATCGATGAGAACGGCAAGCCGCTCCGCGTTTACTTCAAGGAGACCAAGGAGGCCAACTGGCTTGTGGAGGAGTTCATGCTCCTGGCCAACAAGCGAGTAGCCACTTTCATAGGCGCCAAGAAAGACAAGCGCCATCCAGCCAAGACTTTCGTTTACCGTATCCACGACGAGCCGGATCTGGAGAAGCTCTCGTCTTTCCAGAAGTTTATCGGCAAGTTCGGATACTCGATAAATATGAGCAACGAGCAGCTGATAGCCAAGACATTGAACGAGGTGCTCACCAAGGTGAAGGGCCGCGACGAGCAGGAGGTGATATCCTCTCTCGCCGTCCGCTCCATGGCCAAGGCTGTGTATTCCACCGAGAATATCGGTCACTATGGTTTGGCGTTCCCATATTACACCCACTTTACATCGCCTATCCGCCGCTATCCCGATTTGATGGTTCACCGTCTGCTCTTCAGCTACCTCAATGGAGAGAAGTCAGCTGATAAGAACTATTACGAGAAGCTCTGCAAGCACTGCAGCGACCGTGAGTATCTCGCAGTACAGGCCGAGCGCGCCTCCGACAAGTACAAGGAGGTGGAGTTTATGCGCGACCATCTCGGCGAGGTGTTCCCGGCCGTAATCTCAGGCATCACAGAGTGGGGCGTATACGCCGAGCTTGAGGAAAACAAGATTGAGGGCATGATTCCAATGCGTGACCTCGACGACGATTTCTATATGTTCGACGAGGAGAATTACTGCCTGATAGGTCACTACACCCGCAAGAAGTTCCAGCTTGGCGACAAGATCCAGATTAAGATTGCCCGTGCCAACCTTGAGCGCAAGCAGCTTGATTTCGTGCTTGCCACATCAGAGAAATACATCGAGACCGATCCCGACAAGGCCGACGCCATCGACAAGCGCAACGGCGGCGGATCGTCCAAGTCCGGCGGACGTGGCGGACGCGGTCCCAAGTCTCCCAAGGGCGAGGGCAAGCGTGGCGGCGACAAGTCGTCATCAAAGCGCTCCGGCAAGAAATCCGGCGGCAAGCGTTCCGGCAAAAAACGCAAATAATTCGTAGAGACGCGGCCTTGCCACGTCTCGTACATACAGATACAATTATCGCCCGTTGCTTAGGTAAAAAGCAGCGGGCGATTTTTTTGTTAGAATTCAAAACCATCATCCACATCCCAATCTAAAATGCATCTGTCAGTGGTTGAGAAATTGATTGCGAGTTTCACGATCTTTTTCCCGGGCTCTATGGCGACGGCTACGTAGTCCTTGTCGTCGATTTGCTCAAGTGCGTAGCGTGTCTTGCCGTCTATTTTCAGCTCAAAGATGTAGTTCACGTCATCGAACTTCAGTAGCAAGTCTGCCTTGCCTTTTGCGCTCTCGGGATTGGCTGTCACATCGGCACCGTATGACGACAGGATGGTGTAAAGTACCGAGTGATAGTGTTTCTCGTTCATGTTGTTGAGTGAGAATGGGAACTTCCTGAAATACAAATTGAGATACTTCATGAATCCCGCAATGTCGCCAAGGTCTTCCAAATCCTGATACGCCTCCAAAAGGAAATTCGTCTCTTTTTTGTTGATGCGGTAGAGGTATTTGTTGAGGCTGTCTGCAAATGACGATTTCACCTCCTGGTTTGGAAATCCCAGGACGAACATTTCTCTTCTTGCGTTGTAGTCCTTTATGGAGAGGTATCCGGATTGAAACAGAAACGCCGTAAGGTCCGTTACTTTCTCTACTGGCTGGCTGAAGTCCGAGGCCCTGCATTTTATTCTTGAGATCTCTGGCATCTCGATATCAAACTTGTTTATCAGCTTTATCAATGACGAAGGCGTTCCTGTATCGAACCAGTAGTTGTTCAATTGCTTGCTGTCCAAGGCGCTGAATACTGAATATGGATTGAAGATATCTTGCTTTTCGGTTGAGAAATGATAGCCGTCGTATCTCTCCTTGAATTTTTTTACAGTCTGTTCGTAGGTGATTCCGTTATGGGTTGCAAATTCTTCAAGATCCTCTTTCAGTACTGTTGTCATCTCGTCCTTTGTGATACCGCACAATCCCTCGTACCTTGCGTCAAGCGACATATCTATTAGATTGTTCAATGCCGAGAATATCGACATCTGCGAGAATTTGGTGATTCCGGTGATGAATATGAAACGGAGCTTGGGGTCGAGGTCTTTCAGTGGCGAGAATAGGTCGTTCATCTTCTCGCGGACTTTTGCCTGAAGCTCGTCGTTGTCGATGGTGTTGAGCATCTGCGCATCGTATTCGTCAAGGATTACTACTACTTGTCGTCCTGTCTGTTCGTAAGCTGCGTTTACGATGGCCTCGAATCTTCCGCTGTAGCTGTTTTGACGATTACTGATGTTGTATTTTTTCTCGTATTCTGCAAGCCGTCTGTCTATCAGGTCGTCAACACCGATGAGACTCTCGCCTTTGTTGGCCGCAAAACTTAGGTGTATTACCGGATACTCCACCCATTCGCTTTCCAACTTCTCCATTGCGAGACCTTTAAACAGATCTTTCCTGCCCTCGAAGTAGCTCTTCAATGTGCTGCACAGCAATGATTTGCCGAATCTGCGAGGTCTTGATAGGAAGATACATCTGTACTGGGCCCAATTGTAGATCAATTCGGTCTTATCTACATAGACACGGTTCTCGTTTATCAGAACCTCGAATGTCTGTGTTCCTATGGAATATCTGCGCTGTGCCATTTTTTGTTTCTCGATTTTTTGATTTTGCAAATATAATTAATCTTTTGATAATTAGCAAATTAAATTTGTCGACAGCTTTTTAACATTATTTAACCTTCTTTCAAAAATCCCCTCTCCAATATCCTGTAATCACGATTTTGAGTTATAAAAATATAAATTTATGTAGAAAAATAGTATAAGAAATTATTGAAATGGTGAAATAATTAAAGAATAATTTGCAAAATATAAAAATATATTGTATCTTTGTGTTATCAAAATAATCAATGATGATTTTGATAATGATTCTTTGAATGACAGATGATAAATAAATAGAAGCGACCAACGCGGCTGGGGAGTCGGCCAGGTTCGCAATCCGGTTAGAGATGGAAACCGGACAGGTTTTAAGGAAATGCGGCGTTTTGACCCGGAACATTGGTAGTCGCATTTTCCTTCTACTTAACAAAAAAAGCAAAGCAGTTAAGTCTGTTTTGCTAAGTAGAAGATACTTGTTTTATATTTATTCTGTAATAGGGTCCCGCGGAGGCTCCGGACCGCAAATCCCGAGCCCCGGACCTATTTTTAGGATCAAAGATTTTTATCCAGCTCTGCCGGAAGTTTGGCAGGGCCGGACTTAATCCCGCTCACCGGAAGTTTGGTGGCGGGATTTTTTTTTGTATGTTAATTTTTAGTAAAACTAAATTCCAAAATTTTGCCGTGTCATTTTTTTTTTGAATTTTGCGCTGTAAAATTATAATCAAATCATTAATAACAATTTAAAAAACGCATGAAAATGACAGACATTAAACCAGACGATCTCAGAAAGCCATACGTGGCCGCCGAGGCTGAGATCGTGATTGTGGACAGTGCGGATATCATCTGCACTTCCTGGACTATTCCCGGCCGTTTCGGCGAGGATCCTACAATGGATGATTAATAATTGTGCATTATGGAAAAGATGGAAAACTCTAACAGCAACCTCCTGAAGGTTTACGAAGCCGCGGAGGTGGAGATCGTTATGGTGGATAGTTCCGATATTATATGCACCTCGGGCGACAAGGGGGCATATTTCGATGGCTGGGACTAACCGCTGATAGCCCAATCGTAGTTCAAGTTCGGTAAAATCAGTTTTTTATCGAACTTATTTTTTTTAGTATTTAACAATTAAAGCAATTAATATGAAGAAACATTTTCTTTCTTGCTTGCTGATGGGCGCTTTGCTTGCTTCGTCGTGCTCGGATACCGACGAGGCGGTGCTTGATAGCGAAATCGGCAACCATGCTGGCAACAGCACCGTTCCGGTAACTGTACCTAAGGTTTTTCAGGCACGTTTTGCGGAACAGGTAAACGGAGGCACTGGTACTCAGAAGACTTATTTCGATGGCGCTTCCGCCACTCCTTTCCAATACAACTTCGCATCCACCGACAGGGTGCAGTTCCTTTCCAGCGGTTCGGATAAGTCCGTGATATTCACCAACAAGAACGCATCAGGCACAGAGGCCTCTTTCTCCACCGACGAGGAAGTCCCGGATGGTTTTGCCGATGGCAAAGCCTTTGTGGCGGTGATGCCACCTCAGGCTAATGCATCTTGCGATTATAGTGAAGGAAATATAATTGTTTATAATGTAGAAATCCCTTCTGTACAGACAGCCGTGAAGGATTCTTATGATCCCAACGCTCATGTTTTTGTATCGATGTCTCTGGGGATGCCTACTGAATTCTCATTCTATACGTTCAATTCTTTCCTGCTGATAGCCAATGAGTCGGATATTGAGTTCGAAAAAATTGTGTGTGTCAGCAATAATGGATATTTTTTGGCTGGCAGTTCAGATTTCGATCAAGATTGGGAATGGCATGGGCCTGGTAATCGTCGCAAATCTATTACTCTCAATGGACCAATCCTGCCTAAGAGCAATTATTTCATTACCATTCTTCCATCCTTTATGGACGATGGCTATAAATTGTTAGGCTATTGTGCAGATGGCTCTATTTATGAGTACAAGGTTGTGAAAGAGGTTGAGTTTGTCCGCAACCACATTAGAGGCGTTAAGCCTAAGTGGGAGAAATATGTACCTATGCTCGATTCAGACCGAATGATATCCGCCATCCCTTATGACGAAGCCACAAGTATCACTTTCGGCAAGAAGTCTGAGTATTCTGATGTCTCGTTTACAGGCGATTATGTTGATGAAGTTGGTAAGTTTATTGGTGTTTATACTTCCAAATCAGATCCAGACGCTTATTATGTTCTCAGTGAGAATGATGGCGAGATAATTGCGCCGGAGGATTGCTCGGGTTTGTTCCACGGGTATTCTAATTTGAAAACTTTGAGTTTGAACAATTTCAATACTGCTAACGTTACTAATATGTTTGGAATGTTCTATGGATGTTCCGGCTTGACAAACCTCACCTTGGACGACAATTTCAATACTGCTAACGTTACTAATATGCATAGTATGTTCTCTGGATGTTCCGGCTTGACAAACCTTACCTTGGGCGACAAGTTCAATACTGCTAACGTTTCTGATATGGGAGGTATGTTCTCTGGATGTTCCGGCTTGACAAACCTCACCTTGGGCGACAAGTTCAATACTGCTAACGTTACTGATATGTCTGAAATGTTCTATGGATGTTCCAATCTGAAGACAATATACGCTACCGACAAATTCACGACAAATAAAGTTACTGAAAGTGCCAAAATGTTCACCGGTTGCACCTCTCTCGTTGGCGGTATGGGCACCAAATACGACGAGCTAAATACCGATGCAACCTACGCCAAGATCGACGGTGGCGCATCCGCTCCAGGCTACTTCTCCTTAAAGGGATCCAACCTCTCTATCGAGAAGGAGAATGATAAGAATGTGGATGGCTGGGATTAGCGACGGGCCTGTGGAGACGGACCGAGGTCCGTCTCTACTGACACCAATAGAACTTACACACAAATAATTTTTTTCATAAACAAAAACGCAAATGAATACAAAATCAATTATATCAGTGGCGTTGGCCACTGCGCTTCTTGGAGTTGCGGCCTGCGGCAGTGACGACGGGAAAGATTTGCTCGTTGACGTAGCCGACAGCAACGCTCCGCATCTCGTTACATTCAATGTATATACAGAGGGAGCCGTTAGCAGCCTCCAGAAACTCCAGTACAATGATGCCCAGGATCTCGTATGGGAAGGTGGCGAAAAGGTGAAGATGGCAACCAATGCCGGTGTCTTGCAGGATCCTTTCACCGTTACAAGAGTAGTGGATGGCTACGACTATTTCCAGATTTCAGGAATGGCAACCGGCAATGGACCTTACTATGCATTGTATCCTTATCAAGCCGAGGCTGAGGGTGGTGAAAATATTTTCAAGAATGTGGAAATCCCATCCGTACAGACAGTGAAAGCAGGTCAGTTTGATCCCAAGGCCGATATTATGGTGGCAGAATCCGACGGGGACATGAACCTCTATTTCCGCCATGTGTGCGCCAAGTTGGGTATTAAGGTGCCTGTTGACAATGTTGCCAAGATTGTGATTAGCTCAATGGATGTAATCGCAGGATTTGTTAATATTGCAACAAGTGAAGCAGGAATTACCGATCTTCCCGATGACCCATCATACTCCATCACCCTCAATTGTGCCGGTGGTTTCGAGAAAGGCAAGACCTATTACGCCTGCCTGCTCCCTCTGTATTCCCCCGAACTTACCATTTATTTTTATGATGCTGATGGCAAGCTTCTCTCATACGTCTGCCCAAAACTCGACGCTGACATTGCCCGCAACGACCGCATCAAGGTGGATCCTCCTGCAAATGCCGTTCACGACAATGTTTCCGTTACATTGGATGACCTCCGTTTGTTTTATTATGTGCCAAACACAGCCACAAAAGTAGTCTTCGACAACAAGAGCAAGGTAGATGTATCGTCTATGGAGCGGATAGCCCTCTTGGACCACAATCAGGTTGGTATTTATGTAAATAACGGCACGGAGTACTACATTCTTTCGGAGAATGACTTCGAGATCTGCATGAAGGGAAGTTTGAGTGAGATGTTCTTGGGATTTGGTGATATGGAGGTGTTGGAGCTCAATAACTTCAATACTGCTAACGTTACTGATATGCAGAGTATGTTCGAAAATTGTTCCGGCTTGACAACCCTCACCTTCGGAGACAACTTCAATACTGCTAACGTTACGAATATGGGAAATATGTTCCGATACTGTTCCGGCTTGACAAACCTCACCTTCGGAGACAACTTCAAGACTGCTAACGTTACTGATATGCAATATATGTTCTATGGTTGTTTCGGCTTGACAAACCTCACCTTCGGAGACAACTTCAAGACTTCCAGTGTTAGGAATATGACTTCTATGTTCGCTCATTGTTACGCGTTGACCAGTCTTGATTTGGATGACAACTTCAATACTTCAAATGTTACTTATATGAATAATATGTTCGGTAGTTGCACTGCCTTGAAGACAATCTACGCTACCAATAAATTCACGACAGATAAAGTTACTGAAAGTTCGAACATGTTCTACGGTAGCACCTCTCTCGTAGGCGGTATGGGTACCAAATACGATTCACAAAAAAAAGATGCAACCTACGCCCGCATCGATGGTGGCGCATCCGCTCCCGGATACTTCACCCCAAAGGGCGTCAACCTCTCCGTTGATCCAGAGAACAAGGTTGATGTTTCAAGTTGGAAGTAAATCCCAAAACAAATTTTGAAAAATTGAATAAGCAATGAATACAAAATCTATAATATCGGTGGCACTGGCCACTGCGCTCCTTGGCGCGGCATCCTGCAACAGCGAGGACGACAAGGAACTCCTCGGCTCCCTGGCCGAGAGCAACACTCCGCATCTCATCACTTTCAACGCCTCCGCCGAGGCCGTGGGCAACAGCCTTCAGAAGGCCTCTTACAGCGGCGACTGCGTTTTCACTTGGACCGAGGGCGACGAGGTGAATATGTTCAACAGCACCGACGCATCCCTTCTGCAGCCTTTCAAGGCCACTAAGGTTATGGATGGTTACAACTATTGCCAGATCCAGGGAATGGGCACCGGCAAGGGCGACTATTATTCCATCTATCCATATCAGGCTGATGCCACATTCGATTTCACGGGCCTGATGTTTCAGAACGTGGAAATGCCTGCCCAGCAGACCGTAAGCGCCGGACAGTTTGATCCCAAGGCCGACCTCCTGGTAGCCAAAGCCGATAAGGACCTCAACCTTGCCTATCACCGCATAGGCGCCAAGATGGGCATCAAGGTGCCTGTGTCTGATATCAAGGAAATCAGGATTACCGCCAAGACAGCCATCGCCGGCAAGTTCAGCGTATCAGCCGATGGCCAGACTATCAGCAACCTCACCGATGCCTCCAATACCATCAGCCTGAAATGCGATGGCGGTTTCGTTTCCGGCAATACATACTACGCCTGCCTGCTCCCCGTGGACGGCGATCCTGAGATACAGATAGTATTCATTGGAGCATCGCCAGCCCGGTACGTATCACCCGTTCTCAGCGCCATCCACCGCAACGACCGCATAGAGGCCCAGCCATCGGAAGCCAATGTGCATCAGGGCAAGGTGTCGGTGTCATTGACAGACTTGAATAAAACCTCCAACTTCCCATCATCTGCCACCACCAAGGTGGTTTTCGACTACAAGAGTAAGGTAGATGTATCGTCTATGGAGCAGAAGCCTCTTATAGCTGATGGCCAGATAGGTGTTTACGTAAACAATGGCTCAGAGTATTATGTGCTTTCGGAGAACGACTATGAGATTTGTATGTCAGGAAGTCTGAAGCAGATGTTCCAAAATTACAGTAAGTTGGAGGAAATAGTTTTCAATAACTTCAATTCAGCGGAGGCAACGGATATGTCGTATATGTTTGATGGTTGCTCCAATTTGAAAAATATCACTTTCGGAGACAATTTCTCTACAATAAAAGTTGAGACTATCAAATGTATGTTCTATAATTGCAAATCATTAACGAAACTCGACCTCAGCAAATTCAATACTGATGCGGTTCGTAATATGAATTCAGTATTCTCATATTGCTCGGCTTTGGAGGCAATTGTCTGGGGAGAGAACTTTTCAACTGCGAATGTTGATGATATGTCGAGTATGTTCTCAGTATGTTCGTCATTGAAGTCTCTTACATTTGGAGAAAAATTTGTGACAGCAAATGTGACTACAATGGAACAGATGTTCTATAATTGCAAACAATTGACAGAACTTGACCTCTGTAATTTCAATACCTCTAAAGTTAGTAAAACGGGAACTATGTTTGCTAACTGTTCTGCCTTGAAAACAATCTACGTTTCCGATAAGTTTACAACTGATGCGGTAACCAGAAGTTCTGATATGTTCTACAATTGCACCGCTCTCGAGGGCGCAGAGGGTACCAAGGTTACAGAAACCGGCAAGACCTACGCACGTCCTGATATGCCGGGCCGTCCTGGATATTTCACCAATCCTTATAATGTTTACTTGACATTGGAGTATATCGACTGGCATATTTACGACCGTTTTAATTATACTAATGATTTGGATCTGGGTTTCGATCTTGCTACCAAGATAGTGTTCGATACCAAAGAAAATCAAGAGGCTAATGTGGCTGGATTTGAGCGTGTTCTTTTCAAGAACGGCGAGATAGGCTTGTACTATAAGAAAGTAGATGACAAGTATGAATATTATTATCTCTCGGAGAAGAACAAGAATATCTGTATGGTTGGTGACCTGCTTCGTAAAGGCGTGTCTGGTATGTTTGAATATTCATTTATTATGACAACATACCTTAAGGAAATTCAGTTTAACAATTTCAATACTGAATATGTGACAAGTATGAAACAAATGTTCATGGGATGTAGTTCTTTGAAAACATTGGATCTCAGCGGTTTCAATACCTCAAAT
>JAZQPB010000042.1:0-1665 GCA_045628165.1 Bacteroidales bacterium | reverse complement strand
AATTTAACAAAAATCTCTTTGTCCCTAACGGGACGTGCTTTCTGTGCAGTTAGCAGTGGTCCCGCAGGGACCGAAAAATTTTTGAATGATTTTCGCCCGAGATTTCGGGCAAAACCTTATAATGATTTTAAAAAGATTTTTGATTAATTTTGAGCGGAGCGACGTCTTTAAAAATTCATCGAACTGACGTTGAAAATAACGAAATCCAAAAATTAAATTTATAAATATGAAGACAACCGTTTTTAGACTGATGCTGATGGCGCTGTGTATGCTGATGCCGGCCTGGACCATGGCGCAGGCCAAGGTAGAGCTCCACGACAACGACCAGCTGGCCAAGGAGCTGAGCGACTACATGGGCGTAAAATCATCATCCAACAAGGAAATGAAAGAGGATGTAGCCAAATTCAGCAACAAGCTCCTATCACACACCATAGGCGACAACGACAGATCGCAGATTGTGGCGCTCATGAACCAATTCATACAGAAGCGAGCCACGCCTACACCTCACATGCACAATCTGATAAAGGCCCTCAACGGATTCTGGGACAGCGGAAAGCGTGACCAGTTTGGTATATGGGCCGAATACATAATGGAGCTGTCCAAGCAGCCCACCGTCTCGATGACCAAGGTAAACGAGGAAGTGCTCTTTACAGCCAACCTCCTGAGCGCCAACGCCATAGAAGTATCGTCGTCAAAATCGTGGTACATGAACAACGGCAACTTCAAGCTGAGCATCGGCAAGAGCTCCGAGGGCGGCAAGACCATTGTGGCAACTTTCAACGGCGGCGACCTCCGATGCCGTATGCGAGAAGACAGCTCGCTGGTAATATACAATACATCAGGCTACTATACCTTTGCCGACCATCTCTGGAAAGGCAAAAACGGCAAGGTGGACTGGCGAAGGGGAAACCTGTCGCCCGACAGCGTATACGCCGAGCTCGACCAATACGACATCGTAACCAAATCGCAGGAATACGAGGCCAAAGGCGTAAAATTCTACAACAAGAAATACTTCTCGGTACCTATAGAGGGTCGCCTGAGCGACAAGCTCGTGGTAAACGGCATGGGTGAAAAGGCAAGATACCCACAGTTTAAGAGTACCAAATACGATATTCCAATCAAGAACCTGGCTGAGGACATCGACTACATAGGCGGTTACGCCCAGAACGGTGTACTATTCCAGGGCGAGGTGCCAGATTCGGTAAATCCATGCAAGCTGACATTCAAATACAACGACGAAACCCTCATTGTGGCCGAGGCGCAGACCATAGTATTCGGTCTCAAGCGCCTGGAGGCCGAAAACTGCAAGATAACCATAAACATAGACGACAAGCACAAGATATCGCATCCGGGTGTTAAGCTCAAATACAATTCGGAAAACGGACAGACCATACTCTTCAAGGGAAGCAAGGGTATGGAAAACGCCGTATACATCGACAACTTCCACAATCTGAGTATAGACGTCAATCAGGTGGAATGGATCCACAACGACACCATAATATACTTCTGCACACGTCCGGCGGCGCCGAGAGACTACGCCACATTCGAATCGAGCAACTATTTCTCCAACCAGAGATACAACCAGATAATGGGAATGGACCGCGCGCATCCGCTCATCCTGCTGCGCGACTGCTCGGAGTCGATGTGCTGCAAGACTTTTACAGC
>JAZQPB010000041.1:0-3471 GCA_045628165.1 Bacteroidales bacterium | reverse complement strand
TAACCGGGGGCATCGCCTCCGGAAAATAAAAGCAAAGATGAAACAACGAGGAGCTAATATATTATCGTCGCTCGACTGGCCCGTACTTCTGCTGTATACGGCACTGATATTCATGGGCTGGTTCAATATCTACGCGGCGTGTTACGACGATACCCACCAGAGTATCTTCGATTTCAGCATGCGCTACGGCAAACAGCTGGTCTGGATAGGCGTGGCGTATGTAATCGTGGTTTTGGTGATGGTATCCGATTACAAAATCTATACGGTATTGCCATACGTGATATACGGCGGATTGATTGTGCTTCTGCTGTTGGTACTGGTGGTGGGCACCAAGACCAACGGCGCAAGGTCATGGTTTGAGGTGGGGCCTTTGAAGATACAGCCGGCGGAATTTGCGAAATTTGCCACGGCGCTGGCTCTCAGCAAGATAATGAGCGAATACGGATTCAATATCTGCAAGCTTGGCGATTTCTTCAAGGCGCTGGGCATAATACTGCTGCCCTGCGCGCTCATAATACTGCAGCCTGATATGGGATCCATACTGGTGTATTTCAGCATGATATTCGTATTCTACAGGGCCGGACTGCCGGGATATTTCCTGTGTCTGGTGGTGATGGCGATACTTGTGTTTGTGTATACGCTCAAGAATCCGCTGGTATGGGTGATAGGCGGCATAATGCTGGTATCTGGAATATGGTATCTGCTGCTGGGCCGCAGAAACATCATAGAGGTTCTAATAGCGTGGGGAGCCATGGCCGTGGTGGCCGGTCTGCTCTGGACCGTAAACCATTTTCTGCTCTCCGACAAGTTCGAGATGTCGCATATACTGGTGGCCACATCGGTGATTCTGCTGGTGCCGGTGGCCATGTATTCGTATACCAACCGCAACTGGCTGGCCACCATTGTGATGCTGGGCGTAATAGGTTTTATAGTAATGGTCTACTGCGTGGATTTTGTGTTCCACGATGTGATGACCGACCATCAGCAGACGCTTATACGAGTGTTCTTAGGGCTGGAGGTGGATCCTCAGGGCACGGGCTACAATGTGGAGCAGAGCAAGATAGCCATCGGATCGGGCGGATTCTGGGGCAAGGGCTATCTGCAGGGCACACAGACCAAGTTCAACTTTGTGCCGGAGCAGGCCACCGACTTCATATTCTGCACGGTGGGCGAGGAGTGGGGCTTTGTGGGATCGTCGGTGGTGGTGATGCTTTTCATCGCCCTCATCTGGAGGATCATCTACCTGTCGGAGCAGCAGAGATCGGGATTTGCCAAAATCTACGGCTACTGCGTGGCCAGCATCCTCTTCTTCCACGTGGGCATCAATGTGGGCATGACCATAGGCCTGGTGCCGGTGATAGGCATTCCGCTGCCGTTTTTCAGCTACGGAGGCAGCTCGCTCTGGAGCTTCACGATACTGCTGTTCATCTTTGTGAGGATGGATGCGAGCAGGGACGAGCTTCTGTGATTATTAGAGTATAGAAATGTCTGAAAATTTCCATCCAATATTTCAATCCATCAGAAACCGCCGCGTGCTTGTGTCGCCTCTGGACTGGGGCCTGGGCCACGCGGCCAGGATAGCCGGCGTAATAAAGTATCTGATGCGCCAAAACGAGGTTACGGTGGTGTGCGGGCCGTCGGCGCTGGAGTTTCTGCGTAAGGAGATTCCGGCAGCTGATATAATAGCCATCCGCGACTGGAAAATCCGCTATCCCAAGGGCAGGATTTCTATTTTTACGATTCTGGGCTGGGTGCCCGTGGTGCTTAGGAATTCCATTCATGAACATTTTTTTGCAAGGCGCATCATCAGGGAGCGCAATATAGACCTCGTAATCTCCGACAACCGTTATGGGCTCTGTTTCAGGGGTTTGGAGTGCATGATAGTTACGCATCAGGTTTACCCCAAAATGCCAAGGGGTTTGGGCTGGCTGGAGAATATCAACGGCTGGCTGTTCAAGAAATATCTCTCTATTTTCGATAAGGTTTTGATTCCGGATTTTGCTGAGGGCGAGTGTCTTACAGGGCTATTAGCTGCCGATAGGAAACTGAATCCATCCAAGTTTGTGAGGGTGGGTATTCTGTCGCGGTACGGCAGTCTCGGGGCAGCTGATGGCGTGGATACTGTGTACCGCTACGATGTGCTGGCCCTGATTTCGGGTCAGGAAAACCAGCGTACCGTATTTGAGAATATGCTGATCTGCGCTTTGGAAAACTGCGGCAAGAGGGTGCTGATGGTGAGGGGTGTATCTGAATCGTATCAGCTGCCCGAAAAAAAATCCCCATGCATAGAATACCGCAACATGCTGAGCGGCAAGGCTCTGGAGGATGCCATAAGGGACAGCGCGGTGGTGGTATGCCGGGCCGGATACAGCACTCTGTGCGATGTGGTGGCCATGGGCAAAAGGGCTGTGATAGTGCCCACGCCCGGGCAGACCGAGCAGGAGTATCTGGCCGGGAGGCTGGACGGTAATCTGGGATTCCGCAGCCTGATGCAGGACGATCCGGATTTCGGCGGCAGGCTGCTGGAGCTTATTTAACATGAGCTCGACGAAATTAAATAACGTCGCTTCGCTCAAAATTTATCAAAAATCTCTTCCTGTGTGCCCGAAATTAAGGGCAAAAATCTTTTAAAATCTCTTTGTCCCTTGCGGGACGTGCGATTGCGAAACCCCAATTGAGGTCCCGTAGGGACAAAAAGATTTTTGAATAATTTTCGCCTAAGATTTCAGGCGCAAATGGTAAAGATTTTTTGAAGATTTTTGAAAGATTTTGAGCGAAGCGACTCCCTAAAAATCGGACTTCGTAGAAGTCCGTAATTCATCGAACTTACGTTATTTACCACTCTTCCAGATAGTGGGCGAAGGTGTGCCACACCAGGAAGAGGTAGCACATACCGAGCAGCATTATCATCTTGGCGATGGCGCTGCAGTGGGCGCACTGGGCAGGGTTTTCTATTCTGAAGACCTTGTAGCCGAGGTAGATGAGCGGAATTATGAGCGCCAGGCCGAAGTATATGCCTGTGGAAAGCTCGTTGGCCAGGCAGAGGTATACGTAGTTGAGCCCGAAGATGGTGGCCAGTATAAGCGCTATGATTACGGCCTTGCATCCGCTGTAGCCTATTGCTATGGGCATGGTGTTGCACTGCTGGGCCATGTCGCCGTCGATGTCTTCCATGTCCTTGATGATCTCGCGGATGAGGGTGGTGATGAATGCGAATGCGGCCATCTCGGCAGGCGTGGTGAGCAGGATGTATGGGTCGAACGCCTGCTCCTCCACCACCATGGGCGGAAATGCGAGCACGCCCCTGAGCTCGTATACGGCAGGCAGCAACGGCACTATGCCTATCATGAATGCCACCACGAGGTTTCCTATCAGGAACATTCCCTTGTATGCCGACGAGTAGAACCAGAGCAGTCCCACGAGGAATGGGAACACGAGCGCGAGTGGCCAGAATCCTATTTTTACTGATAC
>JAZQPB010000040.1:0-9988 GCA_045628165.1 Bacteroidales bacterium | reverse complement strand
TCAACATAAATTATCATAAATTGACACGAATTTTTCAAAAATTACTTTTGTAGAGATAATTTATGATGAATTTATGTTAATTCATGATAATTTATGTTCTAAGAATAAGCCGAAGGCGCAACGAATATATTTAGTCGAACTCACGTTAATTATGTGCGAATTCGTAACTCGTAATTCGTAATTCGTAATTCGTAATTATTATTAGTGTCCCTTCTCGGAGATGTATTTTACTCTCATCAGTCGGAGTTCCTCCTCGGTCCAGTCGTCCTCGCCGAGCTCGCGCATTGCTGCGTCGATGGATTCGGTTTCGGCGTGGTCGAAGTAGTCGTATACTTCCTCCTGACGCTCGTCGTCTATTATCTTGTTGATGTAGTAGTCGAGGTTGAGCTTGGTGCCCGAGTTGATTATGGATTCTATCTCTGAGAGCAGCTCGTCCATCTCTATCTGCTTGCTCTCGCAGATATCCTCGAGGTCCAGCTTGCGGTCGATGCTGGTGATTATGTATACCTTGTTGCCCGATTTGGAGACAACAGACTTGACCACCATGTCCTGAGGACGCTCTATCTCTTTTTCCTGAACGTATCGCTTGATGAGCTCCACAAATTCTTTTCCGAATTTCTGGGCCTTGCCGTGTCCCACGCCCACTATCTGGGTGAGCTCTTCCAGTGTAATCGGGTACTGGACGGCCATGTCCTCGAGCGATGGATCCTGGAATATTACGAACGGAGGCACGTTTTTCTGTTTAGAGACTTTCTTGCGGAGGTCTTTCAGCAGCTTGAAGAGCTCAGGGTCGCTGGCTCCGCCGCCTACAGAGTGAGGCGCGCTCTGCTCCTCGTCCTCGTCCTCGTTGTCGAAATCGTGGTTTTTCACGAACTCTATCTCAAAAGGTTTCTTCAGATATTCCTTGCCTTCGGGTGTCAGCTTCAGCAGTCCATAGTTCTCTATGTCCTTCATCAGGAAACCGTGCACGAGAGCCTGACGGAGCACTGCGTTCCAGAAGTCCTCGTCGCCGTCGTCCTCGCCGCATCCAAAGATGTCGAGCTTGTGGTGCTTGTAAGTCTTTACCTGAGAATCGGATACACCGGCCAGAACCTTGGCCACGTGTTCGGTCTTGAATTTTTCCTGAATTTCGAGAATCACCTTCAGGGCCTTGATGAGAGCGCTCTTGGCCGCAAACTTCTTCTGAGGATGGCGGCAGTTGTCGCAGTTGCCGCAAGGCTCCTCCAGAATCTCGCCAAAGTAGTTGAGCAGCATCTTGCTGCGGCACATCGAAGTCTCGGCATAGGCCACGGTCTCGCTCAGCAGCTGTTTGCCGATCTCCTGCTCGCTCACGGGCTTGCCCTGCATAAACTTCTCCAGCTTCATGATATCCTTCTCGCTGTAGAAAGCTATGCACTGGCCCTCGCCGCCGTCACGGCCTGCGCGTCCGGTCTCCTGGTAATATCCCTCCAGCGATTTCGGCATATCGTAGTGGATTACAAAACGCACATCAGGCTTGTCGATGCCCATGCCGAAAGCAATGGTGGCCACTATCACATCCACCTCCTCCATCAGGAACTTGTCCTGGTTGGCGCTGCGGATGGTGCTCTCCATGCCGGCGTGGTATGCCAGGGCCTTGATGTCGTTTACCTTCAGGGTCTCGGCCAGCTCCTCCACCTTCTTTCTCGATAGACAGTATACAATGCCGCTCTTGCCCTTGTTCTGCTTTATGAACTTTATTATCTGCTTGTCCACATCCACCTTGGGGCGCACCTCGTAATAGAGGTTGGCCCTGAAAAACGACGACTTGAACACATTGGCATCCACAATGCCGAGGTTTTTCTGGATATCGTGCTGCACCTTGGGAGTGGCGGTGGCGGTAAGCGCGATTATCGGGCTGCGGCCTATCTCCTCGATTATCGGGCGTATGCGGCGGTATTCCGGGCGGAAGTCGTGACCCCACTCGGAGATACAGTGAGCCTCGTCTATCGCGTAAAACGATATCTTGGTCTGTTTCAGAAACTCTATGTTCTCCTCCTTGGTGAGGCTCTCGG
This sequence comes from Bacteroidales bacterium, assembly GCA_045628165.1. GTDB lineage: Bacteria > Bacteroidota > Bacteroidia > Bacteroidales > UBA3824 > UBA3824. The sequence goes on along the minus strand of JAZQPB010000040.1, from coordinate 7,955 downwards.
GAGCCACATACAGCAGCTTGGTCTTGCCATCCATGATATCGGCCTTCACCTGGGCCACCTGCTGCTTGCTCAGCGAGCTGTTCAGGAAATGGGCGATATTCTCGTTGGTGCTTATATTCCGCATAGCGTCCACCTGGTTTTTCATCAGGGCTATCAGCGGAGATATTACTATGGCAGTGCCGTCCATCAGTAGCGACGGCAGCTGATAGCACAGAGATTTTCCGCCGCCGGTAGGCATCAGCACGAAAGTGTCATGCCCGGCGAGCACGTTTTTTACCACGGCTTCCTGTTCTCCCTTAAAACGGTCGAACCCGAAAAATTTGTGCAAATATTCTGTAAGGTTTATAGTCTTTTTTGCCATTAGCTTTATTCGTTTTTCTTGATATTACAAATTTGAAAAAACTTTTTTGAATATTCCAAATTTTTTTGCACTTTTTTTTGTTATTTTTTTCAGCTGATAGCCCTATTCGCTCTCGGCCGCCACATATTGTATATTGTTCTTGCAGCTGAAATCAGGTTCTATGATGCCTGCGCAGGCCAGCTCTATGAGCACTTCCTCGGCGTCGAACTTGCTGAGCTGTAAATACTTCATCACATCGTCCACGCAGATCTTCCCCTTCTCCTCTATGTACTGCAATACAAATTCCTGCTTGCGCGAGTAGTTGATGATGGTGTTGCGCCCCTTCTTGGTGTTCTCCATCCATTTTACAATCACCCGGTCGGCCAGTATGTTCTCGTCCTTCACCCTCACGTAGGTCAGAAACTTTCCGCTGGCGTCCTTGGCCTTGTAAGGCGGATTGTCGCCCTTCGGGATCACTATCTCGAGCACCTGCTTGCCGTCCACCTCCCAGAGCACGGCCCTGAAATCCACCTTGGGCTGGCTGTATAGAGTGGCCGCGCTCTCTATCATATAGTATTCCTCGTCGGGATTGGCGCCGGCTATCCTGCCGTTGTCCTTTACGCCTATCAGCAGGCTTCCGCCGCCGGTGTTGGCAAAAGCCGACAGCGACTTGGCTATCTTCTTGCTGTCGGTGATGGCGTATTTAAAGTCCTGGTGCTCGTGCTCCCCCTCCTTGATCCTGAGCAGGAGCTCTGTCTCCGCATCGTTTTCTATATACATCTGTGTGATTTGATTATTCTATTTCCCGGAGGCGATGCCCCCGGTTACTATTTGTGCTGCCTTCCAGGCAGTGCGGAGGCTGGGAGCCTTTACAATTAGTAACCCGAGGCCTCGCCTCGGGATTTTCCTCGAACTTTCCATTATTTGTTCCATTCACAAATTTATGAAATTATAATTGAGACCGCAAAATATTTTTTTTATTTTTTTGTTTCCGTTTTTTTTCTTAAAATTGCATTTGATATACAATACTACATTCACCAACAATTTAAACATTTTTTGAGACTATGGGAATTAAGAAAACCTTTGTGCTGGATACCAATGTTATCCTCCACGATTTCAGGAGCATATACAATTTTGAGGAAAACGATATCGTAATTCCAATCGTGGTATTGGAGGAGCTTGATAAGTTCAAGAAGGGCAACGATACCATCAACATACAGGCCCGCGAGTTTATGCGCATTCTCGACAAGCTCACCGAAAACTGCCCGCGGCTCGATGAGGGAGTGCCTCTCGGCGAGGGCCGCGGAACACTATTCGTGCTTGGCGGCAAGCCATTCAGCCCGGCCATGGAGCTCTCCTTCAGCGAGCAGATACCCGACCACAAGATTCTCGCCGTGGCCATGTGGCTGAAGGGGAACCATCCCGACAAAAACGTGGTGATGGTATCGCAGGACATAAACCTCCGCATGAAATCGCGCACTCTCGGCATGGAGGCGCAGGATTATCAGACCGGAAAAGTGGAAAACGCCGAAAAGCTTTTCCAGGGCATCAGGCTGATACCCAACACCAACGATGATTTTGTATCGAGACTATACCGCGAGAGCCGCGTGCCTCTAAGCGAGAGCGGTATCGACGCCCGGTTTGAGCCAAACGAATATTTCATGGTGGGCGACGACCACACCAACGCACTCTGCTGCTATGAGGCTCAGGACCAGCTGATACGCAAGGTTGTCAAGCAGCGCGCCATGGGCATATCTCCGCGCAACGCCGAGCAGAGTTTTGTGCTCGACGCGCTCATGAGGCCGGAGATCTCGCTCATCACCATTACCGGAAAGGCCGGCACGGGCAAGACTCTTCTCGCTCTCGCCGCCGCGCTGGAGCAGAGCAGGATGTTCATGCAGATATTCCTTAGCCGTCCCATTGTTCCGCTCGGCAACAAGGACCTCGGATATCTGCCCGGCAACGAGAAACAGAAGATAAACCCGTACATGCAGCCGCTTTTCGACAACCTGAACGTGATAAAAGCCTGCATGGGAATCAACAGCAAGAGCTCTCACTCCATCGACGAGATGATAAAGAGCGAGCGTCTGCTGGTTTCGCCATTAGCTTACATCCGCGGCCGTAGCCTCAACAATGCTTTCTTTATAGTAGACGAGGCTCAGAACCTGACGCCTCACGAGGTAAAGACTATAATCACCCGTGCCGGACAGGGCACAAAGATGGTTTTCACAGGAGATGTGGAGCAGATAGACAGCCCATTCCTCGATATGAGGAGCAACGGCCTGTCGTATCTCGCAAGCAAGATGAAGGGACAGGATTTCTTCACACACATCAATCTACTGCACGGCGAGCGGAGCCGCATGGCCGACATCGCCGGCAAACTGCTGGACTAATCAAGTGAAGGAAGTGGGGGAAGTGGTTGAAGTGATTGAACATTTCAACATTTCAACACTTCAACATTTCAACACTTCAACACTTCAATCACTTCAACACTTCAATCATTTTATAACAATGGACGATTTCAAACTAAACGAGCGTCTTCAGCTGGCATTCGATTATTTGTTTTATACTGGCAGAAATGTGTTCCTTACCGGAAAGGCCGGTACCGGAAAAACCACATTCCTGAAGCGCCTGAGGCGGAAGAGCCACAAGCGCATGGTGGTTTGCTCGCCTACGGGCGTGGCGGCCATCAATGCCGGAGGTGTAACGCTCCACTCATTTTTTCAGCTGCCGTTTGGACCGCAGACTCCCGATTCTCCGCGCGAGAGCAACAACGGACTGCGCAAAAACAAGATTCAGATTATCAAGAGCCTGGAGCTTCTGGTTATCGACGAGATTTCGATGGTGAGAGCCGATCTGCTGGATTCGGTGGATGTGGTGTTGCGCCGTTACCGAAACAGCGGCAAGCCTTTTGGAGGCGTTCAGCTCCTGCTTATCGGCGATATGCAGCAGCTGTCGCCCGTGGTGCGCCCCGAGGACGAGGAGATCCTGCGTCCTTACTACAAGTCTTATTATTTTTTCGGAAGTCTCGCCTGGCAGAAAACCAATTACGTCTGCATAGAGCTCAATCAGGTTTTCCGTCAGACCGACCAGAAATTTATCTCCATACTGAACGCCATACGCGAGGGGCGCGCCGATGGCAACACCATCAGCTGCCTGAACGAGCGCTATATACCCAACTACGAGCCGCCGTCGGGCGAGGACATAGTAACCCTTGTAACCACCAACCGGCAGGCCGACCACATCAACCAGCTGCACATGCTGGAGCTCACTGAACTGCCCGTGCATTTCCACGCCGAGGTCAAGGACGACTTTCCCGAATCGTCGTATCCCGTGGACAGCGACCTCGTGCTAAAGGTGGGCGCCGTGGTGATGTTCCTGAAAAACGACACTTCGAACGACAAGCTTTTCTACAACGGAAAGATTGGCCGCGTAACGGGTTTTGACGGCGAGGCTGTGCTGGTGAAATGCGGCAGTGAGGACGAAATCAAGGTTCTCCCCATGACCTGGGAAAACACCAAATACACCATGGATCCCGTATCCAAGGAAATCAAGGAGGAGGTGGCCGGAACTTTCAAGCAGATACCGCTCAGGACTGCCTGGGCTGTAACCATCCACAAGAGCCAGGGCCTCACGTTCGATAAGCTGATGATAGACGCTTCCAACAGTTTTGCACACGGTCAGGTATACGTGGCGCTCTCAAGATGCCGAACGCTGGAGGGTCTGGTACTGCTGAAACCTCTCAGCTCCAATGATATAATATACGATCCGCAGGTGGAGAGCTTTGCGCAGGTGGTGGAGCAGAATATCCCAAACAACACCGTTCTCGTAACCGACAAGCGCGATTATTTCTTCGATTCGGTGGAGGACCTCTTCAATTTCCACCCCGTCTACAATGGAATCCAGAACCTTCAGAGGCTTCTGGCCATGCAGTCGGGCTCGTTTGTGGGAAACGTCAGGAATTTCGACGGACTGGATTCTGTGGTGTTCTCCGACCTGATAGCCGTGAGCGACAAGTTTATGCAGTATATCCGCTACACATTCCGCGAGAGCATGGATATAGAGCACGAGGACGCTCTAATTCAGCGCATTCAGAAAGGCTGCGCATATTATCTTGACAAGATGACTCAGCGTCTGGAGACTCCCATAAAGACCTTCGGTTTCGATTGCGACGATAAGACCAAGAAACAGAAAATCACCGAGGCCGTTCAGCAGCTTGTGCAGGATTTCGATTTCCGCAAAAAGCTTCTCATGGCGCTCAAGGACGGTTTCTCGCTCAGCGGATACATGGCTCAGAAAGCCAGAATACTCGTGGACCTCACCGAGGATACTGCGGGAGCCGCTGTCGGCAGAAAACGCAGTTTCGGCAATTTCAATCAGGCTGCCACACGCACACTCTCCAAGCACCCGAACCTCTGCACCAAGCTCATAGAATGGCGCAAGGATATGGCCGCGCGCTTCAGCGTGGAGCCCAAGGATATAGTTAGCACTCAGTGCCTTGTGGATGTAAGCAATCAGCTGCCCACCGATATCAAGGCCCTGGTGGCCGTAAAGGGAATGGGCGGCAAGGCCAAGAAATTCGGCGCGGAGATACTCAAGATTATCTACGCCTACATGTCGGCCAGCGGCATGATGCTGGGCATCGGCGTGGCCGATTCCATCAAGCAGGCCGAGTTCGAGAGCCTCAGCACGCAGGAAAAATCGTTTCAGCTCTTCAGCGAGGGCAAAACCGTGGGCGAGATAGAGAAAATCCGCGGCCTTAAGTCCGACACCATACTCAATCACCTGTCCAAGTACGTGATTTCCGGCGAGATAGACCCCATGCGCCTGATATCGAAAAACGCCTACGAGAAAATAAGAATAGCCATGCTCGAGAATCCCGGTGCGCCCGACAAGCTGATAATCGAGAAAGTAGGCGGACACATCTCCTACGGCGAAATCTCCGTAGTGCGCGCTGCCCACGAGGCCGGAATCGATGATTTCTGATTTGCAATTCGTAATCCGTAATTCGTAATTCGTAATTAATAAAATGAGAATAGCAATAGTGCAGTCGTCCAGCGACTTAGTGAGCGGAAAGGTTGATATCCAGCTGATGGCGGATACTATAGCGCGCCAGTCGATGCCGGGCGATTTCTGGATACTTCCCGAGGTTTTTGATACGGGATGGAACGTTGGCGCTCAGAGTCCCGAAATAGACGGAGCCCGCTGCCGCAGTTTTTTTCAGCTGATGGCAAAAAAATACGGAATCTCCATCTGCGGAAGTTTTTATGAGCGCACAGCCGACGGACGTTTCAGCAATACATTCGCCATTGTATCAGCTGATGGCGAAAAAATACAAACCTGCGCCAAGCGTCACATGTTCGGCGATTTCGAGAAGGGATTTGTAAAACCCGGCGAATCGATGCTTTCGTTCACTGTGGACGGCGTAAGGTTCAGGGCCGTGGTCTGCTACGACCTCAGGTTTCCGGTCTGGTGCCGCAATACCAAGTCCGACACTTACGACGCGCTTGTCTGCGTGTCGCAGTGGCCGCTGCAGAGGTCAGCTGATAAGCACCTGCTGCTTGCCGCCCGCGCCATGGAGAATGTGGCCTTTGCCATCAACGCCAACGGACTGGGCGATTCGGCGGTGTATCTGCCCGACGGAAAAAAAGATTTCGCTCTGGAAGCCGGCGTCCATGTAGGATGGTATCAGCTGGATATAAATATACTGCACGAGATGCGCCGGCGCCGTAAATATCTGCTGGATGCCGACGATTTTGAGCTAAAACTTTAGTTAGAGATATGAGAAGATTTTCATTGTTGATGCTATCAGCTGCAATGCTCTGTATATCAGATGTATCAGCTCAGACCAACAATCTCCATTATTATACCCGGATGGGCGATGTGGAGAATGTGAAACATTACATAAACCGCCGCGAGGATGTGGACGCGTTTGATGAGTACGGCTACACGCCGCTGATGTATGCCGCCGACGAGGGCCGAAACGAGATTATTAGGCTGCTGATGGACAATGGCGCCGAGCCCAACTATCAGCCGCTGTATGATGCCGAGCCGCCTGCACTGCACGCCGCCGTGATAGCCGACCGCCCCGAGACTGTGGACCTGCTTCTGCAATACGAGCGCACCAAGGTGGACCTGCTCGATTCGGCCGGCTATACGCCTCTGCTTGTGGCTGTTATGAATGGGTATCTGGAGTGCGCCGATGTGCTGATGTTCCATGGCGCCAATCCTGATTTCGCTTTTCGCCAGAGGAAAACGGCCTTGCAGTTTGCGGCCGCCAACAACGATACCGCGATGCTCGGCCTGCTGATACGCAACGGCGCAAGTGTGAATCTCGAGGCCGGAAAACGTACTGCCTTTTCGGTGGCGGCGGAGTACGGCGCTCTGGACTGCGCGCGTATGCTATGCGACTGCGACGCCGATGTAACTGCCGGAATGCCTGCGCATTATGCGGCCAAATATGCCGATACAGCCATGATCTCTTTTCTGAAGTCGGTGGGAGTGGACCTAAATGCCAGAAGCTCCGACGGATATACTCCGCGCGACCTCGCCATCATGAATTCCAATCGTGCAACTGCATCACGGATAGCCGATTACGGCGGCGAGGCCACGGCGGTGTTTCTGTTCAGGTATATATCAATCTCCGAGTTTCAGGAGTTTACAAAGCATGAGTTCCGCCTGGGCGCCAGGGCTGGAATCCACGAGGTAAGGAGCAATATGGCATTGTATCTTGGCGCGTCGTTCCGCCCGGCATACAAGCCCGCGCTGGTGCAGGTGCGCGATCATTTTTACTATCAGCTGAGAGAAAAACGCAGTTTCCTGCACGCCTCCATCGAGAAGCGGTTCTCCCTGAACCACGGAATGTTTCCCGACTGCGGAGTGAGCGTGGCTTACGAGTTTGCGCACGCCTGGGGAAAATACGACGGCGCGGTATCGGACTACAAGCCTCAGTCGGAGAATTTCCATGTGCCATGCATCGGCCTGTACGGACGTTTCCGCTGGGTGGGCATGCAGGCCGGATACAAGTATTACGGCTACAAACACGCCCTGGAGGCGCCCAAGAGCGTGGTGGAGCTTGCTCTTACAGGCTACATAGGTTTCGGAAACAGTAATTACAGAAGATTTTCTATTCAATAATTCCCATCTTCCTCATCAGATAGCTGGCATTGAGATTTTTCGAGATGCCGGCTTTTATTTTGTAGTCGAACTGCAGCGTGTCGCCCTCAAACGAGATTTCGAAACACTTGGCGTCCACGTTTTCGGGGTAGGTTTCCTTCATGTTTCCGATGTCGATATCGTGGGTGGCGAATATTCCGTAGCAGTTGTATTTCAGCAGCTTTTCTATGAATTTCTGGCTGCCGTCGTGCTTGTCTTTGCTGTTGGTGCCGCGTAGCATCTCGTCCACTATTATAAAAAGTGTCTCGCCGTTTTGCAGGCGGTTCACTATTTTCTGAAGCCTCTTGAGCTCGGCAAAGAAATACGATTCGCTGTCCTGCACCGAGTCGGTGGTGCGTATGCTGGTCATTATCCTGGTGGGGGAGAAGCTGAAACTCTCGGCGCATACAGGCGCGCCTATCTGTGCAAGTATCAGGTTAACTCCAATGGTGCGCAGATA
>JAZQPB010000039.1:0-9080 GCA_045628165.1 Bacteroidales bacterium | reverse complement strand
GTGTCGAAATCGAAGAAGTCACGGATGAAGATTGGCTTCTCCTTCTGGTCAACGAGTCTTGTGTATTCCTTGAACTTATTGTAGTTGCCAGTCTTGGTGGCAATCTGGAGAGTAGAGATAGTCTCAGGGTTCCAGGCGTGGAGGATACCGTCCTTTCTGTAAGAGAAGAGGCCCTGGTTTCCTGGGAACTCTGGAGCGTCTGCACTACCATACGCGTCAGCGTGAAGTTTCATAGCATCAGAGGCGATATGCTTGAGACCGATACCGCCGATTGTGGAAACCTCGGTACCGAAGTATGTGCGGAGAAGGTCCTCGCTGAGTCCGATAGACTCGAAAATCTTGGCGCCACGGTAAGAGCGGATAGTGCTGATACCCATCTTGCTCATAATCTTGAACAAGCCCTTGCAAACGGCCTTTATGTAGTTCTTCTCGGCTGTCTCGTAGTCCTCCTGAATCTTGTGAGATTTTACGAGGTCGTCGATTACTGCAAATGTCATATAAGGACAGATTGCAGAGGCACCGTAGCCGAGGAGCAATGCGGCGTGCATCACCTCGCGGATCTCGCCCGACTCCACGATGAGCGCTGTCTGTACACGCTTGCCAACGCTGATGAGGTAGTGGTGAACGGCTGATACTGCGAGCAATGAAGGAATCACTGCCTGGCCCTTCTTAACGTCCCTGTCGGAGAGTACAATGTAATTAACACCCTTGTCAACCGACTCCTCAGCCTTCTTGCAGAGGTCGTCGAGAGCGTTCTTGAGAGCAATCTCGCCCTTGCTTGCATCGAAAAGGAGAGAGAGTTTCTCGGTATTGAAGCCCTTGTATCTGATATTGCAGAGAATATCGAGACGTGTGTTGTTGAGCACTGGGTGAGGCAGACGAACCATCTTGCAGTTGCTCTCGTCGGGGGTAAGGATACCTGTACCTACCGAACCGATATACTCGGTGAGCGACATTACCAATTCCTCGCGGATAGGGTCGATAGCGGGGTTGGTAACCTGTGCGAACTGCTGACGGAAGTAGTTGAAGAATATCTGTGGACGGTCGCTGATAACAGCAAGAGGAGTATCGTTACCCATAGCGGCAACAGGCTCCTGACCGTTGGTACACATAGGAATGATTGTCTTCTCGACGTCCTCAGAAGAGAATCCGAAGTTGATGAGTTTGCGCTCGTAGTCGTCCACAGAGTTTACAACCTTACGACCGCTCTTGAGGTTCTCCAACTGGATACGGTTGGTATTGAGCCACTTCTTGTAAGGATTCTCGGCGGCGAGTTGAGCCTTGAGGTCGCCATCGTAATAGATAACGCCTTCCTGAGTATCGATCATAATGATCTTGCCTGGCTGGAGACGGCCCTTCTGCTTGATTGCAGTTGGCTCGAAATCCATAACACCAGTCTCAGAAGCCACCACCATCATATCATTGTTGGTGATTACGTATCTTGAAGGACGGAGACCGTTTCTATCGAGCATACCGCCTGCGAAACGACCATCGCTGAATAGCAATGCGGCAGGACCGTCCCAAGGCTCCATAAGGATTGAGTGGTACTCGTAGAATGCCTTGAGTTCCTCGCTGATAGGGTTCTTGTCGTTGAAAGACTCTGGAACGAGGATTGCCATTGCGTGAGGCAGGCTCATACCAGACATTACGAAAAATTCGAAAACATTGTCCAGAGAGGCTGAATCCGACATATTAGGCATACAGATAGGACGGATATCCTTTACGTCGCCCAACTTTCCAGAAGAGAGCACGCTCTCGCGGGCCTTCATCCAGTTGCGGTTTCCCCTAATGGTGTTGATCTCGCCGTTGTGGCAGAGCATACGGAAAGGCTGAGCCAGTTTCCACTCTGGGAAAGTATTGGTAGAGAAACGAGAGTGTACCAATGCGAGACCAGAGGTGAAGTACTCGTTGCTGAGGTCGGTGAAGTACTCACGGAGTTGCATTGAGGTCAACATTCCCTTGAATATGATAGACTTGCTGGAGAGCGATACGATATAGAAATCCTTGTCGGAAACTCTGTTCTCCACGCGCTTGCGGATCTTGTAGAGCATAGCCTCAAACTCAGGGAGTTTGTCGTCGGAAATGCCGTTGATGAAGATCTGGCGGATATCAGGCTCGGTGGCCAAGGCGCCCTCGCCCAGACAGGCTGGATTGGTGGGCACATTGCGGAGGTGCATCAGGTTGAGGCCCTCACGCTCAATCTCCTCGATAAAGATCTTGAGGATTTCGTCCTGACGGGCAAGGTCCTTAGGTAAGAAGATGAGACCTGTACCATATTTGCCTTTCTCAGGAACTGGAATACCCTGCAACAATATAAACTCGTGAGGAATCTGCAACAAGATACCGGCGCCGTCGCCAGTCTTGCCGTCGGAACCCTCAGCGCCTCGGTGCATCATATTCTCGAGCACCTTGAGAGCATTGTCAACCAGTTCGTGGCTCTTGTTGCCGTGAATGTTGACTACCATACCCACGCCACACGCATCGTGTTCGTTCTCAGGATTGTACAAACCCTGCAATTTGGGAAATGTTTTTTGCATAGCCGTGATTGTTTTTTGATATTGTTTTATTATGGCGCAAAGTTACAGACTCTCCATTTTATAGACAATAACTAAAAAACTTAATCACGCCACTAATTGAGTACGTGAAATGCGTATGCAGTATGGGTGGATTGCGTAAATTGTAAAGGGGAGGTGACTTTTGCTTTTGTTTGCAGTTTTAGTTTCAGTTTATTTGGGAAGGATAAAAATAATACATACTTTTGCATCGTAAGACCCCAAGGTCCCTGCGTAAGCAAACCTTGGGGTTATTGTTTTTTAGTAGTGACAAACAAATCAATTGCTGACATTAACCATATTTCTTATGTCATCAAACAATTTATGTACATTAATATTAAGCCCATAAAGAATTTCATTTTCGGCAAAACCTAAAAACCGTAAATACTTTATTATCAAATTATAGTTCTGATCTGCAATTTCTATGCTCACATTTCCTGAAGAATCAAAACATATTGGTTCGTGATGAGCAATACGATTTCTGAAATTCTTAATTACAGAAAGTTCATTAAAAACGTGGCGTTGTCCCAATCCCCTATCCCTATTCGGAAAGATATTCAACAATGTTTGCCCACCATTTCTAAAAGGCAATCTGGTGAACATATAAGTCCAAAATCCAAATGACTGCGAAGACACAACCTTGTCGTGAGAATACATCTCTCTCCTTACCAACTCATTAATTCTATTCAATGCATCATACTTATGGGGAGAATGTTCCAAGAAACCATTAGCCTGTAATTGTGTTTGAATCCAATTGTCGTCATTAAGTTGCGTTTTATAATGTTCGTTTATAGAATTTCTTAAAGTTATCTCAAGAATATTAAGAACACTATAAAACTTGCTACTTAATTTTATATTGAGACGATACAGTTTCAAAGCCATACTCTTGTTTCCTTGCATTGCCGACAAGTATCGACTAAGCCTAGAAACAGAAAAAGCCTTCTCAAAATCCTGAAAATTCATATTTTTCTCATTTTAAATTTTGCCAAACCAAAATATTGTTATATATTTGCAACGGAATCCCCTAGAGTCCCTGACGCAAGTCAAACTTTAGGGTTTTGTTTTTATAGGCACAAAGATATATAATTTTGAAAACATTATTATATTTCAGACACCTTTTTTATATTAGATTTTGCAAGCGATAAATCCACAAGCAAGCGATAAAACAAGCGATAAATTCAAAAGCAAGCGATAAACAAGCGACAAATGATATCTATTCACAAATTCTGGAGTACGTTTCGGCTCGTCAGTCAGCAAAAGCCATAGAGATTGCGGTCTTGCTAAAACTCAGCAATCCCCGAACCCGTGTATATCTGTCTGAACTTGTAAAACAAGGAAAACTTAAAATCAAAGGCAATAATAAGAACAGAACTTATTGGATAAAATAAAAAAACAGCAACCAAGGAGGAAAGCCGAGGTTGCTGATTTTATATGATATCTGAAATATTACCTATCCGACAATTGTGCCTTCAAAAACATCCTTGCCTCCTTGAAGCACATCGTCAATGCGAACCTTCACCTTTCTGCCAGCAAGCATCTTGGTGAGTTCGTCGGCACGGGCATCAGTCTTGCGAACCCAGTCCTTGGGAGCAAACTGATCTACGACAGCGATTCCGTTTGGGTACTCGGCAAAACTTGCAACAAAGCAAGAGCCATAGTTTCCACTCTTGTATATTGAAGTGGTTTCTTCCCACTTCGCAAAACGGACACGCGAAATGGTGAGAGTAAGGATTTGATTGGGTGTGAGCATAGTTATCTCATATTTTGAATTCGATCAATTAAATCACGGACTTCTGAAAGAATACCCTCAAGTTTCTTTTGATCATCCTTCTTATTATCAATCTTATCTCTTAATGCCTTTTTTTCTTTATTGCATTTATCTATCTCTGAACGAAGATTCTCCTGAATCCAAGTTTGAGTATTTTGATCAAAAGTCATATCAATAACATCGGCTTCCTCCACAAAAGCATTCCTTACAGATAAACGAGCATCACTTAATTGTTTTGCTTGTTTATCTTCTTGCGCATCAGACCAACCTTGAAGTACTGGACCTAACAAGCCACCGACAACACCAACAAACTTTCCAACTTGTCCAATGTTTTTGGCCCACTTGACTGCCTCCCACGGCTTAAAGCTTTTGCCGAAGAAATGACCTACAGCTAATACGGTTTTGTGTATATCAGAGCCTGCGACATTTGCCAATTTAGCAAAATTTTCAGCACCACTTTTTAAGCACATTTTGGAAAGACTTTCACCAATCTGACCAACTTTATTTACTACGCCAGAAGCTTTGTCAAGAACAGCCGAATCAATGTTAAATCTGTTTTTCAAGCACTTTGTGACAGCATTTTGAAGATTTTTCACAAACTGACTATCTTTTAATTTTCCCAATTCATTTTCAAGATTTGCTAAATCATTTGAAATGATTGCTGCAGTTTCTTCCTGCATTTTGTTGCACAAAGAATCTATAGTCTTTTGTGCGGTTGCCAACTTGTCATTTATGTCTTTTTCTTTAGATTTCTCTGTAATTGCATCTGCAACCAAATTACCTTGGGCAACAAAACTTGAACGATACTTGTACTTCAATGTCTCAAGGTCGTTTTCTATTTTAGAAATACTTTCATTGTACTTTCTAATTTTCTGATCAAGTACTACAATAGAACCATCTATCAACTCATCACCAGATCTATACTTAGAAAGAGCATCTTCAATGATATGCTCGAGTCTGTGAAGGTTGTTGGCATACTTTCCATACAAGCCCTTGTCACTGGCAAATTTATTGATATTTACTTCAAGTTCGTCAAAATTACTTTTCTTTTTATAGTAATCTTGGGTTTTTCCACCTTTCATTGATTTTTTATATGAATCTGCATCTATAAAAGTAATATACAAATCCTCGCCAGAGAAAGGAGCGATTACAGGTTTTATGTCTTTTTCCAAAAGGATTTCACGTGCCTCAAGAGTGTTGCCTGCGGCACCATTTTCCATTTTGTTTACAACCAACATCATCTCACGGCCCTTCTTCTTGTCATTTATCAACTTGCGGAAATGCTCGCCCAAATGAGAAGAAAATCCTTCATTAGTCAAAACAAATATCAACAAATCTGCCTTAGATATGGCATCATAAGTAATCTGATCGTGATCAGGATGAATTTGAGTGTGAATACCAGGGGTATCATATACTTTTATTCCATTCCAATCAAGCTCTGTAACTCCTGAAGTACAAATGCCACCACTTACCTCAAGATCAATACCTGTAAGAAGTGACAATATAGTGGACTTGCCGGCAGAATATTGCCCACAAAAAACAATCTTAACATCATCCCCATCTACAAAATGCTTAGGGATATTGTTATGTATGGATCTAACTTCAACATTCTCCGCGTTACGAATGATAGATCTTGCTTTTTCAAACAATAACTCTGATTGTTCTGCTATTTCCTTTATTCCTACTGAATTCATTATCGTTTAATTATTTGAATGTTAAACAACTGCTGAAGAAGATACTTATAATCGTTTTCTGTATCTTCATACGTTCTGTTCTCTATATAAACTCGACGTTTTTCAAGGTTAATAGAGATAGGTCGTACTCTCATATATTTATTTATACATTTGTAAATTTGATTATATTCACTATCTTTTTTGTCTACAACAACTTGCTCGACTATGTCATTAGTTCCCAATGCTTTATTGAAGTCACCAGGAATAATTATTGGTTTATTGACTGCAATTAATATACGCTTTGCTGGTATTCTAGCAACATTAACCATTTCTTTAAGAAGTAACTCGCAATTACCAACAACTCGATTGTCCATAGACCCCTTTTTGTGCAAAGACGCAATTTGTTTTTGTTTATAAGACTCATCAACATATTTCAAAATACGCTTTGTTATCGAAACGTGTTCCTTATTCAAACTGAGAGCCAAATCGTGTTGACTCACATATAATGAACCACATAATGCCACGATATTATCAAATCTTGTTTGCCCTTCTTTGAGAATCTTTGAGATATTGACTTCCAAGATTTCTTTTGCTTTTTTTGTAATATCTTTTTTCCTGTTTTTAAGATCAGAAGCAAGTTGTTCGCGAATCTTTTGTTCGGCCTTTTTCCTTTTTTTATCCTCACTATCGGAGAACAGACCAAAAATGCCAAACACCCCCGCCAAAATAGCCACACCTATTGCTACAGGGGCGGCTATAGTTGCACTTGCCAACCACGCTATGCCTTCTGCAATGGCAAGTGCTCCTGTAACTCCGGCACTTGCCCATCCCCACATTTTTCGCCAATTAAAATCTTTATCTGAATCCAAATTGAAATCTAAACTGCTAAAAATAGAGCTAAGTTTTAATTCATCATTCAAATCAGCAAAAAACTCACAAGTTTTATTGTAAGTATCTCTAATCAGACCATCCAATTTGACTTTAACTTTGTCAATTATCTTTTGCTGTTTTACTTCATTCTCCCAATTCTTATTTATGTTCTTATTAGAAACATTTTCTGAAGCAAAACTATATATTCTATTATCCAAAGGAATAAATGATTGTGATATAAAATTCACCAACTCTTTCTCTTTGGCAGAATACACATCATTTTTCCAATTGAGAAATTCATCATATTTTTCTTTTATTAAATAGTAACTTTCTGACACTTTCTCACTAGAGCTAAATAAACTCTTGGCAATATCATATATTGGAGCATCGATTAAAGACAGATAACTCTTTTGTCTATAAAACTTTGCGTTGTTAATAACATCATCAATAATCCTATCTTCAAATACACTAAATCTACTATATTTCGCAAGCTTTTGTTTTTTATTAGGATCAGTTACTTTTTCTGACAAATATTTTGCTTGTAACTGAACGACAACTATATCAATTTTTTCATTAGGTAACTTATCGTTAACAAATTCATTAAATTGATTAATAATACCGTCAATATCATAGCCATCAAGATATTCATCAGGGTCATCCAAAAAAATATCCATTGCATCTTCTGCCAAGGTTTTCTTGCAATTGTAAACACATAACAATGGCTTATCTTCCTTTTTTAACTTAACCAGCCAATCTGCTTCATTAGACTGTGGGTCCGAAGTTATTAGAAATAGAATCAAATCAGCATTCTTTGCTGCTTCGTATGCTTTTTGATCATCGGTTTCGCCATTGAAAGCATCAATTCCTGGGACATCAGTAATATTCATACTTAACCAAGAATATGATCTTACATCAAGTGTTGCACGTTGAGCACCATTACCAATCTTGTCATCATTTCCGTGTGTCAATATGGCCATAAGAGTACTTTTTCCAGCTTTTGTTTTGCCGAAAAGTGTTATATTAAAATTAGAATCGTGTTTTTTCTTAGTGATTAAATTCGATTCACAATCCCTAACAATTGACTCAAATTGGTTCTTTATAGACAGAAAATCAGATTTTAATTTTTCGTTTAAATCAATATCTTGATAGTGATTTTTCTTAAATTCATTTTCAAACTTAGCCAATTGGGACTTAGCTTGAATTACGGCGCCCGAAAGTTTATCCAAATATTGAACAGCAACATCATAGGCTCCTGCAGAAGCATTTGCCATTTCGTTTAGAGATCTTTCAAGCTCACCCGACCTATTTGAATTATTTCTGTTATCCTTCCAATATCCCATATTGTATTTTTGGCTTTCTCCGTTCGCATTCTCCCCCAGTCCCAAGGGTTGAAATTCTAATTATACTTTCTTTGTAAAAGCACACAAATAAGCGAGGGACTATTTTCCGCCCATTTTATGTGCCTATCTAAACCAAATCAGACACCCAAAGTTAGAAAAACTTATATCATTCTCCAAACGATTTTCTCACATTTTTTCGCAACACGCCAAAATTGTCCAAAAAGTATAGTTTTTTGGGAAGGTTTTGGCTTTTTCGCAGAAAAGAAGATTGTGTTTTTTGAAAAAAAGCGACTTCCTATGCTCAGAAAATTACAAAAATGATTTATATTTGCGGAGTATAAACTTAAAAACAAACAATTATGTGTACGTGTCCTATAACAATAGATGACGAGGAACAACCTGAGATATTTCACGGCTGGGCAGATGACAATAGTCCATTCTCTAAATACGACCCTAATTCAAATCTCAAACAAACCTTGGATAATTGGAGAAATCGTTTTGTAGGAATTGATGATAGTAATGAAGCCGTTGACGCATTTCTGGAAGACATCCATTCAGATGAATTATATATTCCAAAAGAAGATTTGTTTGAATAAAAAAAACACAAGGTCACTGACGCAAGCAAACCTTAAAATAATACGAAGATTACTTTTGCCAAACTTGCGCCCTCAGATTATCAAAGCACTGATAAATAAAAAAAACTCGCCCTCAGTTCTAATGGAATGAAGACGAGTTCTGTTATCTTTTATTACTGATAGAATTACAGCAATTTAATTTTATCGATAGAAAGGCCTGTCGCCTCAGCAATAGTATTCAAATCAATGCCAAGGGATTTCATCTTTTTGGCAATCTCATTTTGTGTTTCGTTTTTAGCCTC
>JAZQPB010000038.1:0-25251 GCA_045628165.1 Bacteroidales bacterium | reverse complement strand
TCGTAGAGGTCGCAGTGCGAGGCACCCGGAATTATCATAAGTTCCTTGTTTTCAGGCACGGGATTTGGCTTGCGGTCAAAATCGTAACCCTCGGCCTTGCCGTTCATCATATACTCAAAGGCATTCTCGCCAAAATAGCGTGAGTGGGCCTTCTCGCCGTGAACGATGAGCACGGCACCACGTATCTCGTTGATATAATAAAGGAAGCGGGTGTTGGCAAATGCCTGACAGCCAAATGTATGCCAGCCATCGTTGCTATTGCCCGAGCGGACGTGATAGCCACGTGGAGTCTTGTAATAATCGTAATAGTCCTTCACGAACTGAGGCGCATCCTCGGGCAATGGATCCACAACGCCACCTCCCGCAGTTGTGTGGCCAGTCTGTATTGCCCTGATACGCTCATCAGCCATTGCCTTGCGCGCATTGTAGCGGGCCTCCTCGCTGTTGTCGCCGTCGAAATATCCGTTTCCGTTCACGCGACTCATATCATACATAGTCATCACGGCAGTGGCCTTTATTCGTGGATCTACGGCCGACGCATTCAATGCGATTCCGCCCCAACCGCAGATACCTACAACACCAATCTTATCCGCATCAACATCCTCACGCATAGAGAGATAGTCAACTGCCGAAAGATAATCCTCGGTGTTGATATCGGGCGAGGCTGTACGACGAGGCTCTCCCGACGACTCACCTGTAAACGAGGGATCGAAGGCCAAGGTAACGAAACCACGCTCAGCCATTTTCATAGCGTAAAGTCCTGAGCACTGTTCCTTTACGGCGCCGAAAGGTCCGCAAACCGCAATCGCTCTCATCTTTTTGTCGGCGTTTTTGGGAGTGTAGAGGTCAGCCGAAATCTCGAAGCCATACTGAGTCTTATACGAAACTTTCTGATGATTTACCTTGTCGCTGAGAGCGAAAGTCTTGTCCCACTCCTGCGAGGTCTGTGAATTCTGCATATCCATTTCCTGATTCTGTTTTGGGGCGCAGGCACTCAAAAGGAGCGCCGAAAACGCCATTGTTACTAACTTTTTCATATCTGACGGCAAAGTTAGCAACTTTAAGATTACAATGGACTACCAAGAATTCGGAAAAGGTTACCTATTTTTTGTTTCCCTTTCAACCTCCAGCAATTTCATCCCCCCTTAGAACAAATCATCCAAATCTATCTGAACAGAAATATCATTGGCATATCCATTGGGCTCGGCGCCAAAAGAGGTGATTAATGTGGGCAAAACAGTGGATTTGGTGTTTGTCTGAGACTTGAAAACTGAGGCTCGACGCTGAATTTTAAAGTATTCATCCTTGCTGAGCACAAATTCGTTGGCGGAATATTTCACCTCGCAAATGTTTATAATGCCGTCGGCGCGATCCAAAACCATATCTATCTGAACATTCTTATCCAAATCCTTGCTTCTCCAGGAGTAAAACTCACACTGCACATTGCTGATACCCAGAGCGTCCTTTATCTTGCCAATATGCGACATCACCACCCGCTCCAACGCCAGCCCACACCAATTGTTAATAGAGGGACTGCCAAGATTGCTTTGCCAATACGAGGGATTACTGTTAGCGTAATCAGCAAAAGTAAAATAAAAAATAGTATAGAAATCCACCAACTGATAGAAACAAGAAGAAGTCTTGATCTTGTTGTTTTTACCAATGGTATTGAAACGGCGAATAAAATCACATTTTTCCAAATCCGACAACACTTTTGTAAGGTGACCGTTGTCATACTTCTTCAATTTTTCATTTATTTCCTGACGCGTGAGTCCACTGTTTGGCTTGCTCATCGCCTTAAGAACCTGAACATAAACTTCAGGTTGCTTAAACAACGACGAGAACATTTGACCGAACTCATTTTTCAGAACCCCATCCGCAAAGAAAAGTCTGTCAACCGCCTGAGCGAAACTCTCGCCCTTGTTGAAATATCTGAGATAATATGGCACACCGCCAAAGGCCATATATATATGAAGGATCAGCAATTTGGAATATCCGTACCCCTTGCTGTTGAAATATTCCATAGTCTCCTGCAATGTAAACTGTCTGAGGTGTATCTGATGAGTGAGCCTATCGTAAAGCCCTGAATGATTGTTTACAAGATTATCCACCATCCACGAGGTAGCCGATCCGCAAACTATAAGCATAACATTGTCTTGCCAGTTGGCCCAGGAATTCCAGAAATTTGCAAAAGCCTTCAGGAAACCAGATTTCTGAGTTTCGAAACAAGGGAGTTCGTCAATGAAAACAACAACACGCTCATCACTTTCCTTCACTTTAGGCTCAAGCAATTTTCTCAATTCCTCAAAAGCCTCAATCCAATTTTGCGGAGTCTTCCCCTGAAAACCTATATTTCGCAGTGAATTTACGAACACCGACATCTGCTCATCCCTGTTGCCATCAATTATACCAGTGGTCTCGAAAGCAAAACTATTCTTGAAAATGCTACGCACAAGAAAAGTCTTGCCAATTCTACGGCGTCCGTAAACTGCTATAAATTCGGCACTTCCAGAATTTATATATTTATTAAACTCCTTGATTTCCGCCTTTCTGCCTATAAGTTTGTCCATTTTTTTGTGTTTTAATTTTGGACAAAAATATCAATAATATCCCCATCCTCCAAATATTATCGGGCGAAAACGGTAAAATTTCGCCAATTTTCGCCCACAAATAATTATTATCGGGCGAAAACGGGAAGATTTTGCCAATTTTCGCCCAGGAATAATCCACATCAACACAAAAAAAACGGTCCGAAGACCGTTTTATACCATAGCATCAGAGGCGGAAACTAAACCTTCGCTCTTTCCTCATCCAGCAATTGTCGTTTCCTGTCAATCATCTCGCCGGATCTTTCTCCGTGGAAACCGCCGATATCGCCGTTGCTTGCTATTACCCTATGACACGGAACGTCAGGCGCAAAGGGATTACGTTTCAGGGCCTGACCAATGGCCTGCGGACTCCTGCAACCAATCCTGAGTCCAAGTTCCTTATAGGAGATAGTCTCACCACAAGGCACATTCAGAAGTTCCAGATACACCTTCCGCTGAAACTCGGTGATATTTTCAGCGGAGAGCACTATTTCTCTGATATTCATTTTGTTTACAACATCGAAATCAACTCATCCACATCCTTCTCCTCGGTGGCCCAACTGCATACGAATCTCACTGTTGTCTCCTTCTCGCCACGGGGCCCCCAGAGTTCAAACGAGGCGGATTGTTTAAGACGGTCAATCACGTCGTTGGGGAGGACGAAGAATTGCTGATTGGTTGGTGAATCGATTGCCACCTTGTAGCCTTTGTCTGTGAAGGCGTTGCGGAGTTTTATGGCGAGCGAAACGGCTTTCTTGCAGATATTTACGTAGAGATTGTCGGTAAACAAGGTCTTGAACTGAATGCCGAGGATTCTGCCCTTGGCGAAGAGTGCGCCGTGCTGTTTTACGAGTGGGAAGAAATGAGGAAGTCTTTCCTTGCGCTTGGCCACAACGGCCTCTCCGAACATCAGTCCGCACTTGGTGCCTCCGATATAGAAGACATCGCAAAGTTCGGCGATATCAGGCAACGTGAAATCGCAATCAGGCGAGGCAAGGGCATAGCCGAGACGCGCGCCGTCAAGGTACAATGGAATATTGTGTTTGTGGCAGACGTTGCTAATCTCGGTGAGTTCGGCCTTGGAATAGAGGGTTCCGTACTCGGTGGGCTGAGTAATGTAAACCATTCCCGGAGCCACGCAATGCTCAAAGGTCTCGTCACGGTAAAAATCTGTTATATAGTTGTCAACTTCCTGAGAATCAAGTTTTCCGTTGTGGGCTGGAAGCGTCAGGACCTTATGACCCGAATGTTCCACGGCACCGCTCTCGTGGACGTTGATATGAGCGGTATCAGCACAAAGAACTCCCTCGTGACGTCTCAGAAGACCATCGATAACAGTCGCGTTGGTCTGAGTGCCACCCACAAGGAAATGAACAAGAGCGTCGGGAGCGTTGCAGGCCTTGCGGATGAGGTCGCGCGCCTCGTCGCAATAATGGTCTTTTCCGTAACCAACGGTGTGCTCAAGGTTAGTCGCCATCAACTGCCTCATCACCTCAGGATGAGCGCCTTCCATATAGTCAGAATCAAAAAATGTCATAATTTTAAAAAGACAAAAAGCCTACGGCGTATTTTCACATAAATTACCATAAATTGACACGAATTTTTCAAAAATTACTCTATGAGAGAAAATTTATGAAAAATTCGTGTTAATTCGTGATAATTATTGTCTAAAAACCACACCGTAGGCGAAAAAAAAATCTTAGAATATCTTAACCACCTCGTCGAAATTTCTGTGCTGAGGCTGATTGGGCTCGCCGGCACGGTAGCCGAGCGAGAGAACGGCCATAACTGTCTCGTTGCCAGGGATTCCGAAGAGTTCACGGAGAGCGTCGGAATCTCTCATACCCATTATCAGGGTGTCGAAGCCCATTGCACGGGCCACGAGAACGAGGTAGGCATTGCTGAGGCCGTTGTCGTAGGCACCCCAGCCGTCGCCAATCTCGTTGAAGGCCTCGCCATTGAAGAAGCCGGACTTGCCACGCTCAAAGGTTGATACGATGAAAACGTTGGCGCCCATAGTGCGTTCCTTGTTGCCACCGATAAGATCACGGACGGCGTCCACCTTGTCCTTGCTCATTGCAACGTAATATTTTGAGGGTTGTTGATTTGCCCACGACGGAGCCTCCTGAACAGCGGTAAGCAACTGACGGACTTCCTGTTCCGAGATTGTCTTTGTGGAATCGTAGGCGCGCACACTGCGACGTGTCTTGATTACCTCGTTGAACGAAACCTCAGATGATTTCTCAGTATTCTGAATCTCAGGCGCATTGCACGAAAACAGCAACACAGCCGAAGCCATTGCGGCGATAAAGGATTTTAATTTCATTTTTTTATTATGCTTTAAAAATTTGGAACACAGACGACGCTGATATTCGGATTTGCACAGATTATCTCATCTGCGTAGATCCGCTGTATCCGCATCATCTGTGTTCCCAATTTTGACACTTCCGAAACAAAAAGGTTTACTTACAACTCATCCAAAAATTTCCTTGCGTCCACCTTGCTGTTTCGGAAAACCGACGGCGACATTCCCGTCTCGTGGCGGAACTGTGCGCTGAAATGCGCCGAACTTGAATAGCCCAACTGAAAGGCCAGTTCCGACAAAGTCTTGTCGCTGTATCGGAGGAGTTCCTTGGCGAGTTCCACGCGCATCAGGATACAATAACGCTCAATGGTGATTCCACGCATAGCGCTGAAAAGTTTCGACAAAACCGAATATTCCTTATTCAGAGACTGTTGCAGGAAAGTTGACACATTGGGACGGTCGCCCTCAATGCGCACCCACTCCATAATGGAGGTTCGGATTTTCTCCACCAACTGCATCTGAGGGTCGCCCAGCAAGTCGAAGCCCAGGGCCTGAAGTTCGGTCCTGATACGGGAGTACTGATTGTCAGAGACATCGCCCTCCACAACGGCCTCGCCGAGAGTAATGCTCTCAGCCACAAGACCCAAATCCGCGAGCACCTTGCCAACGGCCTGAATGCACCGCGGACAGCACATATTCTTTATATAAAGTGTAGCCATCAGTCCACAAGTTTGAAACCAACCTGATCCAGAGCCTCCCGCAAAGCGTCCACTGATACGTCGCCTTTTACAACTGCCTGACGTGTAGGCAAATCCACCTGAGCGCTCTCAACGCCAGGAACCGAGAGCAAAGCCTTCTCGGCGGCGGCACGGCAATGACTGCAAGCCATTCCCTCAATATGGAAAGTCTTAGTATTCATATCGTTATCGTTTTTAGTTTTACAATCGCAACGGTCATCGTGACATCCGCAATGGTCGTGGTCGTCGTGGCAATGACAGTCGCCGTCTCCGTGACAACTGCATTTATGTCGCTGAATCACAAGGGCATTGAATAGCAAGGCCACCAGAGCCACAGTGAATATCCAGTTGAAGTAGCCATCATCCTCGTGACAACAGGCGGCGGTGTTTTTCAACTGACCCAGGAAATCCACCACGCCATTGAAATGGAGCATATCTATCAGACATCCGAAACCTACGGCTCCCACAATTATCGAAGCCAGATACAGCCACAATGTCTTGTTTCCCAACACTTTCCTGACTACCCAAATGCTTGCCATATTGCAGGCGGGGCCAGCCATCAGCAACACCAACGCCGCTCCCGGCGTAAGACCTTTCAGCATCAGAGCCACAGCAATAGGAATAGAACCAGTGGCACAAAGATACATAGGAACAGCCAGACACAACACCAAAAGCATTGAGGCCCAAGTGTTTGACTGAAAAACAGCAAAGAAACTGTCGGGAACAAGCAATGTAATGGCGCCCGCCACCACCAAACCAATCACAAGCCATTTCCCGATATCGCCCATCATATCCACAAAGGCATACCTCAGGGCTTCTACTATTCTGTCCCAGAAGGGTTTAGGGGTAGCGGACGACGGCTTTTCGTGTGTGTGGGATACAGGATTCTCCTTGTCGTCCACGGCACTAACCACCGCACCGCCAAGTAGCGAGGTTACCAAAGCGGCTATGGGTCTGATGATTGCGAACGGCCAGCCCATAATGCTGTATGTGGCCAGAATGGAATCGACACCGGTCTGAGGCGTGGCGATAAGAAACGAGGTGACGGCACCCTTCGACGCGCCCTCTTTCCTGAGCGACATCGCAGTAGGGATTACTCCGCACGAGCAAAGCGGAAGCGGAATTCCAAGAATTGCGGCGTTGAGCACCGACATAAAATTTGGCTTCGAGAGGTACTTGCTGTAATACCGCCCCGGGATGAATGCGTGCATAACTCCCGCGATGAAAAATCCCAACAGGAGATACGGCGACATTTCGTTGATGAGATGAATGAACTGATTCATAGCATTTGATTTTTATGCCACAAAATTAACGATTCGCCGGGGAAAGGTGTTATAAAATTATGGAGAAAATTTATATATGGGATTAAGCAACCAAAAACCTTAATAAACCTTGAACTTTAAATCCTCCAACAAAGATTTGTAACTTGACCAAAATTTACTATACCATTCATTAGCCAAGATTCCTACATTTTGCAGTTGCATAATCTCGTTAAAATACGCTACATCAGCAATAGAAGAAGTCATTGCATCAACCGACACTTGATAGCCACTAACTAATCTTGCTCCTGTAGTATTTTTAAATTCAATTGCTTGGCTTTCATTTGCCAATGTTTTACAAGACCCAAAATGAACGATTTTTCCTTCCAAAAAGCCATTAGCCATTTCCGACAATTCACATAAATCAATATCCCCATCTTCACCTTCAAGCGAAATTGAATGGTGCCATCCGTGACAAGCAATATATACTATATCAAAACCCTTTACTTCACGCTTATGAGTAGAAAAATAATGTAAATAATAACGCAAATCCTCTTTTGTGAGAATATGACGATAGATTACCCCACACCCATAAAATTCTTTGAGCCAATGAAGTAGAGGTTCTGTATTAAGACAAAATTTATTTTTATCGTCTCTAAACTGCCATTCAGCCTCAAGACATATAATATTATGAATTGATTTAGCCATTACCTTACCTATTTATAATTGACAGTCCATTTCAAATCATCGTGGCTCACACCTTTGAAAAACAAAGGTGTTGCAGAACGGCTGAATGTCATTGTTGCTTCCATAATGAATGTTATTTGATTATTATCACAAAAATAGAAAACTCGGTTTTATTCTCCAAACGATTCTTCAGATTTTTCCACCAAACAAAAAAACAGCAATCGGCAGAATAAACACCATCTTATTCTGCCGATACCCATTTTCCCCTCAGCATCCAAACATCTCGTCCAGCATCCGTGTTCCGCTTTGGGTCTTGAAGATCTTTTCCCTGACGGTGCGGACGGCTTGAAGGGGCTCGTTGTCCTCATAGAGATTCACGAGGAAGTCGGCCTCTATCAGGATTTGATAATCAGGAGCATCGGAGGCGTGATAGGTGTGGTGATGAGCCACAAGCCAGCAAATGCGGTCTATCTGAGCATCAGTCCAACCTCCAATACGGCCGAGAAGTCCACGCGCTACTTCAGGGCCTTCCTGTTCCTGAAGTTTTCCGTTCTGATGACCGAATTTCTTCTCGCTGGCACGGATTCCTATATCGTGAACCAAGGCGGCGCTCTCCAGAACAAACTGAGTATCAAGATCCAAACCTTCCTGAATACCGATGAGCGAGGCGTAGGCGTGAACCTTGGTGGTATGCTGAACTCTCTTGGGATCGCCATTGTCGTAGGCAATCATAGCAAGCGCAAGTTCCTGAATCTTTGTCATAATTATAAATTTTATTTAGTTCTCAAAAATCTGGTTATCCGCTCCATATATGCTCTGATATACATTCTTTTGCATTTGTCTGATAAATCAGAATCATTACAAAGCGTGGCGACTAATGGTTGCTCCATCAAATAAGGTGCAAGAATTGTCACAATCTGTTGCTCTGTAAGTCCGCATTTTTGCGCAAAAGAACGAAAATCGTCAGCCGTAGGATGACCAGTTCTTATATAAGCATCAGATTTCTCGGTATCCGACAGTCCCAAACCTTCCGACAATGCGAAATCACTATCCCTGATATGCAGGGAAGTATTAAGCAAATCGTACGCAGGCGACAATCTGAACTGTTTTTTATCGTGCAACAATGAGAAATTCTTGAGATGAGCGTCTCCGTTAGAGAACAGATAATTAAAAATTATCACTGAAACAAACTTTGGAATATCGAACCTCCAGAGAGGGACGTATTGCCTGATAATTTCAGCAACCTCCAAATAACTGCCCTTATATTTAAAATCTGAGCCGTGAGTCTGAGCCGTGCGTCCCAGCAACGCACAAACATCTTCCTGAGCAAACTTTCCAAAAGGAAACACATCAAACCTGCGTACAATATAGGCAAGATTGTTGTCAGCAAGACGGATAAGGCCAAACGGGGCAACATCAAGACCATAAACCTGACTTGCTATTTTCATTGTAAGGCACTCATTGGCAGGCATATCAGAAATATTTACAAGTCCAAAATTGTTAGGAATAGGCTTTATAATATAAGTGCTCTGTTCACCATCACGCGCAAGACGCAACTTGTGGCCGTCCACCACAGCAAACAATTTTTCCTGTGCTCCAGAAATAGAAATATGACGGGCATTGTCACTATACATCGTAGCAACATATTCAATATCAGTATTCAACGATACTGAAGCCGTATCAAACAGTTTATTCTTTTTCATCTTCCACAGGAGTAAAAGTCAGGAAACCGGCAGTGTCGGTCTGAGCCGTAGCCAAAAGAAGTCCAAAATAGTCGTCAGGTTCAATCCGCAACACCTTGCACTGCATAGACTTGTTGGCCCCCTCGCTCAATAGATTGAAAAAACAAGGAAAAAGATAATCGTTATAATACGGATCTTTTCTCTTGGGCAGAGTGAGGGACACAGACATAGCCTCATCATCAGCAAGATAATCAGGCTGATAATCGAAACGGAACTTACCGTCTGCCATCTCCTGCAACAATCCTGCAGGTCTGCGGTTTACATTTACAATTGCCTTGCGCATAGAATAGTTTAAAGTATAATGTTTAAAGATTAGGATTATTTCAACACAATCGAAATCTCCATTCCCAGACAATCAAGCAATGTCTCCACCACCTGAAGTGTTGGATTTGTCTTACCTTGCTCTATCAGTTTTAGATGACTGAGACTGATACCAGCAACATCGGCAAGTTGCTCCTGAGTAACGCCAACATCCTTGCGACGCTCTTTCAAAATCTTTCCTATATTCATAAAAGAATAATATATTAATCTTCCAGTTGCAAAATTAGAATAAATAAACTAAATCCACAAGAAAAAGATTAATATACTATCCTTTTATTTAGTTACCGAGTTTTTCTCGACAACTTGTTTTTATCTTGCCCAAGTTACATAATCGGCCTTTCGTGGGCTCTGAACGTGGTAGGCGTCAACGGCGGGATAGCCTACAATGCAGTGTCCGATTCCCTCGTACTCGCCAGTTATACCGAGGTCGGCGAGGATTTTCTTGCCTTCCGCTGACTCGAACTCCTCCTTGGCACGGTGAATCCAGCACGAACCTAATCCAAGACTGTGGGCGGATATCTGAAGATTGGCCATTACGAGCGATCCGTCGTAAACCCTTGTGGCTGAATTCTTTTTGGCGAGCACGACAAGCACAACTGGCGCACCGTAGAATGGATCACCGTTGATTCCGAGGATATCAGCATTCATCTTTGACAGACGGTCGCGGAGTTGCTTGTTGGTGACCGCAATTATAATAGGTGACTGACGGTTCATACCCGTAGGCGCAAAAGTGCCAGCCTTGCAGATTTCAGCGATAAGGTTCTCAGGAACCATATCTTGTTTGTATTTCTTCACGCTCTGACGCGAGAGCAATGTTTCAATTGTCTGGTTCATTTTTAAAGTGTAATGTTGAAAGTTGAAAGTGTAAAGTTTAGAGATTAGAGATTAGAGAACTCCGGCACCCTCACCACATCCACCACGTGGCTTCCAGCGCCGATGAGATCCTTGCGCTCGGAGATTACTTTCTGATACTCGATGAATTTGGCGAAAGTCTCGTCGCTCATATAGTTGAGACGGGTGCGCATATAGTCGGCGGCACCGTCGGGAGAGAAAACAGTAACACGCTCAAGGCCAGCCTTTTGATTCAGACGGTCAACATCCTCCATACGCACATAGTCGTACAACTCGCCCTCGGGAGTCTGAATGTGGAAATTCTCGTCAACGGCACCGCTTGCCATAAGTCCGCTGATACGCTCCTCGTCGAAACAATACGACAAAATGCTGTACTCGTTCATCAGGTAAGCCACAAAAATAAGGCCTCCAGGCTTGGTTACACGCTTGGCCTCCACCAGCGATTTCACTTTCTCCTCGTCGCCGATAAGATGATAGAGAGGTCCGAGGAGAATTGTAACATCAGCCACATTATCAGGAATCATATACATATCACGGGCGTCGCCCTTCACCACATCGGCATCAGGGTCGCGCTTCAGGAACACATCGATATTCCTCTGCACAAGTTCCACGGCCTTCACCTTGTAGCCCTCAGCCGTAAGCGCCGAGGTGTACCTGCCCGTTCCCGCGCCCACATCAAGAATGTAGTCGTTAGGTTTCAGGTATTTATGAATATGAAACATAGTAGTCTCAAACTCCACAATTCCGTGCCGACGAAGCAACCTCTTGTCCTCCGGGTGCTTGTTGTAATGCTTTTCTATATTTGAAAATGCCATAATTCTTTCCTTATTGAATTACGAACGCACTGCGTTCGCAATTAGATTTTTTTCTACGAAATTTCGAATACAGTGCATTCGCAATTGTATTTGTTCAACAAAAATTATCACGAATTATCAAAAATTAATCAAAAATTTTCTCAGAATAGTAATTTTTGAAAAATTCTTGGTAATTTTTGATAATTCTTGTTTAAAGATATTTTATTCCACCGAAATACTCTCAATCCTGAACCTCAAAACTCCTGCTGGAACGCGGGCCTCGGCAATGTCGCCCACTTTCTTGCCAAGAAGAGCCTCAGCCACAGGTGATTTTATGGAGATTTTTCCTTCCTTCAGGTTGGCCTCGTGAGTATTCACGATAGTGTATTTCATCTTCATATTGTTGGCGAGGTTGGTGATTTCCACGGTGCGGAGAAGTCCCACCTCATCACACTTAAGTTTCGAAGTATCAAGCACTCGTGCGTGCTCAAGCACCCTCTGCATAAAGCGGATTTTGCCCAGAAGTTTTCCGTGGGCACGCTTGGCCGCGTGGTACTCAAAATTCTCGCTGAGGTCGCCCTTCTCCCTGGCCTCCACAAGTTCGTTGAGCGCCGCGGGCAGTTTCACCTTTATCAAATCCTCCAACTCTGCCACAAGTTGGTCATATCGTTCTTTCGACAAGTATTCCATTTCTATATTAGTTGGTTAATTAGACTGCAAAGGTAATATTTTTTTTGTTTCTGACGACAAGAGATTTATTTGCATTCCGCCTATTCTGCCAAACCACCCTATTTTTACATAGATTTGGCAAGATAAGGACCGCCTATTCTGCCAAATCGTGAAAATTTTGATAGATTTGGCAAGATAAGGAAGGACTATTTTGCCAAATCGTAAAAATTTTGATAGATTTGGCAAGATAAGGACCGACTATTTTGCCAAATCGAATATTATTTATACCTTTACGGCAAAACAAAACCCGTTTATTATGCAGAAAATCATAGGTAGAGCAAACGAAATCAGCGAGTTAAGGAATATCTACAATTCAGGTGTTCCTGAGTTTGTAGTTGTATATGGCAGACGTCGTGTGGGAAAGACATATCTGATACGCGAAATGTTTGCCGAAGACTTCGCGTTTTATCATACAGGATTGTCGCCTCAGGATATGGACGAGGCCAATATGATGAACAGCCAACTGAACAACTTTGCCTCATCTCTGCGTAATTACGGAGAACAATGCGGTTTGGTAAAAGACTGGCTAACAGCATTCGACAAGTTGAAAAACCTTTTGATTCACAAAATTGAGCAAGCCCCCGACAAAAGACAGGTGGTTTTCATAGACGAACTTCCCTGGCTTGACACTCCAAGATCTCAGTTTATATCAGCATTGGAGCATTT
Organism: Bacteroidales bacterium; assembly: GCA_045628165.1. Lineage (GTDB taxonomy): Bacteria > Bacteroidota > Bacteroidia > Bacteroidales > UBA3824 > UBA3824. Next base: position 12,571 of record JAZQPB010000038.1, on the reverse strand, counting down.
CTGGAACGGCTGGGGAGCGGGCATACAGCAACTTATGCTGATAGTATGTGGCTCAGCAACTGCCTGGATATCAGACAACCTACTGCACAACAAAGGTGGATTGTACAACAGGGCAACAAGGGAAATAAAACTTTACCCATTTACACTCGGCGAGGCAGAAGAGTTTTATCAGTCGCGCGGAATTCTACTAAACAGATACGCACAAACGCAACTGTATATGATGATTGGCGGAATTCCATATTATATGACCTACGTGGAAAAAGGCAAAAGTCTGGAACAAATCACAGACTCCCTATTCGCCGACCGCAACGGCAAACTTAGAGACGAGATAGAGCAACTTTTCGTATCACTTTTCAGCAACCACGAGGAATGCCTGAAAATCATCAAGTTGCTATCCAAACGCAAGACAGGATACACGAGAAAAGAGATATCCGAAGCCACCAAAATTCCATACGGCGGAGGTCTCACCAAAACTCTAAAAGCATTGGCAGAGAGCGACTTCATCTGTCAATACACTTATTACGGCAAACCATCCAAGGAAGAACGCTACCGACTTGTGGATTTCTTCACGCTGTATCAGTTCTCCGTAGTCAGCAACAAAAAAAATCCTGACTCCAAGGACTGGAAAGACAGGTTTGGAACAAAGACAATGACCGCGTGGTATGGCACCGCCTTCGAGTCGCTGTGCTGGTACCACATCGACCAGATAAAACGGGCTTTGGGAATTCCATCAGTCCACACCGAGGAATTCTCGTGGAGGGCCGAGGCATCAGAGACAAACAAAGGCGCACAGATAGACCTGATGATACGCCGTGCCGACGGCATCTTCAACCTCTGCGAGATGAAATTCTCGATAGCCGACTTCGCCTTCACAAAAGAAGACGAGGCCAAAATGCGCAACCAAATAGCCACATTCCAAGCCATAACAAAATGCAACGAACCCATAATGCCAATCCTCGTAACCACATACGGCCTGTCACAAAACATCTACAGCAACCTGATACAGGCAACGGTTACTATGGAGGAGTTGTTTGGGTAAAAATTCTGCAAAATCTCTAAAAAACATTTATCTTTGCAATAACAAAAAATCATAATTATGACGGAACGCGAATTGAATTTTACAATATATTGTGTAGGCGTTGTAGCCGAGAGGCTATCCAAAACAGAACGTGAGGTTTATGAGTGGTTTCAGCGCATAAATCTCATAGATGACTATATCGTGCCGTGTTTCGACGTATTGCACACTTTCTCAAAGGATTACATAATAGACGACTTATTAGCGGTAATCAAGAAAAAGGAGGTGTCGAGATGATACTGTATCATACATCAAACCAAGAAATTGTAAAGCCCGACATCGCTTTTTCAAGAAACAATCTTGATTTCGACAAGGGTTTCTATACGACGCAGAACCGTAATCAGGCCGAGAAATATGCCAAACGTTATTTCAAGCAAGGCGATAATGCTGTAATGAATATTTATGATTTCGACTGCGCTCTTTCTGATTTCAATTACAAACTTTTCGACGCGTATGACGAACAATGGTTGGATTACGTTGAGAAATGCAGGAAAGGATTGCCTCACGAGAAATTCGATATAGTGGAAGGTGGCATTGCCGACGACAATGTTTTTGATACATTAGACCTTTATATGGCAGGCATCATCACCCACGATCAGGCAATTGGACGATTGAAAAAGAAAAAGCCTAATCAGCAAATTTGTTTCAATAGTCAAGAAGTCATAGACAAGCATTTACATTTTGTTGAATCAATAAAAATAGAGAATCAATGACAGCAAACCCAACAATTTTGCGAATGAAATATGGCCGTATAGTTGCCGAGTTCGCCAAAAGGAACAACATAAAAATGGAAGACGCCCTCAATTTCTTCTACCACTCAATGACTTGGGAACTAATGAGCGAGGGAATCTCAGACTTTCATTGTATGAGCGACGCATATCTCGTTGATAATCTTGAAAGAGAATACAGGAAATAGGCCTAAATAAATTATAAAATAATGCAAACCATAACAATAAATAATACTAATTACAGAGGACTGCCTCTTGAACCATACTGCGACATTGAACATAATTTATATGCATATTATATTGGAGAAGACGGAACTGTATGGTCGGTCAAAGATAAGAAATTTCTTAATCCAATAATGACACCGTCTGGATACTATAGAATTAGGCTAAAGTTCAAATCATACAAACTTCATTTCTTAATGGCATATACATATTTTGAAAAATTCAGACAAAATCCAACAATGGACGTTCATCATATCGATTGCAACAAACTAAACAATTGTCTAAGTAACATTATGCCAGTAACAAAGAGCACGAGGCAATACACGGGAGGAAAATATTTAAGAAATAAATGCCACACTAGCCCTACATAATAAACGGCAATCCCGACGCTCCTAAACTGAGCATCGGGATTGTCTATTTACACCTTCTTCAAGTCAAAATACATCAAACGAGTAAGAATCTTTTCATCATTTGGAATATGATAGTATTCTCTTTCCTCATCCTCAGTCTTGAAAAGGAACTTAAATCCATTCTGTTCATAGAAGTTTAGGGTTCGATTGTGATTATGAGCATCTACAACCAAAAATCTACAGCCAGTTTTATTGTTTTCGTCAGAAAACCATTCTTTGAGAAATTGCAGAATCTGACTACCTACCAATCTGCCACCCCCTTGAAAATGCTCATCAACCGCTAACCGGCCAATAAGAACTGCCGGATAACTACGTCCGCGTTTGGAATTGCTTATGCTACGATTTAATCTATTGCTTGTGGAACGTTCCAAATATGTTGTCTTGATACTGTCATTAGAAATCGTAAAAAGCCCCACGATTCTATAAGGAATTTCTTTGGTTACAAAGCAATAAGTTTTGCCTAACAATTCCTCCCTATATAAATCTGCATCATTTTTAAAGAAATCATTCAAATCATTCTCTATCTGACCATTACCACAAGAGAAAGGCACACAAATTTCCTTGACTCTCTTGGTATAGAGAATCATTTGTGTCTTGTGGATAAGATTATATGAAGGTTCCTCCGAACTCATTCTCCTATCAACTGTATTTGAAACTGACGGGAACTCTCCAAAAAGGCCTCCAATCTTGCCTTCTGTTCAGGAGTCAATTTTGGTGTGGGATTCTGCGCATTCTCAACAGCCTCCTTCTCAAACCGTTCAGCAACTTCTCCTGTAAGCACAGGAATTGATTTAATTGTAATAGCCATTTTGTTCTATAAATTATTTGACGGCAAAGATATGATATTTTTCCCGAATATACAACTATTGTTTTATGTCGCCAAAATAATAATTCCATCACCACCCAAAAACAGCAAAAATAAACCCGACGCTCCTAAACAGAAGCATCGGGATTGTCCCCATCATCCTACCTCCAAAAACTTGCCGGGATCGAAAGTAGTATGCTCATTATGAGAGACATATCCCAATTGATTGGAGACGCAAGCCGTTTTGCCAATTACCTTGTCCACGTTGTAATGAGAGTGTCCGAAAATCCAATAGTCAACACCGCTATTCTCGATATAATCCTGCAACTCAACTGTAAAGGCCCCATTGGCAAGACTGCCTGCAAACTTTGGACACTGCATCCTATACGAAGGCACGTGGTGTGTTACCACAATCTTGGTTTCAGCCTTGCTGTCTGCTACGGCCTGTTTTATAAAACCAAGACAGCGCAGGTGCTCCCTGTTGAATTCCGCAAACGTAAGCAATTCCCCTTTATATAGTATTCTCCGGAAATCGCTGATTACCTGTTCCGTATAATACGCTTCCCTCAGCGGTATCTCAGACCACAGCGTAGATACCACAAAATCAACGCCTCCCAAACTTACAACCGAGTTGTAATAACTGCAAACATTTTTACGGATCTCCAGACAATAGCCGTCCTTGAGATCCGCAATGTCATAGTATTTGTAAAACTCGTGGTTGCCCATACAACAGATTACCTTCTCGTAATTGTCCGACGCCCAATCCCAGAACGGGTGCCGGGTGTAATTGTCGTCGCCAAGATAACCGATATCGCCAGCCAAAACCAGTACATCTCCAGTCACCGGCAAAGGATGATCCCTTAGATACCGCCAATTATCAGCAAACTCCAGGTGCAGATCAGACGCATATTGTATTTTCATAATCTTACTATAAATAAATTATCAAGAAGTTCAAGCAACCTTTCAACAAAAGACTCTCTCTGATTAAGAGATTGTGCAATAGAATTACCAAGAACGTCCCAATTGTCACGAATGGAATCCACAAACTCCCTGACGCCCTCAACGATTGACAGAGGAGCCTCGATTCCGCTCTCAATAACCAGAACCACATTCTTAAGGACATCTGTGCGATGCTTCCTGATATCTCTTGAATTAACGTGATTGCCGTTGGTCTTGTCCCTCAGAAGATTCAGATAAGCACGGGTCTTTAGTGCTATAAGCGCCAAAGGGTCAGCGTGTCTGATGCCATCTGTTATACGACTGTGTTCAATAGTGAAATCATAGTAATCATCATCCAAGATAATCGCGCTTAGACTCGAGACCTCTTCTCCCATAGGAAAGGGCTCCACCACGGCATCGCTCCTTTTCCAAAAATCAAGACGACGCGACAACAACTCTATCATCTCAGGATATTCAGGTCTGCCATCTACAAAACGATACAATTCGTAACGAGGAGACTCTCCTTCCTTGGGCCGAGACATCTCCGCCTTGTATCCTGCTTCTCTAACGAACTGCCAGAAACGATCTCCAAACTGAGGACTCATCCTCTCTACAATAATAATCATATCAATATCGTGAGTGGCACGGGGCCTTACCGACGAACCCGACATAGTGATATTGCAGGCCACACCGCCAATGATCACATAATTGTCGGCATAATCCTCAAACGCTTCCCTAAATTTTTCTAATCCTTCCATTCGATTTCATTTATTACACGCTCCACTTCTCCTTCCACTCTTGCATCATCATCATCTCTCAACGACAAGGCAAGCGATAGTTTGTCAACCCAGTCATTTAAAGCGCCCAAAGGAGCAACAACGGGATATTTCCATACCTCTATCAGGAAATTGCCATCAAATTCGTTGGCATTCCTAAACGATTTTGAGTCTTCCAATTCCTTGAAATCTTTTTTGGTCATCATCAACATCTTGATGTCATCAGGCAACAATCTGCTGTAATGAGCAAGCGCATTGATGCCACATCCGCTGAATTTGCGCCCCTGACAAAACAGGTCATCGCAATATATGCGTTTTTCAACAGGACTAAGCAAATATTTCTGAGCCTTAACCCACAAAGTTCGACCTCTTTCAAGGAAATGGACAATCTTTTGCTTTGCAGGGCCAACGCTTTTTTTACAAATCAGCAAATCCTCAAGGCAGGAGAGTCCCAAAGTAATGCTTTCGTACGAATACGGAAACTTACTTGACATTTCCATCGCCGACAACCCCTCAAGACTTTCCACCTGTAGATGATATAGTAATAAATACTGAGCAACCGGAGTCAGCCGTTGGGGCTTCTTTTGATTCCTGATACGCTCATTGGCGACAAGCATAGGCAAAAAGGCGAACTTGTCTCCCATTACGAAGTACACATTCTTGTCAATAAGTCGCTGACGTTCATAATATGGGGCGGATTCCAAAATGAAGACAACAGGCAACCCAAACAATAAATACATCCTGTTGGCCACAATAGAACATTCTCTTGGAGTAGGTTTGGAATCCTTCGGCTGTAAAAAAAGGAAACTTTCCCCGAGATATTCCCCGTCATAAAAAATATATGACAGACTCTCTCCAATATTAATGCCTTTCAACTGAGCCTTGGACCGTTGCCTAAGAAGAACCTGTCTTCCTAATATAGTCAATTCTTCCATATAACAAAAATTGCATCATTTTAGTATACTATTAAAACAATGCAAAAATAATACTAATAACCTAAAAAAACAACAACTTATCAAAATAATAATTTCATCACCCCACACAACAATAACAAATAATCCCGACGCCTCCTCAGAAGCCCCGGGATTGTCTGCCATATAATATAAAAAAAAACTATTTATCAATATTGACAATCTCGTAAGTCCTTGAACCGAGGCCGATTTTCTCGCCCCACTCCATAATGTGGGTGCCGTGCTGTTTGGCAATGCGGTCGAGGAGAGGCTTATTGTTGTTGTGCTTGTCGTTGTGGATCTTGCTGACGATATCGTAGCAAGCCTGATCAACAGCCACGGGATCGGTGGAGGCCACAATGCCGTAATCCTCAATGAGAGGCTTCTGAGGATTTGCGTTGCAGTCGCAGTCTATCGACATATTGTTCATAACCGCGATATATACAATGCGTTCGCCGTTGCCGAAATAATTGTGGACAGCCTGCGCGGCCGAGGCCATCGACTCCACAAAACCATCCTGATTATCAACGTGTCCCCAGAGTTCCGACACCTTCTCGGTATATCCCGCAGTGTGGATATAAGCCTTTCCTGAGGCTGAGGCCACACCGATAGACGCGTTTTTGAGCACTCCGCCAAGTCCGCCCATCTGATGACCCTTGAAATGCGCAAGGTTTATCATCCAGTCGTAATAAGCAAGGTGCTTGCCCACGATATTGTATTTCAGGTGAGTAGAGTCCTTAACGGCAATCCTCATATCGCCCTCCTCGTCCATAATGTCAACGGGAGCAATCTCTGTGAAGCCGTGCTCGCGGATAGTTTTCCAATGAGCCTCGGTGGTGTTTCGGGTACCGGCGTATGCGGTGTTGCACTCCACAATAGTGCCGTGAACCTTGTCGACCAATGGCTTGATGAATGCAGGACGCAGATAGCCGGTCTTCTCGCTCTCGCCTGTCGAAATCTTGACAGCCACGCGTCCCTGAGGATTCACCCCGAGAGCGTCAAAAATCCTCACCAGCGATTCAGGAGTAATCTCGCGGGTAACATAAACCTTGCTCTGACCGAAAGCCAGCGCAGTAGTAGCCATCAATGCAATGGCAAGAAATATTTTCTTCATATCCGATATTTTTTTACATTACTAATATTTCGCCTACGGCGTTTTTCGAAGACATAAATTATCACGAATTTACATAAATTATTCATAAATTTTCTCTTATAAAGAAATTTATGGAAAATTCGTGTCAATTTATGATAATTTATGTAAAATATCTCGCCGTAGGCGTAAGACGATTTTCGTAAAGCCTCGTTTTTTGTACCTGACAAAGATACACACTTTATATAATATATCAGATACCTCGATTTCGGAAATCATTACCTATTTTCAATCCCTCTTTCTCCTTACCACTCTCGCAAACGCATTTATCGTCCAAGTACCTACCGTTGACCACGACGGCATTTGCTTGATACGGTGGCGGATAAAGGGACGGTCCCAGAGGAGGAAAATTGCTATGAAGGCAATGCAGGTCCAGACCATCCAGCCGTAGAGAATCTTAACCGACTGAGCCAGAAGGTCTTCCACAATACCATCGTAGAACACGCCGTAACGGGCGAAACCGTCGCCTACATAATAACTTATGCCACGGGCGAGAATGGCACTGCCGATACAGCCTCCGCCAAACATATGGAAGAAGTTGAAAATGCTGAGCGCCTGAAAAAAGTGCTGAAACGACATTACCTCGTGGAGCGACCACATAAACGCAATGCACAGCACCGCATATCCAAAGCCTCTGAATATCAGCGGTGGAACCAACTGATAATAGCCAATCTGAGGGTTCACAAGGAAATAAAACCCCATACAATAAAGGCAAATGAAAAACATACCGACAGCAATAAGACGGTACTTTCCCCATTTGGCCACCTTCAACCATCCAAGCGAGAAGAGGCAACCCGCCACAGCGCCTATCAGCGACCATTGGTTGAGAGTCTCGTAGGTGAGGTCGCTGTAATGCATAACTTCCTCATAATAAATATTTTCGAGAACGTGCTCTACCGACATTATCAGTTCAAACAATATCACCAGAAATATTATCGGGCGGAAATATCTGTACCTTACAATCTGAGGCTCAATGTATGGCGAATGATGATATTTCATACGGATCATCAGCCAGGCAAGGGTTAGGCAGGCTCCTGACGTGCAGAGTTTTATGGTATCAGACTGCCACCATTTCAGCCAGTCGCCATAGTTGAGAATATAGGCGCAGAGCAGGAAGAAAAGCACCCAACCGCAGGCAGACGGCCAGTCGATACCTTTCAGCGGAACACGTTTCTCGGGAGGCATCGGACAAAACGGGCGCGTTAGTAGCACCTGAACCGATACCACCACTATCATCAGCCCAACCACAAGCCAGTGCATCATCCGCCAGTGGAGATGAAAGGCAAAAGTGGCTGACAGCCAGCCCGCTCCCTCTATCGCAGTAAGCAGAATTATATGCAATATCGGGAAGAAAACCGCAAAATCGCGCTTTGGTGTCATCCACAACTGAATATTGCTCATACATTCAAAAGTGCCCTGAATCTTGGCGCATCCGGCAAATATGCAGATTATCCACATTAACGGCAAGGGCAATTTATTCATCGTAAGCAGGTTGCAGACAATAATCACCACAGCCGAGGCTATCAGGAGAAACTTGTTGGAGAAGTGGAATTTCATCCTGAAAAGCACCGGAAACCACACGGCCATTCCGGCAAGAGTGCAATAGAGAAGGAAGGTGACATCTTCCCTCATCCACGCATTCTCGCCTATCATATCGTTCATTGCGCCCAGATAGACACCTCCGCTAAACTGAAAACAAAACGCCAGCAAAACATAAATCCACGGACGCACCACCTCCGGCACCCAGTCGTGATACATTGGCATAGAAAACGGCGGAATTTTCTCGGAAGTCATTTTTTGATTTTTGATTTTTGATTTTTGATTTTTGATTAATAATTTTTGATTAGCAATTATTAATTATTAATTATTAATTATTAATTGTTAATTATCCATTATCCATTGTCCATTATCCATTTCTAAAACGCCACCTCACATTCCACATTCATTCCGGCGCTGAGTTTTTTGATTGCGTCGTTTGGGAGAAGTTTTATGCGGACGGGGATTCGCTGTTCTATCTTCACAAAATTGCCCGTGGCATTGTCCTGAGGCATCATAGAGAAGGCCGAACCTGTGGCGTTGCTGATACGCTCCACCTCGCCGATGAACTCAACACCGGGCACGGCGTCCACCTCCATCTCCACCCTTGCGCCAATGGCAATATTGGGAATCTGAGTCTCGCGATAGTTGGCCACAACCCATAACTCGCTGTCGTCCACTATACTGCACATTACCTGACCGGGCTGAACCAACTGCCCCTCGTGAATATCCTTGCGTCCCACAACACCGTTGGCAGTGGCCAAAATCACTGTGTAAGAGAGATTTAGTTCAGCAAGATTTACCGACGCCTCCGAGGCCTCTATGTTGGCTCTCGATTGCGATAAGTGGTGCGATTGCTCGTTCCTTACACTTGCAAGCGAAGCCTTCTGACGCTCCATTGCCTCGTATCTTGCTTTTGCAGAGAGATATGCGGTGTGGATTGCGTCGTATTGCTGTTGAGTTACGGCCTCCTTCTTCAAAAGTGCGAGATATCGTTTTTCCTCGCTGAGGGCGTTCTCCATCTGCACACGCGCCTCCTCGATACCGGCGTCGGCCACATTTATATTTGCCGACGTGGTGCTGATACCTGCGTCAGTTGCCGAACTTCCAGCCATTGCGTTGGCAAGTCCGGCCTTGGCCTGAGCGAGGGCGAGGCGGAATTCAGCGTCCTCAATAATCACCAAAGTGTCGCCCTTGCTCACCTTCTGATACTCCTCGAAACGTATCTCCTTGATAAAGCCCGGCACACGAGTGTTCACGGGAGTTATGTGCTGTTCTATGTGGGCATTGTCGGTGAACTCCACATTCCCGAAATGCGCAAACTTGCTGATTACTATCCATATACCTGCAATTATCAGCAGTGCCACTATTACATTGTAAGCCAGTCTTACGGTTTTTCTATTATCCATTTTATTGATTTTTGATTAAACAGAACGCAGATGACACAGAGTGTGCGGATTTTCACAGATTTTTTTGAAAAAATATTAGATCTGCGGAAATCCGCTTGATCCGCGTAATCAGCGTTCCAACTAAGTTAAAATCCACTTCCTGAAACCAGTTTCAGTTTGTAGTATGCCAGGGCGATATTGATTTTTGCGTCCACCTCGCCGAGTTCGGCCATCAGTTTCATATTCGTGGCGTCCAGCATATCGGTAATCAGCGCCAGTTGGTTTGCGTACCTGTCGCTCACCACATTGTAATTCTCGGAGGCCAGCCTAACGCTCTCTTGCTGAGTTTCAAGTTCGGCAAACGCCTGAATATAAAGCGTGTAAGCATCCTGCACTTGGTTACTGACATTCTCCGAAACACTCTTCTCAGTCTCCTGCAACTCCCTCAGCGACGTGCGGGCCTGAGAAATCTTGTGGTTAGATTTCCAGAGGTTGCCTATCTGATACCTTACCGCAACGCCTAAGTAACAGATATTGAAGTTGTTGTTTATCGGCGGAATGTCGTAATTGTATGGACCGCTCAGATTATCAACCGCCACCATAGCCACCTTGGGACGCAGGTCGCTCTTGACCATTGTGATTTTCTCCTCAGCCATTTGCGAGGCTATCTGTATGTTTTTCAGTGCAATAGACGACTGCGAACTTGCCGATAGCCACTCATCCAGACCGTCCTGAGCGTAAGAGTTTTCTATTATACCCGGTTCGGGAATTATCCTCTCATTTTGGATACCTAAATTGTTGCACAACTGATAGTTGACCACGCTCCTTGCGTCTTCCAGTTTGCGCTTGCCGAGGTTTAGGTTTTGGAGTTGGAGTTCGTATCTTGTAACGTCGTTTTTAAGCGCCATTCCCTGTTGTTGCTTGGCCTTGATATGGTCCAGGAGTTGCTCGGTAAGTCTGATATTCTCGCTGTAAACCTGAATTCCGTTGTCCAGTTTCAGAATTTGAAGATACTGAGCCAGTGCGCCATACTTCACATTGTTCCTTGTGTCAAGAAGATTGTTCTCGGCCATTTGCTCAGCAAGTTCGGCCACTCTTATGCTTGAGTTAATCACGCCTCCGGCGTATATAATTTGCTGAGCCTCAACATTCAGCGAATTACCCCAGCGAGGTTGGCTGAAAGTGTTTGCGTTCCCGAAATTTCTGTCGAGCATTACCACATTTCCGTTGAGGCTTGCGGAAACCTCGGCATTTAGGTCGGGCAACCTCTGAGCCTTGGCGGTCTCGACAGCGTTTTTGGAGTTTTCCAGCCTTGTTTGCTCCACCCGGATTTTGCTGTTGCCCTTTTCAGCGAGGTCCAAAAGTTCCTGAGCGCTCATCTGCCTTTGTGCGTTAGTCGCCTGAAAAAATCCAAGCAACAGCGCCATTGTCAACATTTTCCTTTTCATAAATTTTCTTTAAAAATCGGCACAAAAGTATCCAGGATTTTTCGCCGTCCGGTATCGCAAAAAGAACCAATAATGTTCGATTATTCGCTTTTCGATAATTCTGATATATTATTTAGGATATTAAGAAGAAAAATAAAACATATCAACACCCTTTTAGAACATTGCACAGAGAAAAATTATATATACCTTTGCCGTAAGAATAGAGAAAAATTTATGATCAATTTATGTTAATTCGTGGTAATTTATGTTATAAAAACCGCCGTAGGCGAAACGAAGATTAGATTATGTTGCAAATAGTAAATATCAGTGATTTTGCCCAACAGCCGGGCGTGGTGTGCGTGGGCGACGATTTTGTGTTGGTGGAAAACATCAGCAATTTGCCATTCGTAAGCCAGCCCTTCAAGACCGTGCTCCTCTTGGCGTTTTTCTGCATAAAGGGACAAGCCCGCATTGTTCTCGATTGCGACAATGGCGGAGCGGTGTCGTTAAAGGTGGGCGACGTATTTGTAAGCCGTCCCAATCAGCCTCTGTATCAGATACTTCTGAGCAACGATTGCTGTATCTGCGTGCTTGGCTACACACCGCGCGTGGTAGATCACCTTATCACCACCAAGCAGGACACTTGGGATATGCTGAATTTGGCATTCGGAAACTCGGTGCTCCATTACGGCGAGAAATATATGACCGAGCACCTTCTTATGATAATAGATATGCTCCGACAGCGGGCCACAAACCTTCATCTCAGGTTCCGCGAACAGCAGTCGGTCCATCTCTTTGCGTCGTTGCTCTTCGAGATCATCAATCAGTCGATTTGTCATCAGGAGGCCGACAGCGGTTTTGCCATCTCGCGCCTTGGACGCACCGACAGCATTTTCCGCGACTTCATCAACTGCCTGACCGCAAGCGAGGGACGTCAGCGGACTGTATCGTATTTTGCTGATATGCTTTGCGTCTCGCCCAAGCACCTTTCCAAAATCATCAAGGAGAAAACGGGACGCAAGGCCATCGACGTAATCACCGACCACGCCATCGAGCAGATAAAACTCGACCTGAAACTCACCGACGCCTCCATCAGCCAACTCGCCGACAAATACAATTTCACAAACTTCTCGTTCTTCTGCCAGTTCGTGAAAAAGCACCTCGG
>JAZQPB010000037.1:0-4709 GCA_045628165.1 Bacteroidales bacterium | reverse complement strand
GTTCCGTTTTCCCGATGGTTTGATCACCGTGCCGCCTACCAATTACCTGAAGCCCGAGGAGTGTTCTTTCTGGTCTACGGGCAAGCCGAATATTCTGGAAGGTCTTCACGGCGACGGTTTGGCTTCTACCATGCATTGGCTTGATAAGAGAGTGGAAAATTGGAGATACGATTTGATTTTCAATAAATTCATGGATATTTTTGTTGAGAATTGGGATGAGCTTGAAAATCCTCCGGTTTCCAGAGACGAATTCAACAACAAGCGCGATATGGTGATTTCTATGTGGAACAATGAGAAGGAATACAAATTCGGCCTTAATGACTGCGACGCCTTCCTTGATGATTTTTTCAAGACAGAGGCCTTCTCCAACGCGTGCCGGAGCGAGTCGAAAATCTCAAAGGCCATCTCTGCTTTTGACAAGGATCTCAAGGGTCTTTGCGGCAAGCGCTACAACTGCACTCTCAGGATGCCCGGCACCATCATGGACAGCAATGTGGGCACCATCTCCGACAATGTGCTTAATTATCAGCTGAGTGCCGAATATCTCGTGGATCATTTCGATGTTGTAGTTATTTCGCGGAAAGCTAATATCTGGGCATTTGTAATCACATTCCTTGTACTTGCAACCGCTGTGGCAAGCCATTACATCAAAATCAGGAAATAAACAGCTAATACGAAACACACACAATCAAAAAGCCCGGGGCAAAAATCCATTTGCCTCGGGCTTTTCTTTGTATCTAATACTAATCTTAAAACTCTAAACTCTAATCTCTAAACTTTAAGCTTTCAACTTTCAACTTTAAGCTTTCAACTTTAATCTTTCAACTTTAAACTTTCCCACTACATTCCAGTAGAAGGCACGTCGCTCTCCTTGGCTCCGCTGGCGTCGTCGTTGTCGATTGATACGTTGGATTTCTTTACCTGTACGTGGCTCTTTCCGAAACGGTATGTCAGCGAGAACTGTACACGGCCCATTGGAATCTCGAATCTCATGTCGGAGATGTAGGTGGAGTTTTCGCTGTGGCTGTTGAATACCATCTTGTCGAAATCCTTAAGCGAGCACATTCCCGAGATTGAGGCGGTGAGCTTCTTGTCGAAGAATTCCCTTGTTAATGAGAGTGTGCCGAAGCTCATGCCGTCGCTGTAGCCGTTGATGTTGTAGCGCTTCAGGCTGGCCATCATGCCGAGCGATGCCTTTATGTCCCAGAAGATTGTCTGGTTGAACTGGCCGTAGAGGTTTCCGCTCCAGCCGTGGTTGCTCTCGTTGGTGTAGTCGTTGTTCAGGTCGGTGTAGCTCGCACTCATGTTGAGTATTATGCGGGTTTTCTGGCTGAAGTTGTAGCCGTAGTAGGCGTTCAGCGAGAGGCTGTTGTTGTCGGTGCCGTTTATGTAGGTGTTGTGCATGATGTTGTCCTGCATGAATGTGCGGCGTGTGATGCCGGTTCCGCAGGTGGAGTATCTCAGCGAGAGGTTCAGGCTCTGCTTCATGCCGAATTTGGCGTATGCAAATGAGAAGTTGTGGTACTTCTCTGGTGTCAGGCTGGTATTACCGTAGCTCCACGACGATGGATTGCTCTTGTCTACAAATGGGTTGAGGTACCAGATGCCCGGGCGCGATATTCTCATGCTGTAGCTGAAACTGAAATTAGACATCGGTGTCATGTTGTATGTTATCGATGCTGTGGGCACTGCTGTAGAGTAGTTCTTGCCGAAGGCTCCGCCCTTGCTCTCGCCGTTGTCTACGTAATTGTGTGTGTATTCGTATCTTACACCGCCTTTCAGGGTGTATTTGCTGAATTTGGCTGTCAGCTGTGCGTATGCGGCGGCTATCTTGTCGTCGCTCGAGAACTCGTCTTCCGAATCCAGTGTTGCCAATGCCAGCAAATCGTCAAAACTGCTGAATTTGTTTGGGTCCAGTGGTTTGAATCTCATGGCGAAGCTCTCGGATCTCTTGGGGCGGTAGATATACTTGATACCGTCCTCCAGGGTCAGGTATTTGCCTATTGGGAGAATGTAGTCGAGCTGAAGGGTGTGCTCGTATGAATTCTCATTGTTTTCCTGATGGCGGTATTCCTGTATTTTGTCAGAGGCGATCTGGGTGCCTTGGTAGCTTGCGTTTTCTGATGGATCCTCCGACTTGTCGCCCGAGAACTTGTAAGAGAATGTTATCATGCTCTTGGGGTTGTGCTTGAAGTTGTGCTGATAGTCAAACCCTGCCCAGATGTCCTTCCATTTGCTATTCGACCATGTGGATTGCAGGTTGGGGATCTCTATCTGGCTGTTGTACATACGGTAGAGCATTTCGCCCTCGCGCTCGCCCTTGCTGTTGGATGCGCCCACGTTTATCGATATCAGGTTGAGCGTGTCGATATCGTAGCTGGCCTGCAGGTCGAGGTCGCCCCAGAGATTCTTGTTGCTGTTGTCGCCTGAGTATTCGGTGTTCATGGCGTTGGCGTCGTTGGCCAGGTTCTGCATCATCATGCTCATGTTCATATCCTGCTTGCCGCGCTGTGTGATGCTGCCGCTCAGCGATACTGTCAGCTTGTTCTGATTGGTGGCAATGCTGAAGTTGGCCCTGTTCTCCTTGCGTGTGGATGTGCCTATGGTCACTGTTCCCGATGTCTGGTTCACCTTGTGGCCCTTCTCGGTTATCAGGTCTATTATGCCGCCCACGCCCTCGGCGTCGTACTTGGCGCCCGGATCGGTTATTATCTTGATATCCAGTACGCTGGATGCCGGCATCGCCTTCAGGCTCTCCGACGGGCGCGATGTAAGCATCTGGTTTTTCTTGCCGTTTATGTGCACCTGGAAGCTCGAGTTGCCGTTTATGGAGATGTTGTCCTCGCCGTCCACCGATACCATCGGCACCTTTCTCAGGAGGTCGAGCACCGATGCGGTCTTGCTCTCGGGGTCGCCCTGCGCGTTGTAAGTCAGCTGTCCGGCCTCAGCCTGTACCAGCGGCTTTATGGCTACCACCTCCACTACGCCCAGAGTGTCCACGATGTCGGATGTAAGTATCCTGCCCAGGTCGATGGTTTTCTCTCCGTTAATTACTAAGTCCTTGGTTATTATCCGTTTGCCGGTAGATCGGAGAGTTATCTGATACTTTCCGTCTTGTTTTACAACGCCCTTGAATGCGCCGTTCTCGTCGGTAATGCAGGTCATTGCGAAATTGGCGGGCTGCTTGTCGTGGGTTACTGCGATGGTGGCCCATGGCAGTGTCTCCTTGCTCAGAGAGTCGGCGAATACGCCTTTTACAGTGGTCTGAGCCATCAGCTGCTGAGATCCGGCCATTGCCAGGCCCAGCAGAATCATTTTGAAAGTGTTTTTCATATTTGATGTGTATTGGTGTTTTTTCCAATGAGTGTTTTCTGCTTCTTAGACTTGCGTTTTGTGATAATGTTTAACGCAAAGGTATTAGTAAATTGGCCGTTTATAGTTTAAATTACGTTAATCATTTGGGTTTATATATTAATTATTGTTAATCTTCGGTTTTATTTCAGCTGATAGCACACATATTATATTCCTATCAGCTGATAGCGTTAAATTTTTTTGCATTTTTAATAATTTGTTATCATAACTCTTAGAATTTTTTTGTAATTTTGCCGATAAATTTATAAACAAATCATTACTATGAGAGGTATAGTTCCCCAGAAAGTAAAGGGATTCAGAGATATCACGTTTGCACAAAACGCTCTCCGTGAGCACATTATAAGAAAAGCAACTGAGGTATACCGCAAGTTTGGTTTCAGCAGATTCGATACTCCCATCTTGGAGTATGCCGAGTGCCTTGGCAAGTATCTGCCCGATGCCGACAGCGTGGCTCAGGGTGTATATTCGTTCAAGAACCCTGAGATAGAGCCTATTTTTGATGACAAGGGCAAGGAAATGCGCGACCAGGACAACAACGTCCTCATGGAAAACCACTATGTGGCAATGCGTTACGACCTTACCGCTCCTCTGGCGCGTGTATACGCCGAGAGCATGTGGCAGCAGTATCTGAGAGGCGAGATCCAGGGAAAGACAAATCTTTTCCGCCGCTATCAGTACGGCCCGGTATTCCGTTTCGAGGCCAAGCTCGATCCCGGACGATTCCGCGAGTTCTGGCAGATGGACTTCGATACCGTGGGCGCCGACGATGTTTCTGCCGACGCCGAAAACTGCATGATCCTCTCGCAGGCCCTCGAGAACATCGGCCTCAAGCGCGGCACTTATTTAATTAAGATAAACAACCGCAAGGTCGTGAACGGACTTCTCGCATTCTCCGGCATCACCGACAAGGAGCAGGAGATGTGCGTGATGCGTGTAATCGACAAGCTCGACAAAATTGGCATCGACAACGTGGCCAGGGAACTCGGCAAGGGCCGTGTAGATGAGGTTTCAGGCGCTCAGATTCCGGGCCTCGGCCTCGACGACGAGCACGTGGAGCTGATAGTGAACTACATAAAGGATTTTGAGGCTCACGATACCAGAGCCAATGTGATAGCCAAGCTCAAGGCAAAGCCTGCCTTCGAGAACGACACATACAAGGAGGGCGTTATTGAGCTCGAGCTCATCGACCACATCCTGGCAGAGCTCGGATACGACGAGACCGTGGCCATACTCGATCCGGGCATGGTGCGCGGACTCGGATACTACACAGGCCCTATCTACGAGGTGGAGAGCCTCCAGACCTACAAGGACGAGAAGGGACGCGAGCGCCGCGTGGG
>JAZQPB010000036.1:0-36073 GCA_045628165.1 Bacteroidales bacterium | reverse complement strand
ATGGCTACGATCCGACTTGTCTCAGGAACCCCTTCCTTTACAAAGAATGTGCTCGCCAAAACCGTGGCCATTCCAGCGTTCTGCATGCCGATCTCGAGGGCAAGAGTTTTCTTCTTGGGAAGCGGAAACTTAAGAAGCCTTCCAACATTGTAGCCAAGCAGATAACCGAGTCCATTGTGCAGAACCACAACTCCAAGAACGATGAAAAGTACTGATACTTCGCCTTTTATAAGTTGCGGCTGTACCTGACTGACAACTCCTCCCACAATCAACATCAAGCTGATGACGGCCAAGCCTGGAGTAGATTCCAGAATTGACTTCTCGGTTTTGCTGCCTTCCTTTATCGACATTTTCAAGAGGAAACCCAATCCAAGCGGCAGAATAGTAACGAAGAAAATGTTCCTCAACATTCCCCAGGCATCCACATCAATGGAGGTATCAGCTAACATAAAAACCAAGAAAGGTGTCATTATGGGAGCTAATAGGGTTGAAACCGTTGTCATTCCCACGGAATACGCGACATCACCCTTGCAGAGAAACGACATCAGATTGCTGCTGACACCGCCCGGACAACATCCCACGAGGATAATTCCGACAGCGAGATAAGGATTCAGCCCGAAAACCTTTGAAAGCGTGAACGCCAAAACGGGCATAATTATAAACTGAGCTAATGCTCCGATTCCGATATCCAAAGGTCTGGCTGCTAAATTCTTGAAATCCTGAACTGTAAGCGTAACGCCCATTGTGAGCATTATGATTCCGAGGATAACCGACGAAACATTTCCCCTCACCCAGCAGAAACTGTCAGGCACGAAAAACGCCACCACAGCCGTAGCAATCACCCACAGCGACGAGTGTTTCGAGAATATCTTGAAAAACTTTATTACAGATTCCATTGCATTGAATTTTTTGCAAAGATAATCATTTTTTCATATCTTTGCAGAAATAATCAAAGGCAAAAGCTATGAATTACGAACTGAGACTTTTCGACGAGGTATTGTTGAAATTCAATGTTTCAAGAAACGAATACAAGGAATTTGTATATACCATAATTGATATCAACAAGAGCAAGCAACACTTGCTCCCAATAGGTCTTAAAGGCAGTCCTGATTCGTTGCATCGGTTTCTAAAACATAGAGTCATTCATAAAAACAGAGAATTTGCAGAACGTATAGTTGCCAGTTTTGGACTTTCTTGTTATGATTATTTGGAAATCATTTCATTATGTAAAGGCTTATCTCTCAACGATTCTTATTGGATCGTAGAAGAAGGTTTCAAAGGTTCTTTTGCGGAATACAATTTATTTGACAATACTTTTTCAAGAAAAGTCGCACAATTAGCATTTACAGGACACGGAAACAAATCCAAAAACAAATTTTCATCGTCGCCAGAATTTACAACCCACGGAATGCTCAGGAAATGTTGGAAAAGGAACGATGGAATTACACTATACAAGGGTGGAACGTCAGGTTCTCCTTATACAGGTCTTGAGCCATATTCAGAATTTTATGCCACACAAGTAGCAAAGGCAATGGGGGTAGAACACGTTGATTACAAACTAAAAGAATGGAAAGGATCACTTTGTTCTACATGTAAGTTATTCACGAGTAAAGACATATCATACGTGCCAATTCATCGTTTTGTAGAAGAAGCAGATATATCTACAATATGCAGTTTTATACAAAACTTAGGCAACGAATTCTACGAAAAGTTTTGTGATATGCTGGTATTTGATTCGTTGATAATTAATACAGACCGTCACTTTGGAAATTTTGGTTTATTGGTTGATAGCCATACAAATAAGATTTTGGATTTTGCACCAATTTTTGACAACGGTTTGTCTTTGCTCTGTTATGGAACAGACCGAGATTTCCAAAAAATAGAAAAATATGCATCGATAAAAAGTACACCATATATGACGTATGATAATATATTGAAATTATTCCTTTCGGAATCCCAAAAATCAAAAATCCGAAAACTGATAGGTTTCAAATTCAAGCGTCATAGGAAATACAACCTTCCGGAAGAAAGACTTCAAAAATTGGAGGAATTCTTACAGAAGAGAATTAACTATATCTTGAGATTCAAGGCAAAGAATTAATTTGGCGTTTTGTGATTAATTAATATCTTTGCAGTAATAATCAAAGGCAAAAGCTATGACCAACACATACGACTACTGGGCAATTCGTGACATGGTTCTTGAGATGACTCCCGAGGACCAGGCAAGACTATGCAAAGAACTAAAGAATTATGGCTCAGCATCGGAGCCAGAAACTGCATTTGTATCATCAAAAGCAAAACAAAGCATCGAAGAGGATGACGACGAGGCAGACTTTGCAAATTTTCCTTCATTCGGACCACGCACAAAGGAAGAAGCAATAGCCAGAGTGCGTCAGGCCGAACAAGATATAATAAATGGAAATACAATTCCAGCAGAAAAAGGTTGGGCAATGCTAAAAGAGGAATTCCCATGGCTAGAAGTTTAGATTTTGCCCCACTATTTTTCGAATCGATGAGAAAAATTGGTTTGGCTTCCAATATTATATACAAACCAAGTACAATCAATAAGCTAAGTAGAAGGATAAATAAATATTCCAAAATTTTATTGGGAAATCCGTTACTTGGTAGCAAAGAATTACTATTGGAAGACCTTCTTTTCGATTATAGAAAAGTCGTGATAAAACCATGGTTCAAATTGATATATGCATTTACAGACACAAAATTATACTTAATTGACGTCTGGGACACTCGTCAGAATCCTGATACTTTGATTGACAGAGTTTCAGAAATCAACCTCAACACATTGTAAATAACAAAACCACATAAATGATATCAGTTGACAATCTTGCCGTTGAGTTTGGCGGCACTGTACTTTTTCAGAATATTTCCTTCCAGATCAACGAGAAGGACAGAATAGCCCTTATGGGAAAAAACGGCGCGGGCAAATCCACGCTGTTGAAAATTCTTGCTGGCGAGCGTCAGCCAAACCGCGGACAGGTAACCGCGCCCAAGGACAGCGTAATCGCCTATCTGCCTCAGCACCTGATGACTGAGGACGGCAGAACCGTTTTCGAGGAGACTTGTCAGGCGTTCTCACACCTCAAGGAGACTGAGGCTGAGATTGAGCGAATCAACAAGGAGCTGGAAACACGCACTGACTACGAGAGCGACGATTACATGGCTCTCATCGAGAAGGTCAGCTCTCTCAGCGAGAAATTCTACGCAATCGATATGACCCATTTCGAGGAGGACGTCGAGAAGACACTTCTCGGTCTCGGTTTCGAGAGATCGGATTTCCAGCGTCAGACTTCGGAGTTCTCGGGCGGATGGCGTATGCGTATCGAGCTTGCGAAACTGCTCCTGAAGAATCCTGACGTTCTGCTTCTTGACGAGCCTACCAACCACCTCGACATCGAATCCATCCAGTGGCTTGAGGATTTCATCATGAATTCTGCCAAGGCCGTGGTTCTGATATCGCACGACAAGCGTTTTGTTGACTCAATCACAAACCGTACCATCGAGATTACAATGGGCCGTATCTATGACTACAAGGCAACATACTCTCATTACCTGGAACTCCGAAAGGAGCGCCGCGAGCAGCAGCAGAAACAGTATGAGGAGCAGCAGAAAATGATTCAGGAGACCAAGGATTTCATCGAGAGATTCAAGGGAACCTACTCCAAGACTCTTCAGGTACAGAGCCGCGTTAAGATGCTTGAAAAGCTTCAGATAATAGAGGTTGACGAGGAGGATACATCAAGGCTGAAACTCCGTTTCCCACCGTCGCCAAGATCGGGACAATATCCTGTAATCGGCAACGACGTAAAAAAATCTTACGACCGTGTAATCTTCGACCACGCGGCATTCACAATTCAGCGCGGCGAGAAGGTCGCCTTCGTGGGACGCAACGGCGAGGGTAAGTCAACAATGGTGAAATGCATCATGGGCGAGGTGGAATATGAGGGATCGCTTCAGCTGGGCCACAATGTCCAGATTGGATATTTCGCGCAGAATTCGGCATCATTGCTCGACGAGAATGTCACCGTTTTCCAGACCATAGACGATATCGCAAAGGGCGATATCAGGACCAAAATCAAGGATATGCTCGGCGCGTTCATGTTCAGCGGCGAGGCCATCGACAAGAAGGTGAAGGTACTCTCGGGCGGTGAGCGTCAGAGACTCGCACTCTTGAAACTCCTTCTTGAGCCTGTCAACTTCCTTATCCTCGACGAGCCTACCAACCACCTCGACCTGAAGACCAAGGACGTTCTCAAGCAGGCTCTCCTCGAGTTTGACGGCACACTAATCTGCGTATCGCACGACCGTGACTTCCTCGACGGACTTGTTACAAAGGTTTACGAGTTTGGCCATCAGAAGGTGAAGGAGCATCTCTGCGGTATCAACGAGTTCCTCGAGAACAAGAAGATGGAGAATCTCCAGGAGATAGAGAGAAAGAAATAAAAAACAAAAAAGCCGACGATATTCAATCGCCGGCTTTTTTTCCACAAACTATAATAAACAAAAATATAAAAAACTTTTTTAATCCTTGAAAAAGTCGATTACCTCTTTAAGATTCTCGGCCTGAGCGGCGAGGTCTTCGGCGCCCTCGGCAAGAAGCTCTGCTGAATCTGAATTGATGCCGACCACACTGTTGAGCTTCTGGATAACGTCATTAATCTGATTGGCACCGGAATTCTGCTCCACACTTGCGGCGGCAATTTCCCTTACAAGAACGCTGGTATTCTCTACCTTTGGAAGTGTCTCCTGCATCAGCTCGCTGGCTGCAAGTGTATTCTGAAGTCCGTTCTGCGACATTTCTGTAATCTCATCAGCTGAGCGCTTGGCATTCTCGGCCAGCTTGCGGACCTCGCTTGCCACCACTGCAAAACCCTTTCCGTAATCGCCGGCACGCGCAGCCTCTACTGCGGCATTAAGCGCAAGGATATTGGTCTGATATGCGATATCATTGATTATTGTACTCTTCTCGGCTATTATCTTGTTGGTTTCCAAAACGTTTCCGATATTCGAAACCACTTCCTGGAATTTGCTGTAAGCCTCGTCGGAAACCTTGTTGGTCATATCAGCGTTCTGAGTGTTCTGCTCGATGTTGCTGCTCATCTCCTCCATGGTAGCTGAAAGCTCCTCGATGCCGGACGCCTGGGTTGCTGTACCCTGGCTGAGCTGCTGACTGCTCTCGTTTACCATCTTGCTCGATTCGGCAAGCACATTAGCTCCCTCCTTGATTTTGGCTACAATCTCCGAAAGCTTAGAGCACATATCGCGGAGATCGTTGGTCATGGCGCCAATCTCGTCGTTGCTGTTGTAATCGAACTGCTGATTGAGATGGCCCTCCGACACGCCTTTTATCACCTTCTGGAACTGCTGAAGCGGTGTGGTGAGCAATCTCTTGAGTGTAAATGTGGTGACAAAAACAATGAGAACGATGATGACAATAATAAACGACGCCATGCCTACAAACATTGCCCTGGCCATCATCTTGAGTTTCACATCGTTTTCGCCCGACAAGAGGAACCAGCCGGGAGTATTGGCGATAGGGAAATTCGACATGAAAAGCTTGTCGCCTGTGGCAGGATGATCCACGTATGCAGATGTCTGCTCGCCTCTCACCACTGCGTTTCCTATAACCTCCATACCGGGAAAATCCTGAGCTCCGTCGGTCAGGAGATTGTAGTTCATCACATGCTCTTCCTGCACATCGGCTATCACCTCGCCGGTCTCATCCACCATCACATAGAGTTTATTTCTATCGCCCTGAAGCGACTTGATTATGTTGGAGAGTGTATTAAGGCTCACATTAGCTGCCAAAAGACCAACAACCTTGCCGTTGTTCTTGATGGGAACTGCGAGTGTGTATTTTTTCTCGCCGGTAGACCTCGAAATGTCGGGGCTGGTCATCGACATATTCATGCCCTTCTCAAAAATATCCTTGAAATACTGGCGGTCCTTGATGTTTGAGGTAGAAAAACCCTTGTTGGCCACGTAATAATGGCCGTCGGGATATGCCACAAAAAGCAGACAATAATCATCCTTCTTTTTCTCGGCGAGATCATTGAGTTTCTCGGCATAGAGTTTTTCGTCCATTGTGGCGAAAACATCATGCTGAGCAAGCCAAACAAGCTCATTGGTGAAATTCACGAGCTTGGTGGATACTTCGGAGGCCACGCGCTGCGAAATCTCTTTCTGCTGCTCTTCCATCGCAATCTTCTGATTGGTGGTGCTGCGGTTATAGTTGTAGAAAACCATAATCAAAAGCAATCCGGCAACAATAGGAAGCAGGAGCCTGAGAATCTTGTTCTGAATAGTAGTCTGTTTTTGTGTGCTCATTTTTGCTTATTAGTTAGGTGAACAAATCGCTCCGCGGAGCAAATTTACTAATATTCCGCAAATATAGAAAAAATATCTACAAAATACAAAATCCTCTATTGCCAAAATCATGCAAAAATTTCGACAATAGAGGAAAATTTTTTATTTTTTTTATATCAGCTGATAGAAAACCAATATCAGCCCTGTACTGTATCCTGAGTATCAAGCTCTTCTTCTGGAGCTTCAACTGCCTGAACATTAGCTGGTTCGGCAATTTCCTTTCCCTTAAGATACTCTGGAAGATCGAGACCTGCTGTCTTGAAAATATCGCTCAGTGGAGGAAGGCTTCCCAGCATTCCCGATAGGAAATTGGCTGTGCTGCTCTTGCCGCCGCTCATCGAATCCCATACAGTAACCTTGTCGATCTTGATATTCTGAACAGCATCGGTCTGCATCTTCACGATTTCGGTAATCTTGTCGGCTATCATGAGCTTAACGGCGTCGTTAGGATTGTCGCCGGCGCTCTTCACGAGGTTGGCAAAACCCTCGGCCTGCTTCTGGAGCATCTCCATCATACCCTTGGCCTTGGCCTCCATCTCGTAGTAGATAGAATCGGCGTTACCTTTGGCAATGCGGCGGATGCGCTCTGCCTCGGCCTCAGCCTCAATCTCTATGCGCTTGCGCTCCACCTCGGCGGGCACCAGGATATCGGCCTCCTGAGAAGCGCGTTTCTTTTCGGCACGGGCAAGCTCGGCGTTTTTCTGAGCCTCGTAAGACGCGCGGAGAGTCTCGGCCTCGTTTACCTTTTCAGCTGATACAGCTATTCGCTCTGCCTCAGCCTCGGCCTTACGACGGTCGGCGTTTGAGTTGGCCACTGTAATCTTGGCGGCGTTCTCGCCCTCTACTGCGGCAGAATCGGCCTTGGCTACAGATACACGCTGTTTCATCTTGGCCTCCGACTCACCGATCTGTGCGTCGGAATTGGCGGCGGCCACCTGGATGCGCTGTTTCATCTGGGCATCGGCCTCACCGATCTGGGCCTCCGAATTTGCGGCGGCCACCTGGATGCGCTGCTCCTTGCGGGCGTTGGCCTGTCCTATGGCACCCTCTTTCTCCTTTTCAGCCACGATGCGGAGAGCATCATTCTTGGCCTTGGCTGTGGCCTCCTTGCCGAGAGCGTCGATATAGCCGTTCTCGTCGGTGATATCTGTTACGTTTACGTTGATGAGCTTGAGACCAATCTTGCGGAGCTCGTGGCCAACAGCCTCCGATACGTTAACGGCAAATTTCTCGCGGTCGCTGTTGATTTCCTCAATCTCCATGGTTGCGATTACCTGACGGAGCTGGCCGATGATGATATCAGATGCCAGATCGTGGATGGTCTTGAGGTTGAGGCCGAGAAGACGCTCGGCGGCGTTGGTCATCACTCCCTCCTCGGTGCTGATGCCCACCATAAAGCGGCAGGGAACATTAACACGGATATTCTGCTTGGAGAGCGCGTTGCGGAGGTCTACGTTGATAGGAATAGGAGTAAGATCGAGGAACTCGAAATCCTGGATTACGGGCCATACAAAAGCCGCTCCACCGTGAATACACTTGGCTGTGCGGTCGCCCGACTGGTTTTTGCCTACCTTGCCGTAGACTACAAGAATCTTGTCGGATGGGCATCTCTTGTATCGCTTGATAAACCACGACACAAGCAGAAACATAACCACCAACAAAACAATAACTACTGTTACAATTGTGTCCATAAAATGATTGTGTTTTTAATTGTTTATAATAATTGATACAAAGGTCTTGAAGGGTAAAGAATCAGATGTTGTCCAATTTGGGAGGCTCCATGCCACCGTCAAGCGACTCTGGCATGCGCGCCACCAGAAGCACATTGTCTTCCAGCACATCCAGCACCAGAATTTTGCAGTGCGGTCTCAGAGGCTGTGCATCGTCGGTAACGGCCTCAAAAGTCTTGTAAGAATTGTTAACCAGGATTTCCACCTGTCCGCCGGTGGCCATACCTGCGGGCACGGTAAGGTAAACCTCGCCCGTGCATCCCACAGTCTTGTCCATGGTGAGGGTGTTGTCCTGCTGAAGTCTAAGAAAGAGAGAGAGCATGTAGGCAGTGGCCACCATTACAAGGCCGCCCGCCACAAGGCTCGCAATAATCACGATGGGAAGCGCCCAGCCTGATCTCAAGGCTGACACTCCACACCATGAAGCTCCCATAAGAAAAGCTATTATGGCCTTGAAACTGAAAATATGGGACAATCCGCCGCCGTGACCTCCATCAGCGTGAAAATCGGAGTGCATATCGGCGTCGGCATCCACGCCGGCATCTGAATCTGAATCGTGACCGAAAAGACTCATTACAAAGTTAACCACAAAAACTGTGGTGGACAATGCCGCCAGCACGTAAAAAACCTTCAAGGAAGGCTCCTGGCCGTCCCACCATAGATTCAAGCTTTCCATAATAACTTTATCATAATGAAAGAATTAAAAAAACTACTTGTCGGAAGCAGGAATCTTGTAGCCAAGCTGACCAGCCTCCTCCTTGCCCTTGCGGTCGGTGTAGATTACATTGATGATAATCTCCTGATCCTCAACCTTATCCACAATGGTAGGATCGATGCAGAGCAATACCTTGCCCTTCTCGAAATCGGCAATCTTAGACTGCATAGACATAGCTGAAACGCCTGCAGGCACGATGTAGCCCACAATCTTCATAGTCTTGGTGGTAGGATTCTCGATAACGAGCTCCTTGGTGATAATCTCCTTGCCCGAGAGCTCCACATTGAGAACCTTCATCTCAGAAACGCTTCTGGTGTAGCCGAAAAGCTGGCTTTCCTCCTCGTCGCTCTGAGCCTGACAAGTAAACGAAACGGCAAGCATAAGTGCCAATACTGAAAAAATCTTTTTCATTTTAGTAAAAAATTTAGAGTGAATAATTAATTTTCAGTTTTTATAACTCAAAAAACTACCGCAATATTATTGAAGATTTTTCAAAAAAAAAATTTTTTTTCAAATATTATGCTTTGTTAACACAAAATTTTAATTACTTTGTACTTTATTTCAGAAAAAACGAAGACAAGTGCCCCAAAAGAGCAAAATATTCAGAATCATCAAGCGCGTGCTTATCTGGCTGGCCATCCTTCCGCTGGCCCTCATAGGCATCCTTACCTTGGTACTTGCATGCGGTCCGCTGCAGCGGATGGTGTGCTCCAAGGTATCTGATATCATATCCGCAAGCATGGGCACCAGAATAGAAGTAAAGGGCCTGTTCGTAAACCCCTTCACAAGGCACGTATCGGTATCGGGAGTATACATAGAGGACCTCCGGGGCGACACCCTCGCCTATCTCGGCAGCATGGACGGATATCTGAGTTCTTTTTCGGCAGCTGATGGCGAGTTTACGTTCTCGTCGCTCACCATCGACAGCCTGAAGGCCAGGCTCACGGCCGACAGCAGCGGCACATTCAATTACGAGAGAGTTTTCGGCATATCAGCTGATAGCGCACAAAACGACGATACTCCGGCGTCGCCATTCAAGATAGAGGCCGGGCTGCTGAGAGTAATGAACTCAGAATTTACATATCAGCTGCACAACGACACCGCGCAGAGCCCCGCCATGGATTTCGGAAACCTCCAGCTCACGGGAATCAACATCGACGCCTGGAACCTTGCGGTGGGCGTGCCGGATATCACGCTATCAGCTGATATATACAACCTTACAGCCCGCGAGCACTGCGGAATGAGCCTGGAGCAGCTGAAGGCAAGACTTATGCTCGGCCCTGCAGGAATGCGCCTGGGCGACATGAGCCTGAAATGCCCCGACACCGACATAGAGGCCGACAGCATAGTGCTGAAATACACGACATTAGCTGCCATGAGCCAGTTTATGGACAGCGTAAGGATAGAGGCATCGATAAGGGAAGGATCGCGACTGGGACTCGACGACATAGGACACATAGTGCCAGATATTTACGGATACGGAATATCGCCCGAGATAAAGCTGTGCGCGCAGGGCCCGGTGAGCAACCTGCGCATAAGCGGACTCGACATAAAGTACGGCAGCGGATCGCGCATATTGGCCGACGCTTATATAAAAGGTATGCCCGACATCAGCAACCTCGCGTTCAACATAAACCTGCGACAGGCCCAGACCTGCCAGAGCGACCTGATGACACTGCACCAGCCTTGCGACAGCACTCCGCTGATAGACCTGCCCAACATAACCAACGGGATAGGAAACCTGAGCATAAGCGCGCAGTGCAAGGGCACATCGCAAAACTGCCAGATGACCGCCAAGCTGGAATCGAAACTCGGCAACGTGGACACCCACATGGAATACAAGGGCAACGGAAAAACCGGCCAGCTGACAGGATTCATGAAGGCCGAGGCGCTAAACCTGGGCGCAATCTCCGGCGACCAGAAGACGATGGGAATGCTATCGACACACGACAGCCTGGTGGTGAATTTTGAGGAGGACGGACGGCTGAACGGATACATAAACGGAACGGTGGACTCGCTGGGCCTGATGGGATACTATTACCACCACATAAAGATGGACGGCCTGTTTACAGAGCAGTCGTTTGACGGAAAACTCTCCATAAAGGATCCGTGCCTGGACCTCGATTTTGACGGAATACTGGACGTGGGGCGCGAAAACCGCTACAGCTTTATGCTCGATGTAAACTACGCCGACCTGAAAACCACCCACATACTGGACGACAGCATAGACAGGCTGAGTTTCGGACTGGCGGCCCAGCTTACGGCCAGCAATATCGACAATATAAACGGTGTGGTTCAGCTGACGAACATAATGAAATTTGAGCGCGACAATCAGACTCTGTACCTCAACAACTTCAAGTTTACCTCAATAGTGGACCACTACATCTGCGGACTGCCGGAGCGCACTTTCACTCTGCGGAGCGATTTTGTGGACGCCACCCTGAGCGGACGCACCCACAGCATGCAGGTGCTCGAGATACTCAGCAACTTCGCCTACATGATACTGCCAAGCCTCGACTATCAGAACAAGAATATTTTCAACGTGAACACCAAGCCCAAAGTGCCCACCAAGCTCGACTACGACAATCCCGAATTCATGAGATTCCTGGGCAACAAGTTCGATTTCAGCGTGGCGTTCCACAACATGAACCGCCTCACAAGGTTTGTGATGCCCGAGCTGCAGATAAGCAACAATACCGTGGTGGAGGGCGGATTCCACACGCTGAGGAAAAACTCGTGGGTAACTTTCAAGACCGACAAAATCAAGTACAACGAATACTCGGCGGACAGTCTGCGCATATCGGCCAAGCTCATCAACGACCAGATGGACATAGTAGTAAAGAGCGACAGCATAATACTATCTGACGACATGAAACTGAAACATCCTCAGATACTTGCATCGGCGCGGCACGATACTCTCGCATACGCCATCAGCTGGAACAACACCAAGGACGAGATACGCAACGAGGGCAATATAATGGGCGATTTTGTGGTGTCGCCTCACCCGAGGCCAAAGCATTTCCCGGTGCTTACCGCAAATCTATACGAGTCTAATTTCTGGACATGGAACAAGGAATGGACTTTCCATCCGGCAAGGGCCGTGATAGATTCCACATCGGTGACTATGAGCGACTTTCTGCTGAAGCACGAGGACCAGTTTTTCCAGGCCAATGGCACCATCAGCTGCAATCCGGAAGATGTTTTTCAGCTGAAGGCAAACAATTTTGACCTTCAGCTGCTGAACCATTTTCTGGGCAACAACACCATAGCCGGCCACGCCACGGGATACGCAAGGCTGATGAACGTATACGGCGACCTTCCGCTGATAGAGCTTAAGAACAACATAGACACGCTGAAGATAAACGATGTGACTCTGGGCCCATTTAATGCTGAATGCAATTTTCAGCCGGGCGACTCGGTGGTGTCCATCGACTTCTACACGATGAACAAGATGCACAAGAAAAACCTCCACGGTTTTGGATATTTCGACTTCACCAACAAGGAGATAGATTTCTCGTTTGATATAGGAAACCTGTCGAGCAGAGTGCTGAGACCGCTTTTCCAGAACTACCTGACTGTGCCGAGCACTCAGTTTCTGGACGGCATGACCCACGTAAAAGGTCCGGTGAGCAGTCCGGAGATAATTTCGAGGCTGAAGCTGAAGGGCGGATATTTCAAGATAGACTATCTGGGCGCCAAGTACACTATACAGGACGCGCTGAATATCGTTGTAGACAACCGCACCATCAGGCTCGAAAAAGTGAAACTGCTTTCGGGACAGACGGGACTGGCGTATCTGGAGGGCACCATCGACCACCAGAATTTCGACAAGTTCAAGATGGATGTGAACCTTCAGCTGAAAAACTTTACCCTGCTGAACACTCCGCGCACCGATTCGGCGGCGTTCTGGGGCAAGGCATACGCATCGGGCAACGTGAGGATAACGGGCGACCCAACGCGCATGATCAACATAGACGCCAAGGTGCGCACCGACAAGAATACTCAGGTTTTCCTGCCGCTGTACGGCGCCAGCGAGGTGAGCAACGATTTCAACTTTGTGACTTTCAAGAATCCAGCTGATACCATGGAAACTGAGATCCACCGTCAGAAGGCCGACCTCTCTGACATAAGGATGAACTTCAACCTGGAGGTGACTCCCGACGCCGAGGTTCAGGCCATTCTCGACGAGACCACGGGCAATATCCTGAAGGCGGCGGCATCGGGCAATCTGAAGCTGGATGTTACGGGATCGGGCGATTTTAATATGTACGGCACATTAGCTGTGGAGCGCGGCGATTATCTTTTCACGATGAGCAATGTATTGAGCAAGAAGTTTGAGGTGGTGAAGGGAGGCACTCTCCGCTGGAACGGCGACCCGCTGGATGCCGAGGTGGACCTATCGGCGATGTACCGTCTGAGAAAGGTGAATCTGTACAATCTGATGGTGGATGAGACTTACCGCGACAAGAAGGTGCCGGTGCAGTGTCTGCTGAAGATGAAGGGAAATATAATGACGCCTGAGATTTCGTTTGGCGTAAAGATAGAGGACAACGGCGGTGTGGCCCAGGGTCAGATAGACAACCTGGACGAGGGAAATATCAACAAGCAGATGATATCGCTTCTGCTGCTCAATCAGTTTCAGCCGCTGCCGGGTTTGAGGAGTTCCGAGAATTCGATGTTCTCGGATTTCAATGCCGGCGAGATTGTTACCAACAAGATAAATTCGATGCTGTCGGATATTAGCGACAAGTTTGATGTGGGCGTAAACTACCAGATGGGCGACGGCGCTTCGGCGGAGGAGCTGGATGTGGCTGTAAGCACCCAGCTCTTCGACGACCGTGTGTCGGTATCCACGAATCTCGGCGTGCAGGGCGACGGCAAGAATCAGACCAACCGCAACACCAACGGCGTGGTCGGCGAGGTGGAGGTAGAGGTTAAGCTGAACAAGTCGGGCTCGATGAAGCTGAATGTCTACAACAAGGCCAATGAGGACGAACTCCAGGAATCGCCCTACAAGCAGGGCATCGGTTTCTCGTTCAAGAAGGAGTTTGATACTCTCAAGGAACTATGGAGAAGCCTCGTGGGAAGGAAGAAGGAGGATTAGGATTAGGATAAAAAAACTTCAGCCCGCAAGATTCCGGTGGAATGATGCGGGCTGAGGGGGAGATCCAAACAAAAATTTGTTATTCCTCTATATAATCTTTCAAACTATCAATAAGGGATTGCGAGGCATAATCGCCTAAATGATGCAAAGGCATCAGCTCGGTCTGAAACAGAAGATTCCTCAACTGAACATCGTCGTAGGCCACATAGACGTAATTCATACGCTCCATCTGTCTGGCGGTAGCCATCTGATGCTCGTTGCGATGCTCTCCCAATGCCGCAATTCGCGGGAAAACGATTATCGGCTTGGATTGCTGCATGGCACTGATAATGGTTCCCATACCGGCATGGGCGATAATCAACCTTGCTGTGGAAAACAATTTATTGAACTCATCGGGAGGTAGAAAATCTACTACTTTTACGTTTTTTGGTTCATACTTGTCACGAAAAGCCTGAACCACTATCTCCTCCTCAATATCGACCGCGAGCTCATCTATAATTTTCACGAAACGGTCGAATGGAGCCTGAGTTCCAATTGTTGCAAATATCATAATATTAGTTTTTATCCGAAAATATTACCGGCGTATATTATCCTATCGCTATCTGATAGATTCTCCCACTGAGTATATACCCTGTCGGCAAAACGTCTTGCCATTTTTCCACTTGCGCTCAATGTCTCCACATTGGCTACCGAATCTATCCAGATTGTTTTTACTCTACAGAGTTTGGCAGCTAAAAGGGCTGTCAATCCGGGAGCCGCTCCAGTAGTGAAGACAGCGGATGGCTTTTCCTGACGGATGATCCTTATCAGCTTCCACAAGGCAAATGGCAATTTCCATGCGTTCCATCTCGAAAAGTCATCTATCTTGTGGAAAGTATGTCCAGAAACCATAGTTGCACATTTATCGTGAGTGCAACAATATACCACATCAAAATCAGCCTCCAAACCTTTTGCGATGCGTAATAATTGGATCCAATGCCCACCGATAGAGGCGACGGCGAGAATTTTGTTGATAGACATGATTATTGTAAATTAGAATATATTTTAGAAAATAAACAATAGATTGGAGTACCAACAAACTTAGATGGATTTAATTGCCTCAACTACTTTCTTATTAACTACACTACATGCAAAATTATCCTTCACATATTGAGTAATATTTTCAGATAATTCTTGTAAATTATAATTCTCCAGCAAATAATCTATTTTGGAAGCATAATCTTTAGGATCAAATCCATTTACAACAAATCGATCATCACCAACAATACTACGATTAAAATGCCAATCACTCACAATAGGGATTAATCCCTGACTCATAGCTTCGTTAAGAGCATTGCTATGACCTTCGCATCTACCTGCAGAAGGGAACAGGAAAATATGATGACTTTTCATCATATTTAATAGAAAATCAAAAGAAGAAAGACCAACTCTCTCAATACGATCGGCAAATGGACTATTCTTTATTTTGTTCTCAATATCTTCATAATAAGCTTTACTAGAACCGAGACCGCCGACCACAGACAAATGCAGATTAGAATATTTTTTTGCAAGTATTTCAAACGTTTCTATTACTACGTGAACATTTTTGTCTGGAGCTACCTTGCCAAAATAACAGATACCAATTGAATCTGTCGATTTTTTTATGCATGTTATATCCTTGTCAAACACGTAACTTGGAAAATACATCAACGGAGTTTGGGTAATCGGCTTACATAACTCAACATCAATAGCACCTTCGAACAAAACCAGCTCTTGCATGTCCAAATTCTTTCTAAAAAGCCATAAACTCAATTTACTGCCATTATTCAAGAAATCCTTTATTTTGCCACCCTGCAAATAAATCAAACTTTTATAGCCTAAAAACTTCGCCATCAAAGTTACAAAAAACTCCAATGGTACTAAAGATTGAGCAAAAGAAAAATGGATAAAAGCAGAATTCTTTCTACGACCAAAAAGAAGACTAAAAAATAATTTAGCAATATCATTGATGGTGGAAAGAACAAGTTCAACAATGTGTAAAAACTTACCCTCCCAAACACATCTATGACGACGATTGGGTACTATCTCAATTCCCTCATCCTTGAAGCCATTCATCACACGACGTGCTGAAGTATGACCTCCGCTCTTGGGCAATTGATCTAAATGCCCCATATTGGCAAAAACAAATAATTTATTTATCATATCTATTATTAATATGGTTTTATAATATTTCTCCAATTATAATCTTCATCCTTGAAAGTTTGAACCCAAAATCTACTAATACATTTGAGCACATAAGCAGACAAAACAATAAGGATAAAAAGTAAAATAAGATTAAGAGGGAAAATTG
Organism: Bacteroidales bacterium; assembly: GCA_045628165.1. GTDB lineage: Bacteria > Bacteroidota > Bacteroidia > Bacteroidales > UBA3824 > UBA3824. The sequence continues at coordinate 19,811 of JAZQPB010000036.1, read as the reverse complement.
CATTCCAACTATCAGATATAGCATCCAACAATCCACGTTGAACCATATAAATCTCCAAACACATCCCTCCAATAAACCTTATAAAAATACCACAATATTTATTGGCAAATATTTTAGAAGCACAATCAGTATTACACAACTGCCAGAAATAATAGCAACAAAAAGCAAGTGGAATCAACGACAACATTTGTACAAAATCCCAAACGCCATCTTTGTATTTAAACCAGCAAAGAGCATAAAACGAAAGAATTGAGACAAATAAACAAATTAACGTTTTAAACAATGGAGGAGTTATACTGTCTCCAGCATTTTTTATAATGTTAGCCTTGTGCAAGCCTAACTGAGCACCCATAATCATATATAGGAAATAATGACACCACTTGAAATGCCCCATATATACACTATGTTGTTTGTCAAACCCAAACATAAAGTAAAAAAATAAAATAAAGGCAACATTTAAAAGATAAATTATATAAATACGATTATTAACAACCCACCGCTGTATAAGGCCAAATATTGCATAATAAAGCATTATACAAGAAACAAACCACTTTCCAGCGCCTGTATAAACCACTGAGAAAAAATTATTATCCAATAGACCAATCAAAGAAGCAACCAAAGCCCAAGAAAAAACAGTTGGATATATTCTGTTAATTCTTCGTTTATACCAATTAAAATAATTATCCTGTTTAAAAGAACTACCTAACAACAAAGTATAACCTGAACAGAAGAAAAACAAAGCATCTCCAAAAGCTCCTCCAGTTGCCAATATTGAATAATCCCCATATTGGACATCCATATGGCTATTAATCACAAATAAAACTGCGATAAATTTTAATATATCAATAGATATATCCCTGTAACGAATTTTTGTCATACGTTAAAATATTTTATTTATTATTTGTTGATATACGTTCTCGCAATAACACGTCCCTTTTATAGAAGGATCTTCAAATACATTATTAATCGCAACAGAAGCCTCGTTTGAGGAATGCTCAATCAAAGAACAAAGATTGGAAACCGTAGTGGCATTATTGTGCTTGCACAAATCGAAAAACACATCATAAAGAGGTTCTGCATGGGTGATAAACTCTTCATGATCAGGCATATAAAAAGCTATTGGTTTTTCCATTAAAGCAAAATCAACAACACAACTAGAATAGTCAGTAATTAGCATATCACTTACTGCAATTAAGGCTTGGTTGTTGATTACGTCATTATAATCCCATACTATAAAATCATCTCTATTTTCAATTGAAATATGGGGAGTGTTAGGATGAAGTTTTACTATAAATATACTATTGGTACGAACCAAAACATCTTCTAATTCTTTACTATAATATAAATCCTTTACAATATTAGACATAGCATCCTTCCCCATACCAAACCCTCTATAGGTTGGCATATACAAAATTACATTTTTGTATTTATCAACGTCAATATTTGAAAGTACTTCCTCCTTCTTCAATGCTAATTTGAAAATGTCATTTCTAGGTTGCCCAGCAATAACGATATTTTCCTGAGGCACACCGAAAATACCAGAAAATTGTTTTCTTACGTATTTAGACGTTACAATCGTAATATTTCTCCAAGTCCACGAAAAAAACAAATCCATTACTTTTTTTGCAAACTTAAAAATACCATGATAAGTATCGTTATAAATCTTTTTAAAACCCACACCATGCCAAAGAGAAACAATAGTTGCTCCAGCTACACGAGGGAAAATACCAAAATCAGACAAACCATGGGAATAAAACGCAACTCCTGCTAATTTAGCATAACGAATTCCTTCTTTGCTATCAAATCTAAATGCATTATAACCATAAGATCTTATCCTATTAACAAGGTCATCTCCTTCACAAAGCCATACAGCGGTAATATTGGTATGATATTTATTAACATACTCAAAAAGATGCCGACAATTATCGTCATATATTCTACCCATTTTGGCTCCAAAAACCCAAACATTATTATCACGCTTACAAGAAGTCAATCGCCTAAAATTATAGACGAACACATTCAACAACCATGACCATTTACGAGGACTAAACCAATCTATCTTTTTCATTAGGAATCAAAAAATATCAGACCACAAACTCATGATCTTTTAAATTCTACTTCAATATCTGAATTGTCCTATTAATAGCATCTCTCATAGTATAATATGGCACAAATCCCAAATTCAATAATTGACGATTGTCCAATATTGCCTGAGTTGCTATACTATATCCTTTACTCTCCGTCTCAGAAGGAAGATCAAAAACAACTGATTTTCCATTGTATTCTGCACATATTTGGGCAAAATCTCTTAAATGAATGTCACAAGCCTTGCTTGAAATATTATAAGCAACTCCAACATTTCCATGAAGAAGAACAAACAATATAGCAGAAACCGCATCACTGACATAAGTATAAGAAAAGTACTGATCTCCATTAGACTTAAGAACAATATCTTCATTATCTATTGCCTTCATTATGAATTGAGAACCTGCCTTAGTATCGGAAAGAAGCATTGTAGGGCCGAATATTCTACTCAATCTTACAATTTTGACATCCAATTGATACTCGGAAATATAACTCTGACACATAGCCTCGCTAACACGTTTCGACTCTGTGTAACAAGATCTCGAATTTGACAGATTCAATTTTCCAGTATAATCTTCCGAAAAAACATCTGAACCGTATGCATTTCCATAAACTTCAACAGTTGATAACAATATAACGGCAGCAGAACAACGTCTTGCCAGATTTAAAACATTTTCAGTTCCCTTTACGTTAATCATTATCGTCTCGACAGGAAATTTCGAGTAAGCGAGCGGATGAGTATTACTTGCTCCTGAAATGATATAATCAACAACAATATTGTCATCAAAAGGCACTTGAACATCCTGTTCAATGAAGGTAAAATCAGGATTAGAGTAATACTCTCCTAAACGATCCAAAGCTTTCTCCTTGGATCTTCCTACAGCATATACCTTCACCTCTCCCATCAGCATCAGTGCATCAATTAGATTAAGACCTATTAATCCAGTTGCACCTGTAATGAGAATGCTTTTACCCTTTAAAGACTCAATACCTTTTGTTGATAAAATAAATTTTAAATCTTCCTGATATAAATTATGCGATTTATTAAGTTTCATAACTATAATAATTTATTATTTCAACCAATCATTGCTTTCCTTAGAAAGATACCCCTTGAATAATTCTAAGTCATCCTTTGTTGTAAGTTTTATATTCTTATCAGAACCACTCGCAAAATTCAACTTCACACCCAACTCCACCATCATTGTGTTTGTATAATGAGAGCCATAAATACCAATTTGCTTTTCATAAGCCTCATGATATTTATCATCCAACAATCGGAATTTATATGCCTGCGGTGTCGCAACCCTACGCAATGTTTCCCTAGGTATAAACTTTGTCGTAGTAAGAGGATCATCCTCACACACAACAAAGATTTGTTCATTATAGGGCATTGAAGTAACAGCATTACCAAATTTTTGAGCTTTAGAAATCACATCCGTAAGAACAGAAGCATCAACTAAAGGGCGAATTCCATCGTGAATAATAATTACATCATCATCGGAACATTTATCCTCCAGATTATACACTCCATTGCGGATTGACTCCTGCCCAGAATCACCACCTTTGACAATCCATTTTAGTTTATCAATACCAAACTGTTTTGCATAAGCCCAAACCACATGTTCCCAACCATCAATACATACGACTTCAATAGCATCAACCATAGGATGACGCTGAAAACTATCTAATGTATATATCAAGATAGGTTTATCATATACATTGATAAATTGCTTAGGAATATCCTGCCCCATACGATGGCCAGAGCCACCTGCAATAATTACCGCAATATTCATTTTGATTTTTATTAAAAGGTGATCAAATCTCTATATATTCTTCATTTTTCTACAAACACTTGGATTTACCTTGTTGCAAGCAAATTGATCTTTAACCCGATTGTTTGCCATATTGGCGAATACGTACAGTCGAATAATCATTTTTGTTTAAATTTAATTATTTTTGCAGGTACACCTCCCACAATCGTATTATCCGGAATATCCTTAGTAACAACACTATTAGCTCCAATAGAAACATTATTACCAATCGTTATTTTTCCAAACAATCTAACTCCTAAACCGAAATTACAGTTATCTCCAATAACAACCGGAGCATCCCACGCATCCTCGTCGGCTTTCTTCCCGATAACAACGCCGGGACGAAGTGTACAATTTTTACCTATTCGAGCAGAAATTTTCACCCATACCATATCACCTATATGATGAACAATGAGACCTTCGCCACACGTATTGGGGAAAATAGTTATATGAGTTTTAAAACTCAAACGCTTATAAACAATCCACCAAAACAAAAAACGAGGATCCTTCCTTTTTTGGGTATTTATAAAAAATTCTACATGTCTCAGAGCTACGAGATATGCATGAATATACCATTTTTCATTCTTCAAAATGAAATCTTTAAGAGTCGGTTTATCATTTCCGTATCTGCTTAAATCTTGGTCCAAATAATATTTTAAATCTTGTCTAGAATTTATCATTTCATGAAAGAAATAAGACGTAATACAATAAAGAAATTGTCAAACATTATTTTTGCTTTATAAAGAAATCTTCATCACAAATTTATTATACCATATTTTTAGCCAAGAAACACCAGAAAAAGCTTTGGCAAACATATACCTTATGGCAAATATAAATCCATGATCGGAATAAACTTTTGCAAAACCTCTATAAAAAGGTTTTATTGTATTCCAAGCTTGCGCTTCCACTAGTATTTTTACAATTTTGACATTATGTTGGATTGAAGACATATAATACTCACGCGTCCTTTTTTGATGGGTAATACTATTTTCATTATACAACCAATAATATACCTTATCCGGTATTACTTCACAACGATTTGTATTCATCGAAACATAATGATGGAAATATGCATCGTTCCCTTTGGAAATCTCTTCAAATTTTGCATTGATTTTCTTCACATAATCCAAACGAAGCATAAAATTCCATGGTGCTTGAATAATATGTTTAACCATCAGCAACCAATATTTACTATCTTTATTTGACAAATATTGCCGAATAGCACTGCTATATTTTTGTGGCCACATTTCATTTTGCTGTTTTAAATCCCAAGCATAATAAACATCATAATAAAGAACATCTATATCTTCAGCATCTACATACTTATCCAAAACATTGATAAATCCATCTTCATAAATATCATCACAATCAGAAAACAAGAGCCATTTGCCTGTAGCAACTCTCAAACCAAAATTTCTAGCACGGCCTGCACCTTTAGATTCATCTTTCTCTATCTGAATAAAAACAACATCCGCACGATTGATTACCGGACGTTTATCAATGTCACTATTATCATCAACAACAATAATCTCAATATCATCACGTTGAGGAATACTATCCAAACAACGATTAAGTAACTCAGGAGAGTTGTGATGAGGTATTATAAATGAATAATTAATATTAACCATAATTATAAATAATCACTAGTGTTAATACAACAAATCCATAAAAGGTAATATATTGCGAGGCTCCATGTAATATGGATTTATCATACACGCATTTTTGAAATGAAATGCATATAAAAATTTAGTTATTAAAAAAAATAATGTAACAAATAACATCATTTTTCTAGAGAAAATATTTTTATGACTTTTGAACAACATAGGAATTAAAATAGCGAAGAACATTAAAAAAGGAATGGCAAGACGATTAGCATAAACAGACATAATACTCATAATTACGTATATACAAGTACCAACAACTACAACAAGCATTTCAAAATTATACTCAGAATCATTGTGATTATAAATCATTAATAAAACAAATAACGTCATAAAGGATACCATAAAAAAACCAATTTCAGCATCATCACCTAAAAAATAACCATCATACTTATTTTCGAAAAAGATATAAGACAAAGGTAATAATACACTTTGCAAAAATTGTTTTCCTATGAAAAACATCAAAAGAGAACTAATTAATAGGCAATAACATAGTTTTTTTGGGAAAACAAATCTATACTTTACATTACAATAATAATGTATAGGAATAAGCAACAAAATTATTGCAGAACTACGATGAAACAAAATAGATACTAATAATACGACAAATGCAAAATATTTATATTTATTTTCATATAAAAATTTCATGAAAAACATAATGATACCAACAGCCATCATTTGTCGCATAATATTTAAAGCTTGAAAATAATGACCGAATAAAAACAATACCATCAAAAAGAAAGGCAAATTTACATTTCTATATTTAGCAAAATGAGTAACTCCAAAGAAAAAAGGAAGAAAAAGAAGAGATCCAAAAGACAAATAATCTAGTCCTAAATAATTTTTACAAAATATAATCAATGACAAGAAACCTGTTTCAAACCGAGAATGATATATCATTTTTACATCATCCAATCTATTGATATATAAATAATCCGCTTCATAGCCAAACAAATCAGTTCCAACAAACAATCCTCGGAATATAGCTAAACATAACAAATATAACCATGCCATCCAAAACACAATTTTCTTATCTTCAAGCCAACAGGAGATACAAATCATAATTAATCCAACCCAATATTCAGGAGACAAACCAGCACTTTCTACAAACATAATTCACTTACTATACAATAAATATATATAAATTAAGAAAGGAAATACTCCTTTATTCTCTCGCAAGAATTACCATCTCTATATTTTATTAATAAGTCAGTAATAAAGCGACGTCTAAATTTATAACTATCACCCCCATTACAAAGCCTATCTATCGACTTACACAAATTCTCAATATCATACACAATTTCACCTGCACAAATTGGCTCAATAGGATCAATAAACAAACCACGAGAACCAACATACTTATCTATATCATAGAAATAGTATATAATTGGACGATCGGCATGCATATAATCATAGACTGCCGTTGTATAGTCGGTAATAAGAAAATCAGATATTGCCATCAAAGGATTCAGACTCGTTGTAATCTTAGTAACCAAGTCATGGTAATAGATTATTCGTTTACTTGATTTGTCACACTTCAAGATACCTCGTGCCTGTACTGGATGAACTTTGGCTATTATAATGGAATTATTTTTCTCAAGAGTCTCTTCCAAAGACTGCAATTGAGATTCTGAAACAGGACCGAAAATGGAGCGCTCTATCATTGAATCCTTATCATAAAAGTCCTTTCTTGATTCATTTTCGTAGTCGCGATGAGTAGGAACGTATGTAAATATTTTATCAAAGGGTATTTGAATAATTGATTCTATACGCTTTCTTAATTCAGAATTGTCTTGATAAAAAATATCATTACGAGGAAAACCTAAAGGTAAAATATCTCCATAATACATACAATCCTCCACCGATAGAAACATAGCAGAAATGTCAGAGGTAGATATTATTTTATCATAACTATTGTGCATATTATTTTGTTCTTTTAACATTCTCTTATAACCACCATGATTCAATATACGATAGTAATCGTTCTTCATGAAGCCTGCGTAATAGTTTAAGCAAACAATCCTTTGCGATTTTGTCTTAATACGATATTTACGGAAAGTCTCATCCGTGAAAATCAAAGAACAATTACATAAAGACTTTTGTAGAGAAACAATATCCGTAGCCAAGTAAAAATGCAATCGCTCAGGCTTAAAGTTAGAACAATAAGTCAAATATTGATTCAACTTGTTCCGGTCATAATAGCCTATATAAAAATGGTAATCATCATATTTATGATCCCGAAGTAAATTATTCAAGAAACACAAAACGTTATCAGACTCATTATTCAACAAATCATAATTGTCAGACGACGCATTTGCATGAGGCACAAACATAATATTGTGATCACCTTTCTTCTTCAAACGATTAATAATAAAGAAGTAAAAAAGAATGACCTTTTGTTTTATCTTAACCAATATATTCATAATAACTCATCTAAAAAGCACGGTAATTAGGAAGATTAAATTAGCGTTTTTTCCGCAATATCTTTTCCTTCATAGTTACTAGCAACTCTTGAAAAGCACCATCCCGCCACAACAAAAGTATATAAAGACCAATTGAGGTCACTATTCCTATAATAAGAACAAGAATATTATTGATATCAAAAAACGAAAAAACAAAAGCAGGGAAGACTGCAATTATGGAACAAATCAAATAATAAAAAAAGTCTTTCCACTGAGTAAAATAACCAAGATTAAAAATCTTTCCTGTATAATATGTATTGATAAAAAGAGCAATTTGCTCATAAAAAATACTGGCAATACATATGGCTATTACGCCAAATGGAACCGCGCATAATAAAATCCCTATTGAAATTGCTTTTTTTATTATCTCAAGTTTAAGAAACAAATCAGAACGTCCAATAACTTTTAAAAGGGTCAAATTGACTGATATAACATTATCAAACATACATACAAAACAAAGTAATTGCAAGTATATCACACAATCAGCCCATTTATCAGTGAGAAGTAACAATATCAACGGCTTACTTAAAGCGAACAACAAAGCGTATGCGAAAAACATACACATAGAAGACATCTTGATATACTTCCGATATACATTTACTAGACGCTCCCTATCATCCTGAACTTTGGCAAAAATCGGAAATGTTGTTTTACCAATAATTCCATTAAACAACTGCATTGGCATATTTACGGTCTCCAATGCTTTATTATAGAAACCTAAAGTTTTAGCATTAAAGAACTTAGCAATAATAAATGTTGTCAACTGAGTATAAAAAGTATGTAACAGAGACGAAAACAACAATTTACTGCCATAACCACCTAATTCTCTAAACGATTCCAAAGAAAATCCTGTTGTAGGATACCATCTATAACAGATAGCAAGAAACAATAAATTTATTACAGCTTGAATAAGAACCTGATAAACCAATGCCCAGACACCAAATCCCCAATAAGCAAATCCAACACCACAAATTCCCGCAATAATATTTGAGTACATTGTACGAAGAGCTAAAGTCTTGAAATCTAAAGCTCTTGTCAATTTAGCTACTTGTACTACAGTCAACGCATTTATTATTAATGACAAAGCTTGAACTCTTAGAATGGAACATAAAATTGGCATCTGAAAAAAGGAAGAAACCCAAGGAGCAATAAAAAACAACAATGCATAAACAACAACAGAAACAACTAAATTAAAATAAAAAACTGTACTATAATCTATTTCTTTATATTCCTGCTTTCTAATTAGCGCTTGACTAAAACCACTATCAACAAATGTTGTTGATATAACGATAAAAACAGTGAGCATACCAACCACTCCATAATCCTCAGGTGTCAAAAGACGAGCCATTACAATACCCAATACAAAACGAACTCCTTGAACACCAATTTTTTCAAAAGCAGTCCATTTTGTACTTGATATTACACTATCCTTAACAGAGGCCATAGATTTCGGTGGTAATAAAAAATTAGATTAAATAAACTTTTTCTTTCTCAAATCAATAAACGCATCTATCAACTTATCATAATCCGCTGTTGACAAACATCCAATATGTCCAACTCTGAAAATAGAATCTTTCATTGATCCTCCGTTAGGACAAACCCACATTCCATACTCATCCTTGATTTTCAAAAATATGTCAAATGCTTTGGCCGTTGTTGGGTGCAACGGAGTAACAGCATTACTCAAAGATTCTGAAACAATCTCGAATGGCAAATCATGCTCTACTAATTTGTCACGGAAATACTTGGCCAATGAAGCACAACGGGCAATCTCAGCATCCTCTCCACCATTAGCTTCTATCTCCTTCAAACGTACATTAATTTGACGAAGAATACCAACGGCCGGTGTCCATGGTGTCTGACCACGTTCCTGATTCTTTAGAGCCAGTTTTAAATCCAAGTACTGACAACAGCATTTATTATCTTCTACTCGCTTCAAGGCATCAGGAGAAAGAACCATTACTGCTATACCTGGAGGACAAGCCAAAGCCTTCTGAGATCCTGTAATCATCACTCCCGCACCTGTTGATCTCATATCAAAAGGATCGCAAAGGAAAGTACTGATCGTATCTACAATCAAGAACAAACCATTTCTCTTGCAAAAATCACTAACAAGACTAATATCATAGTGAACTCCAGTAGAGGTCTCATGTTTCTGCATAAGAAAAGTTGTGTAACCTTTGCCTTCATAGGGAGAAAGGTGTTCTGGTTTCAATGCCTTGCCATGTTCCAACTTAATTTCAGTAAAAGGAATTTCGTGCAGAGTCAACAACTCTACAAATCGTTCTCCAAAACTTCCTCCATTTACAACTAAAGCCTTATCATTCCTTGACAAACAATTCATTATTGCCGTTTCCATGCCTCCTGAACCGGAACAAGTCATAAAAACAACTTTAGAATTCTCACTTGCTTTAGCAAATTTCTTAATCAAAGCCTCATTCTCAAGCATTGTTTGAGAAAACTCTGCAGTTCTGAAATAAGGTACTTGTTCAGCTCCTATTTTACGAACTGCATCGCTGGATTGAACAGGACCTACAGTAAAATTTATCATGATTTATATATTAAAGAAATTTTTTCGATTAATGAATTGCTCCATTACGGCCGCCATTTGGATACTTTCCCTTCTACGAAGCCTTGCTGTTGAAAATCTTTTATTTACTATACATGAGACAAACTCTTGAATCTCATAACGCAATCCATATCCATCCCATTTATAGAAGAATTTCTGATTCTTATTTTGATCCTCGTAACGTAACTCAAAGTAATCTGTCTTCCACCAAGGAGCAGGAACGTATGCATACCCTTTTGTACCAGAAATAATCAAACTTCCTTCTGTTTTTACTCCGAGACCTACTTTGAAAGAACAAGTAGCGGAAGGGAAACGGAACACTCCTCTAGTAAAAATATCAACTCCATTCTCCATACGGGAATAAATATTGAGATTCTCGTAATTGATACCCATTAGCTTAAAAATTGGCAACAAAGGATAACTACCTTCTTCAAACAAAGCCCCGCCTGCTTGAGAAGAGTCAAATTCTCGTCCAGACTTGTCAAGTAACTGGGAAAGTGATGCCTCTATATCCACAACCTCACCTATCACACCAGACTTAATCATTACCATCAAATGATTGAATGCGGGACAATGGGCGGTCTTGTTGGCCTCCATCAAAATCACACCTTTTTGTTCAGCCAAATTGAACAACTCTTTGGCCTGATCACCATTCAATACCATAGGAGTCTCCACAAGAACATGCTTGCCAGCCTCTATTGATTTTTGGATATATTCATAGTGGCTGAGGTGAGGAGTTGCAATATAAACAGCATCAACCTCATTGAACAGTTCTTCCAAAGAATTCACCTTCTCAATGCCTTCATAGTTGCTAATCAATCTAAATGAAGCCAATTCATCTTTATCGTATGCTGATACTACCTTCAAACCATTTACAACATCAGCCTCAGAAGGAAAACGATTTGCAATTCTTCCACAACCAATAATTCCGATTCTGACATCAACAGTAGATTCCGCACGTAGCATTGTACTTGATATTCCCTCAGTACGTGGCAGATATACAACCTTTGCAAACTCATTCAGATAATCGAACTTACCTTCCCAATCAGAACCGATAGCGAAAATATCTACATTGTATTTTTGAATATCATCTATCTTTTGCCCAATATAATCCTCAATTATTACCTCATCTGCATAACCAGTTGCCTTTACCGCTTCAACGCGCTCCAATACATTATTTCGCACATTAAGTTTTCCTCGTCCTTTATCAAAAGAATCACTAGTAACACCTACAATAAGGTAATCGCCTAATTCTTTTGCTCTGCGAAGAAGATTAATATGACCTTGATGAAGCAGATCGTATGTTCCGTATGTGATAACTTTAGTCATAAGAAATATATATATGTAGATTCTGAGTTAATACACTCATATTAATTTGATGAAAAACCACAAATCTATGTTCATAAAAAACTCATCCCCTAAAATACATTTTCAATCTCTGAAAGAATTTCATATTTGGATAAAGTTCCTTAGAAAAATATTCTTCCTTAAAGTTTCTATTAGAAATATACAATAAAGAGAAAATCCCAATAAAAATTAAGATTATTATATTACAAATATTCAAGAACTGGGCACTCCATGATAAACATATATTAAAACCAGAACAAACAATCAACGATAAAGGAATTCCCCAAGCATAGAACAAATGAGCACAATTACTCAACCATGGATAATTTACCAAATAAGAAAAACCTTCTCTTGATATTGGAAAACCACTATCGGACAAACATTTCTCACAATTATGAATGTAGCGATATGTTTTTTCAATAATTAATACAATTTGATAATATTGAAGCGATACCCAGAATGTTATTATATATAATCCTGTTTTTATGAAAGATAAATCAAACTCTAATTCATTAACTTGAGAATTAATGAGTTTATTAAGATTCTCACAAACAGAATTTGCATCGTAACAAAAAGCGATAATCAAAATTATACAAACCAACAATAAAATAGTAAGTTTATCCCGTTTTTGTAGATAAGACTTTTGTTGCTCAAAGGAATCCTTGTAATGGTCATAGTATAATTCTACCATCTCCATAATGACCATGAATTATTGATAGCATCCAAAATTTTATCCTTATTGAAGGAATAAACCCAAGTAGCTCCTTGATTATATAAAATCTTGGGAGTATCAAAAGTTTTATCACGTTTTACAACAATAATTTTCTTGTGATACTCAATAGCCTTTGCTATTTCAAAATATTGCCAATTTTTATAACCTATTTGCTTATAATCCCGATGAAAAGTATCACTCATTTCTCCAATGAGAACTAAAACAGCATCCGAATCTTTAACCTTTTGAGTTAAAACAGCCTTAACTCTACCAATTTCTTCAGAATTTATCTCCCGAGGAGTAACATCGTCAAAAGAAATATCAATATTGGGATGATAATTCCAAGCCTTCAATAAATTACGGAACAAATAGTCTGTTTCGTATTTAAAACTAATAAATATTCTCATAAAGCAATGATAAAATTATCGCACCAAACTCTTCCTCTCCTTGTCGTAAAGATTATTCTTCTCAATCCCTCTCTTCTTAGCTTCCTCTTTGGAAAGAACTACATTCACATAACAGTTGCTTCCATAGCTAAGCAAGCGGAAAACCAGAAGACCCTTCTTCTTCAATTCTTTCAAATCATTACTATACCAATATCCGCGACCATAGGTATAGGTCATATTATCCTGAACACCATAATTATACCCAAGAGTTTCTAATATTTCAAACAAAAACGAAACATACTCACTCTTACTCCTATTGAAATTCTCAAAAGTGATAGCATTGGAAAATGATGGAGTCAAAACATAAACTTCTTTCGACAACCCTATTGGAGACAGATCAAATTTATGATTATTGAAAGGACTGAAAATATCAGGATAAACATCATCAATATTCACTTCAATAGAAGTTGACTTATCCGAAATCAAATTAAGTTTGCACTTACCAGACGAAATAAAAATTGTGTCAGATATTTTCTTGAACTTTTTCCATTTATACGTAGAATCGAAGTCTTCTTCGTATAAAGAAAAATCAATATTTGTAATTTCGCTCATAATATAATCCTCCTACCCATTAATAAACTCAATCATCCCATGAATATTCTCATTCTGGAGAATAGTATTTCTCTTGTCATTTATCTGATTGAGCATGTCATCCTTGGAAATATCAAGTTCCTTCTCAATGGTTGGAGTAAAGCCGCAAAGTTTCAGTCTATTGGAAGAAGCGGGATAGCTGAGCATATAATAAAGATTGGTATCTGCCTCATTCTTAATGACATCCACATCAGTAAGATAATTATAGCACATAACAATCTTGTCCTCAGGCTTTACAGTCAGAAGAGTATCAGCTGTTATGATCTTGGAAGAGCGTCCCTTCTCGATGCAATACTCAATATTGCCATTCTTAACATTCTCGCGGATAATATTATCTATCATCGCCTGCTCATCCTTGCTGCTAACTATAATAAAAACCTTGTTGTCCATAACTACCTACATTAAGAATTTGACATCAACAGCGCATTTGCCATGCTCAATAGCGAAACAATACTTCAAGTCCAAGGCCTTTACAAAACACCTGTTCTGCATACAAAAATCAATATCCTGAACTTTCCAAAGCATAATTGTCTGAGGAGCAAGATAATTCGACAAGATCATTGCTGGATCTGAAAAATCTGAAGTAGAGAACACCGAACCAATAACTCCCGAAGGACGACGCAAAAGTTGATTGCGCAATTTGGAAATAGGTTCTATATTTACCAATTTAGACTCATCATAGTTCTTGAACTCAGTCAATACAGCCAGGCCATTGGCATACACGCATCCATCAATCTGTTCAAGTATAGTATCCTCCATCCGAACTATATATGGATATTTAACCCTACAACCTTCCAACTCAAAAGCACGTAAGATTGTATATTCCATTGCCTTACCCGGATTCCAAAATTCTGTGTCGTATGATATGGATTTGATATCCTCCCACAAATTTTGAACTCCGTTATAATCCAAATTCCTTATAAAATCCAAATATTCCTTTTCGGTAGCCATACTTTACCAAATTGATTTTGGACAAAGATACAATATTTTTAATTAGACAACAATAGAAAATAGAATAATTTTTTACTAATTTATATCCCAACAGCAAACCTCTCATGATTTAAAATTACGAATCAAGAACTTTTAACTCTCCCCCGCGTCTGGAAGACGCTATATTGATTAACCGATTACGCCGAAGACCGCAGGTCTGGCGTGATTGGTGTTTGCGCATTCCCATACCCATGGAAAAAAAACTACGCCGCCATATACAACTCATCCTTCCATTCCCTGAGATGCTGCAATGCCATTTTCACATACGGAGTGCCGACAAACATCCGCTCCTTGCGCTTGCTCCATTCGGCGATATCGAGGCTAAGGATAGATTCAACTTCGTAATCGGACATATTGAGCCAGTTGCTGAGACGAGGATCATTCTGCAAAAGATAATCCACGGTAGAAAGCAACTCCAATGAAGAATTGTCGTAATATCCACTCAAGAAATCCTTGGTCTTATCAAGTACAGACAATTTATCTGACATTTCGGGAGTTTTGAGAAAATCCGACAATTCATCCTGTGCATCCTTAACAAGCCAAATCTCCTGAAAAGGCTTATTCTGCATAGCGGTCATCCCCTTTATGAAACTTCCATTTAGGTAATATAAAACGTGGGCTATCTTGCCACTTGAATAAGGACCATAGAAACTGCGGGAATAGTCGATATTGAAAACCTTACTGGCACCAAACCTCTGAAGAAAATAAATAATCTTCTCTGCGGCAAACACCGAAACAAACTCCCCAAAGGACACCAAATCCCACATCATATCAAGCATCATGGCACGTGCAGGAGAGAGTTTCACACGCTCGCTCTTCATCTGCTCCACAATCCTTGCATTAGGCTCATAAATCCGGATATCGCAGTCAATATCAGACAACTGAGAGACTATCATTTGCTTGACTTTGTTCCAATCGAGGCCACCATTGCACGATCCCAAGGCAGGGATAGCCACAGATTTAATACCACGGCTAATAATCTCTGAACGGAGAGAGTTAAGTCCCGATTGAATATAATCATACTCGGAAGGTTTGCGCCATGACCTCTTGGTAGGAAAATTAATCACAAGCAGCCGACGGTCGATAGTTGACTCATCAACGACAAGCATATTACCAACATCAAGCCTATGCTCCTTGCAAGCCAATCTGTACACACGGAAATTCTCAGGGAATCGCTCCTTGAACTGCAAGGCGAGCCCCTTACCCATCACACCCTCGGTATTTACAGTATTCACCAAGGCCTGGGCATCATCATCGAAAATATTTCCTGTTATGTACCTTATCATTGTCTAAAAATAATAATCTTTCCTAATCGCAATCTTCTCTGCTGAAACACCGCGTTCTATCAATCTGTTTTTGGCAGAATCATTATAGACCACATAGCCCGAAATGAAATCAGCCTTAAGATAATATTTCACCAGAAGTTCCGCTTCCTTGCGACGTTTCAGGTCAATGTCGTTGTCCTGATTCCAAAACTGACTATATACCTCATTGTACTTTATTATTCCATCAATGTTGACCAATTGATCTCCATTATAAAAAGAAGTGGAGCTGGATAACGCATGTCCATCTGTGAAAATACAATCCACTTTGCCTTCCACCAACGCATCCAATCGGACAACACAATAAACAATATCCTCCGGACTTCTCTGAACAACGCCATTATAGCCATTCTGAATAACATAAAGCATTGGCTGACGCGGTCCAAAATAAAAAGGTATATAATCCTCAACCTGAATCCTCTTGCCAAGTACCATATCCCGACGTCTCAATACCATAGAATCGGCAATTGACACATAATCAGAATTATGGGCGGAAAACCTCCTGCAAACAAAACCGCCCCTAAGTATATGCGGAATATTATCCACATGTACCATACGAAAGGCATATTTGATTTGGTTCTCCATTCAGGTGCTCAATTTATCATTGGCAAAAGTAATTAAATATTTTAACACTGAAAAATTATTGGGAAAAATCTAACAAAAATTTTCTCTCCTAATCCCTTCCAAATATATCCCCATTCCCCCATGGCATTTCCGTTCTTACTACTTGGTATTGCCATGGGCTACTCAAGGTAATGCTCCAAGGAGCATCCTAACTAATCCCTTCCAAAAATATCCCTCGTGTAAACCTTCTCACTAACATCATCCAGCATAGCCGAATCGTACCTATTGGCGATAATCGCTTGCGATAATCTTTTAAACTCCTCCAAGTCATTTACCACCAAACTTCCAAAGAACGAGCTGCCATTCTCCAAAGTAGGCTCATAGATGATAACGTTTGCGCCCTTGGCCTTGATGCGTTTCATGATGCCTTGGATAGCTGACTGACGGAAATTGTCGGAATTGGATTTCATTGTAAGACGGTAAACTCCAATAGTTACGGGAGACTTGCTACCCGAGAACTGATTATTCGAATAATAGTCGTACCAGCCAGCCTTGCGGAGAACTGCGTCGGCAATGTAATCCTTTCTTGTGCGGTTGCTCTCTACGATGGCTGTCATCATATTTTGGGGAACGTCGGCATAGTTTGCGAGAAGCTGCTTGGTGTCCTTGGGCAGACAGTAACCGCCGTAGCCAAAGGATGGATTGTTGTAGTGAGTTCCGATTCTTGGATCGAGGCCAACGCCCTGAATGATTGCCTGAGAGTCAAGGCCCTTAACCTCAGCGTAAGTATCAAGCTCATTGAAGTAGCTTACACGCAATGCGAGATAAGTATTGGCGAAAAGTTTCACGGCCTCAGCCTCTTTCATTCCCATAAAGAGAACGTCGATATCTTCCTTTATTGCGCCTTCCTGAAGAAGTGCGGCGAAGGTTTTTGCAGCTGATTCCAGGAAACTTACATCGGCAATCTTGCTGATTGCCTCATTCTCCTCGGCGAACTCTGGATTATCAATCATCTTTGGGAATCCGACGATGATGCGTGAAGGATAGAGATTGTCGTACAATGCCTTGCTCTCTCTCAGGAACTCAGGCGAGAAAAGCAGATTGAATTTCTTGACGCCCTTCTGAGCATATTTCACATAGAGATTTCTTGTGTAGCCTACTGGAATGGTTGACTTTATCACCATCACGGCATCAGGATTCACCTCCAAAACCAAATCAATAACCTCCTCTACGTGAGTGGTGTCGAAATAATTCTTGACAGGATCGTAGTTTGTAGGCGCGGCGATTACCACGAAATCGGCGTCCTTGTAAGCTGAGGCTCCATCGAGAGTTGCCATCAGCTGCAAAGGCTTCTCTGCGAGATACTTCTCAATATAATCGTCCTGAATAGGTGAAATCTTGTTGTTGAGTTTCTCAACCTTCTCGGCAACAACATCAACAGCGGTTACCTGATGATTCTGAGCCAACAATGTTGCAATACTGAGACCTACATAACCAGTACCGGCCACAGCTATCTTGATATCCTTGAAATCTCTCATGGGAAATATATTTAAAAAGAAAAAAATTCTGATAATTCGTGTTAATTCACGGTAATTCGTGTTTTCTGTCCCAGCCTCGGAGAGGCGTCATACGCATAACCGCTGGCGACGCTTGCGAGCCTGCGGACTTAGGAGGCGCAGCCTCCTCCCCCTCACGCCACCTTCCTCGCCATTCCCTTCGGCACATACGCCGTTCCGAATACGCCGAGTCCTGGTATCTCCACAAAAACCCTGTGCTGACCTTTGTACTTGAAGTAACGTCCCTCAACTCCGGCAAAGGCGCCGTCCACAACCTCAACCCTTTCGCCGTCGAGAAAGGCCGGAACCAAAGTCTGGTCTACAAGAATATTGGGATTGTTGGAATCCACTATTGTGCGGAGCATGGCAATCTGTGAATCGTTGAAGGCCACAAAATCCTTTCTCTCCGCATCCTTATAATAAGGTGAAAGACCTGCTATCCGCTGCGAGAGAAGAACCTCGAAATCCTGACGCGACGCCCTCACCAGAAACGAATCCGGAAACAGCGGCCTGCTCTCATAGACCGGCAGAAAAGCCTCCAGTCCCAGCCTGCCCACGGCCTCGTGAACCTGCATCAAGCGATTCAATGTGCAACGAACCAAGTACCACACGATAATTAACAATTAATAATTGACCTTCCCCATCAATCCCGGTGCCTGGAAGGCACTACCTTGATTAACCGGGTACGCCGAAGCCCTTGGCGCTTGCGCCATTGGCTGGCGTGCTCGGTATCATGCGTCTATGCTCGGATTTCGTAATTCGTAATTATTCTATCTTCCTCAGCCACTTGGCCGGAACATACGCCGTGCCGAAACAGCCCAGTCCCGGAATATCCACAAAAACGCGTTTCTGGCTCTGAAACCTCATCACCTTGCCCTCCACTCCGGCAAAGGGACCGCCAACCACTATCACATCATCGCCTTTTACAAAACTTGGCGCCTTGGCCTGGTCGATCAGGATATTCTCGTTGCCCGATTCCACAATGATGCGGAAACTCTTCATCTGATTGTCGGGAACGGTCAGATAATCGTTGATGCCATATCCGTTGGTCGACTGACGGTTATAATAAGGTGTAAGGCCGGGAATCTTCATCTTGAGAACCTCGCGGAAATCCTCACGGGCGGTGCGCAGAAAGAGCAGACCCATGTCGAGAGGCTCATCTTGGATTATATCAGTGGGATTCTTGAAATCGTCGTTGGAATATACTATTTTTCTCAGGAGCGGAAGATAAGGCTCAAAGACCTTGCCGCCGAAATCGAGTGTGCAGATGCGGTCGTATATCTGCTGCGCCCTGCAGAATGTGGCGCGTATCGGAAACCATAAAGGGATTTT
This sequence comes from Bacteroidales bacterium, assembly GCA_045628165.1. Classification (GTDB taxonomy): domain Bacteria; phylum Bacteroidota; class Bacteroidia; order Bacteroidales; family UBA3824; genus UBA3824. The sequence goes on along the minus strand of JAZQPB010000036.1, from coordinate 363 downwards.
GTTGAAATTCCGGATATATCTCACCGACTGTCCATCGTGGATAATATCCTCTCCGGGGGGCGTTGTGATTGCTGATTCACAACCAGTTAAGTTGCTATTCGCACCGAGTGCATCTTCAAAAATGATCATGAGGAAGCTACGGTTTTCCGCAAACGCCATCGCAAGGATGCGGAGAGGTACAAACACAAAAAAGCGCAAAGCCCAGCCCGTTGACTACTCAACAGACTGAGCCTTGCGCTCAATGCCTTCACAAGATTTATTACAATATATCAGTGCATAAGGAAAGCAACTAATCTTGCTTGCTTGCTTGCTTGCTTGCTAACATAATTTCCTTATTTACCAAATTATTTGTCATAAATTTTG
>JAZQPB010000035.1:0-29762 GCA_045628165.1 Bacteroidales bacterium | reverse complement strand
AGAAGCAGAAGGCTAACGGCTTGGCCGACAGCTTCATCCACGTTATCGAGCAGTACCTGACCGACGACATCAACGCACGAGTTCAGGACCGCTGGGCCGAGGGCGTTCTCAAGACCATCATCGAGACTGCTCCCGAGGTTTTGGTAGACAAGCCTTCATACGACGCCTGCGCCAACTACATGTGGGGCGCCACCTGTGCTCTCAACTTCTTCATCTGCCCTGGCGTAAATCAGGACTGGAGCACCCACAACATCGGTCACGAGCTTACAGCTCTCTGCGGACTCGACCACGGCGTAACACTCTCAATCGTTTTGCCAGGCACAATGCAGATTATGCGTCAGGAGAAGAAGGCCAAGATCCTCATGTACGCCAAGAACGTCTGGAACATCACCGACGGCACCGACGACCAGATTATCGACAAGGCCATCGCCAAGACTGAGGAGTTCTTCCAGAGCCTCGGCATCAAGACCCGCCTCTCTGATTACGGCATCGGTCAGGACATCATCGACACCATCTACAACCGTTTCGTGGAGCGCAAGAGCAACCTCGGCGAGTTCGGCATCGTAACTCCTGAGAAGAGCAAGGCAATCCTCGAATGCAGAAAATAAATGCGTCTCTACACCATACACATATACAAACACAAAAAACGGGATATGCCAATCGGCGCATCCCGTTTTTTGTTTCCTAATGCCTCATTATCAGCCTCAGCCTCATATCAAGCTTCTCGTCTTCGTTGCGTTTCTGGTAAGGCGTTATGTGATAGAGAGATTCGCGGGTCTGAGGACTTATGTAATGATGATACAGCGACTGAAGCGCCGTCTCGGGGAACTCCACACCGTAAGTACGGCCTTCAGCTGTAAGCAAAACCAAATTGCGGCACACCGCGGCCAGCTCGTTGTCCTGATACGCCGCCTGGAATATCTCGAACGAGAGATAGCTGATCTCCGAAACGTAGGTGTTCATGTAAATAGTGTCGGTCTGATTGAAACCGCCCTCATACTGAATCCTGAACGGCGACACAAACAGATTGTTGCGGTTGATTCCGCTGATAGACGTAAACTCGTCGAGAAGCAACTCCACACCCTGCCCGAACCACTTTTCAACGCGGTATCGCATGTCGCAAAGGACACTCTCTGTATTTGGCGCAATGGTAGTTTTGTACATGATGATTGCAAAATAATAGTTGTTTACTCGACTCAACCATTACTTAACAATTTCCTTGCCACTATTTGCCCAACAAATAAAACCACAATCAAGTTCCACCACATTGTAGCCGTTTTTTACGAGAATCTCGGCGGCGCGCTTGCTCCTGCGTCCGCTGCGGCAATATACGGCCACGGGGCTGTTTTTATCTATGCAGCTGATGGCGTTGCTTTCGAAATCCGCCTTCAGCACGTCGATATTTACGGCGTCCCTCAGATGACCCTCCGCAAACTCCTGCCCGGTCCTGGCGTCAAGTATAGTTATATCAGCTGATGACCCTATAAATTGTTCAAACTGATTCACATCCAGCGACTTGAAACCGCCGTCCACGGGTCCGCAGCCCAACGTAAACGCACTCAGCATAACCATAAAAGAATTAAGAATATTCATAATTTATCATTTTTCTAACAGCACTAAATTACATAAAATTAACATTACCATCCAAGAATTATATATAACTTTGCCGAAAATTTCTACAAAAACACACATAATAACATGAAGAAGTATTTTCTATTATTCATTTGTCAGCTGATGGCATTATTATCCCATGCCCAGCAGCACGTAATCTACGGCCACATCTACGACTCCGCCACCGGTGAGTCGCTGATTTCCGCCAACATCTACAATCCCAAATCCCTGAAGGGCACCACCTCCAACGAGTACGGCTATTACAGTCTCCGTTTACCTGACGGCGAGCAGACCGTAAGCTTCTCTTACGTGGGCTACGAGACCACGAACATCCAGCTGAGACTATCAGCTGATACCATGATAGTAGTGCGCCTGCAGCCCAGCGCCCAGCTCGAGGAAATCGTCGTAACCGACAACAGGCCCGAGGTGGGCGTAAAATCCACACGCATGGGCGCATCCACCGTTCCGCTCGATCTGGTACGCAACATGCCCGTGCTCCTCAGCGAGCCCGACCTCCTGAAGACAATACAGGCATTGCCGGGAGTTCAGGCCGGAATGTCGGGTACCTGCGGAATCCACGTCCGCGGAGGCGATCCCGACCAGAACCTTTTCCTCCTCGACGGAATGCCATTGTATAATGTGAACCACGTTTTCGGCTTCATGTCGGTATTCCAGGCCGAGGCCATCAAGCACGTGGATTTCTACAAGAGCGGTTTTCCGGCAAGGTTCGGCGGAAGGCTCTCTTCAATCGTTGACGTCAGAACCAAAGACGGCGACATGAAGAATTATTACGGATCGTTCTCCATTGGCCTGCTTACATCGCACCTCAACTTCGAGGGCCCCATCATCAAGGACAAGACATCGTTCGCAATATCGGCCCGACGAAGCTATCTCGACTGGCTGATAAAGCCTTTCATGGAAGACGACACCAAGGTAGGATTCGGAATCTACGACCTCACCGCCAAGCTAAACCACAAGTTCAACGACAAGTGCCGTCTGTATTTCTCGATCTACAACGGCCGCGACTTCATGAAGATATCCTACAAGGACGAATACGAATACAATTACGACGAATCGGATATGAAGCAGAAATGGGGCAACACACTCGCCACCATGAGACTGAACACCGTGCTTGCTCCTCGCCTCTTCCTGAACACCACACTGGCGTACACCGGCTATCTGAGCAGCATCAGCAACCACAGCTACGACAAGTACACCAGCTTCAACTCTATAGAGGAATCTATAGTGGAATCCACCGTGGACAGCGACTATCACAGCAAGATAAGGGACTACAGCGCCCTGGCCGACTTCGATTTCCACATTGCGCCCAAGCATCAGGCAAAATTCGGAGCGTCGGCATGCCAGCATATTTTCAGGCCCGACGTGCAGACCCTGAAATACAAGGAAAACTTCTACGACCAGAAAATTGACACCACCCAGAAAATATCGCCCAACAAGATAACATCGCAGGAGATAAACCTCTACGTGGAGGACGATTTTCCCATCTGCAGCGCCCTGCAGGCCAATGTGGGCGTCCACATGAGCACTTACATAGTGGAAGAGAAAACATATTTCTCGGCTCAGCCACGCATCTCTTTCAGCTATGTGCCTCATCAGGACTGGAGAATAAAGGCGGGATTCAGCATGATGGAGCAGTATGTGCACATGCTCTCGTCGTCGAGCCTCGTGATGCCCACCGACCTCTGGGTGCCTGTAACAAAGCGCATAGAGCCCATGAAGGCTTTCCACTACTCAGTGGGAGCGTATTACACTGGATTCAAGGGCTGGGAGCTAACGAGCGAGTTGTATTACAAGAAATCGAAAAACCTGCTGGAATACAGGGACGGCATGAGTGCGATGGGCTCAGTCACCAACTGGCAAGACAAGGTTGAGATGGGCACCGGCAACAGCTACGGCCTCGAGCTGATGGCGGAGAAAAAAGTAGGCCGACTAACCGGCTGGGCCAACTACACGCTATCGAAGACCGACCGTCAGTTCCCCAACGGCACCATAAACAATGGCGACAAGTTCCCCTACAAATATGACCGCCGCCACTGCGTAAACATCACCCTCAGCTACAAGCTGAGCGAGAAAATCGACTTCAACGCCGAATGGAACTACATGTCAGGCGCACGGAGCACCGTGGCTGTGGGCAACGACCTGGTTTCTGGTCAATATTACGGTGGCGACAACCACCGTCTGGATCCTATAGACGAAACTAGATTTCTGGAAACCATACCAAGATACGATGGCAGAAACAATTACCAGATGCCTGCCAGCCACGCACTTAATGTAGGATTCAATTTCCACAAGCAGAAAAAACACGGCGAGGCCATCTGGAACCTCTCAGTGGTGAATGTCTATAACCACAAAAATCCCGACTGGGTTTATATGAGCGAGGAATGGGACGACAATTTCAACAGACAGAGATACTATATCAACAAGATCACTATTCTGCCGATATTGCCATCATTCTCATACACTTTCAAATTCTAATAACGCAAACAAAAATGAAAAAATCACTGATATATTTAATATCAATCCTCTGCATGGCGCTCACAGCCTGCGAGGAGGTAATCGACGAGATAGACTTCTCTCACGACAAGCAACTGGCCGTATTCGGAATACTGAACACCACCGGTACCGACAACAAGATAATATGCTATTACAAAAACGCCGACAGAATAGAGGAAGTAACCGATGCCAAGATAAAAATATACATCAACGGCCAGCTCAGCGAAACCGCTGACAAATACGAGCAGATAGATGGCGAGTCGTTCAGTTACTATCAGCTGAAATCCAAATTCAATCCCGGCGACAAGGTGCGCATGGAGCTAACATCGGCGTCAGCAAACTCATCCGTATGGGCCGAAACCGAGGTGCCTATGCCTGTGGAGGTTGCAGGTTTCGACACCCTGAGAACCGTAACCTCGCTCTACAATCAGGACGCCTGGGAATACTACAGGATTGCGCTTCAGCTGAAAAACAATGCCGACAAACCAGCCCACTGTCGTCTGCTTGCCGGTCACCAGATGGACGAGATTTGCGGAATAGCATCGGCAGATGACTATACTTACGAGAAAATAATGGATTATCCTGATTCCATAGCCTCATGCAGGAACGTGAGCCTGGAGGTAAAGGAAGACCCCGCTCTCACCGACGGCAAGGGCTACGTGCCAGTGGAGGACGACGATTTCATAAGCATGGAGACTTATTACTACAACCACTACAGAATGGTGGGATCTCAGTATTTCAACAACGGCGCATACACCGTATCGTTCTATGTAAGACCACAGGATTGGTGGAAAAATCCCGTGTGGACTGCGTACGGCAAATACAATGGGGACCAAGAATGGCTGAAGAACCGCAAATACAGAGAGTTATGGAATTATCTTGATGATGACGGGGAAGACGAATATTATTTCGACGAGGAAGGGTATCCTCACCTGATACACAAGCCAAGAATATTCCTTTACGAGAAAAATCACGAGGAAAGTATTTATTATCAGATATTTGCCATGAGCGACGAGGAGTATATGTATCTCCACGGACGAAGCAACCAGATAGACCTCGATTGGAGTGAATCGTCGTTTGCGGAGCCCGTGGTCCTGAAGAGCAATATTAATGGTGGCCTCGGCATATTTGCGATAGAAACCGTTACCGAGGGCAGCATAAAGCTGAAAAACCCAATAAGAGATTTGCCGGAAAGCAACGGAGACGAGATTTATTGGTAAAAAAAGAACACAGATTAGACCGATTTGCACAGATTTAAGTACATCGGCCCAATCTGTGTTCTTTTTTTAATACTTTCTTGTAATCTCATCAATCTCGGCCAGTTCCTCGGCCGAGAAGCTGAGATTCTGGAGACAGGCGAGGCTGTCGTCCATCTGCCTAACGTTTCGTGTGCCGATGATTACGCTGGTCATTCTCGGGTCGTTCAATAGCCACGATAGCGACATCTGAGCCAAAGTCTGACCACGGCGCTGTGCTATCTCGTTGAGCTTACGTGAGGTCTCCACTACGTCGGCTGTCACCTGATCCTTCTGAAGGAAACCGTCGGGACGGGCCGCGCGTGAGCCTTCGGGAATGCCGTTCAAGTATTTGCTTGTCAGCAGACCCTGATTCAATGGCGAGAACGAGACAAAGCCCGAGCCCTCACCGGCGGCGTTGGCGATGATACCGCCTTCCACCTCGGCGCGGCACTCCAGATTGTATTTGTACTGGCTAAGCAGACAGGGAACCTTGGCCTCGCGTAGAATCCTGTAAGCCTCTATCTGCTTATCCACAGGATATTTCGAGATGCCCACGTAGAGAGCCTTTCCCTGACGCACAATGTCGATGAGGGCCTGCATGGTCTCCTCCACGGGTGTTACGCCGTCGTATCTGTGCGAGTAGAAAATATCGAAATATTCCAGGCCGGTGCGTCTGAGGCTCTGGTTGCAGCTGGCTATGAGGTTTTTCCTGCTGGAGAAATCACCGTACGGACCGGGCCACATATCGTGACCAGCCTTGGAAGAAATGAACATCTCGTCGCGGTGGGCGGCGAGATTTTTCTTTAGGATCCTTCCAAAATTCTCCTCGGCGCTGCCCGGCACGGGGCCGTAGTTGTTGGCCAGATCGAAGTGGATTATTCCCTTCTCGAAGGCGTGGAGAATCATTCTCTCGGCCTCGTCCTGATCATCCACCGAGCCGAAATTGTGCCACAGGCCAAGGCTTATGGCAGGAAGAAGAACGCCGCTTTTGCCCGCACGGCGCAAGGGCATACCATTAATTTCTGTCATTGTTTAATTACGAATTACGAAATCCGAATTACGAATCCGAATTACGAAATATTTATTTACTCAATCTCCAGTATCAGCGGCGTGTGGTCGGCCCTTTCGCCGGAATCGAGCATTGCCGATTTCCTTACGGTGTCCTTGATGCGGTCGCTCACCAGGAAGTAGTCGATTCTCCAGCCCGCGTTGTTCATCTTGGCCGTTGTAATCCTCTGCGACCACCACGAATACACCTTCTCCACATTGCCGTTCAGGTAGCGGAAGGTGTCTACGAAACCGCGGCTCAGCAAATTGGAGAATCCTGCCCTCTCCTCGTCGGTAAAACCGGCCGAAAAATGGTTGCTGTCGGGATTTGCGAGGTCTATCTCGGTGTGCGCCACATTGAAATCGCCGCAGGCTATCACGGGCTTCTCCTTGTCAAGTTTGCTTAGATAATCGGCATAGCGGATATCCCACTGCTGCCTTTCGGCCAGACGCTTGAGTCCGTCGCCGGCGTTGGGAGTGTATACATTCACAAAATAGAAATCTCCGAAATCCAAAGTCAGAAGCCTTCCCTCGCTGTCCATGGTGTCGGGCGCGTCTATTTTTGCAGCTGATATAGTTGCATCAAGAGTATTCCTGTAAAGCACCATTGTGCCGGCATAGCCCTTCTTGGCCGGAGGCACCGAGCTCACAAACTCTATCCTGTATTCAGGGAAATACTGCAACAAAACGGCTTTCTGCTTGTCGTTGAGGCCATTAGCTGGCAACTTAGTTTCCTGAATGGCGATAATATCAGCGTCCTCAGCCTTGATTTTTTCAAGTACATTGCGCGACAAAACCGCCCTTGCCGAATCGGAGGTAAGCGCCGCATTGATGGAATCGATGTTCCAGGAGATTATTTTTTTCATGAGATTGTATTTCGTAGAACTCAGGTTAATATAATTTGGAATACATTTCTGCATCACGTGGACAAATTTATGACAAAAACACAGAAAACAAAAATATTTTTGAGTATTTTTGAGAAACATCAAAAGTTGCCCACCGAGAACGACAGCCCCACATTCAGGCCATCGCAATAGCCCACCTTCAGCAGAAACCTCATAAAATTTTCCCGATTGGTGTATCCCACGCGCAGACCCCAGTAGTCGCTTCGGGAATGGGAATAGAAATTCTCCTTCCACTGCTCTCCATCCTCGCCTGAAAACCATTCGGAAACCGAGAAGGTCTTGAACCAGAAACGCAAACCCATAGCACCACCAAATGTAATGCCATTAGCTGCCGTGTACATTGCCTGAGCGCCTACCTCGAACGGATGAAGCACACCACAGTAATCATCGTAGACAAAGAATCCCAACGGCACGCCCACAGTGGCGCCCAGCGACATGGAAGATCCGTTGCGCAAGTCGATTACCGGGCCTCCCTCAAGATGAAAGCCAAGCAGAAAATGCTTATTAGTGGTATCCTGATGAATCTTGCCCTTGGATGAGTAAAAACCTATCTCGGGATCGAACGCGGCATAAAACCTGCGTGACCAGGAACGCTCATCCTGCGCCATTGCCACAGCCACGGCAAGAATGAGAATCAATGTAGAAAAAAAGCGTCTCATGTTTTGGTATTTTATTGATTAATTTGGCGCAAATATAATAAAAATCCTATCGAAAATCTATTTGTTTTCAAAAAAAGTCCTAATTAGGCCCATAAAAGGCGCTCAGTTTTGTTATCTTTGTGTCAAAATAACAAAGATATGGCACTTAACCAAACCAACAAATTAGTCTGGATTGTGGAAACCATCAACAACAGCGTTGGCGGTATCACATTTGAGGAACTCAACAGCAGATGGAAGGCAAATCAGGACCTGAGCAATGGAGCTGATATGCTGAAACGTACTTTCCAGAAATGGAAACTGAAAATCGCTGACACTTTTGGACTTGATATCGAATGCAACAGGAACGAGAGTCCTTGCCGATATTATATCAGAAATGCCGACGACCTGAGGCGGGACAACAACCGTGTGGAGAAATGGCTTCTCAACACCTATTCGGTGGCCAACTCACTGAGCGAGAGCAAGTCGATAAAGGACAGAATCCTTATTGACGAGATACCAAGCGGACGCGAATATCTGGGACCGATAATTGACGCGATGAAGAAGAGCCTCACAGTGCAATTCTCTCTCTACAGTTACGAGACCAAGGAGACCAACGAATACAATGTAATGCCATTGTGCGTGAAGCTTTTCCGTCAGCGCTGGTATATGGTGGGCCGTTCGTGCAGTACGGGCGAGAATATCAGGTGCTGCCTTGACAGAATACTGAAACTGAACATTACAAGCGAGACGTTTATATATCCCAAAGACTTCGACCCCAAGGAGTATTTCGACGGATGTTTCGGCATTGTAACCGAGGAGGAAGAGGTTGAGGACGTGGTATTGAAAGTGGGAGCTGGTCAGGCCAACTATATCAGGGCACTTCCGCTGATGCAGGGCGACGCTCAGCAGGAAATAGAACGCAACGAAAATTACAGCATTTTCAAGGTGCGTGTGAGGCCTTCGTTCGATTTTCAGCAGGAACTTCTATGGCATCGTGAAGAATTGGAAGTGCTTGAGCCTAAGTGGCTTCGTAAGAAAATAGCAGAGATTATTAATAAATTGTGGAACAAATATAACAAGGAGGATTAATGATGAATTCAATTCCATTTGATACACCGTTGGACAGATACGCATCCTGTATCGGGATGAGGGAATATTGGGACACACTTGGCAACGAGTGGTGGGACCATACCATAGATTACAAGTTGCTCTCGCTGGCTGGTTTCGTGCATAATGGCGGCAACCTGTATCAGGTAATTCAAGAGTATGCCGATTGCCATGAGCCGATGTACCGTAGGGAGATACAGAAGGCCATTCTTGTTTATCTTGGTCAGCTGATGACAGGAGATATATTTGACGAGCGCACCCCGTTATGCAACAGGATAAAATGCCTCGAAAAAGAAGAGCTCGTACAGCTTCTCTCAGAAGAACTCGAACTCTGTCTGAAAGAATCGCATGATTACGACAAAGACTTCAGCCGCAGCGAGTGGATTATCAGCAAGGATTATCTTCTCAACGACTCAATCCTTGATAGAATAGAGCGCACACATTGGCGCAGCCACCCCGACGAGAGTTTCTCTTCCTATTCGTATAAGGCAAAATACAACTGGGAAAAAACGAGTTTGTGGTGATTGACAGGAACTGGAAATATTAATAAAAAAAACTATAATTAAAATGGCAAAGAATCTTTCAAAAAGTCAAAAAGGTGCTATTGGAGAGCACCTTGTGGCCTCAAAACTATTGGAATATGGCCTTGATGTTTTTATGGCAAATATGTCGATAAACAACACAAAGTCATACGATCTTCTGGCTGTAATACCTGATACTCTGAAAACTTACTTTATACAAGTAAAGTTCAACAGTACAGGCTATTTCAATGCCGGCTTGAACATTGAGCAGGCTCGCGACAAGAGTTACCTTTCTCAAAGAATAGTCGGTCCTTGGGTATTTGTAGATGGAAGTCAGGCTGATAAATATGATTTCTACATTCTCTCGCAACAAGAAGTTATTGATCTCTTATATCAATCTCATGAATGGTATTGGAACGATTATTCACGTACGAAAGAAATCAGCCCTAATGGTCCAGCTTGCTTCAAACTAAAATGGTTGAAGGGAGAATCTGAGGTTGAGACCAAAAATCATAAAGCATTCACGAATCCCATTGAGGATGCGAAAGACTGCTGGGATAAAATTACGTCAGGAAAGTAATTACCAAGCAGTAAACAAAAAGGAGGACCGTAATCCTCCTTACCCAAACGAGGCATTACACCTTGTCCCCCGGCTAAACTTGAAGTTATCGCGTCGCCTTCGGCTATGCAAGAAGCATTTTAGCGGTGCAAAGATAAGGGAAATAATTTTCAAAATCAAAAAATCTCGTTATCTTTGCAACGTAAAAACCATAAATATAGCGGCTATGTCAAAGTATTTGAATCCTAAGGCAGACCTTACTTTCAAGAAGGTATTCGGAGAGCACAAGAATCTTGTGATTGCTCCTGAGCTATTGGCCAACTCAAAAATCGCCGAGGCCTTGGAGATAGTGGAACGTGAAGGCTGATTCTATGCCTATCGATTTGATTGTCAAATACTCCGGGCTTGCTAAGGAGGAGATAGAGAAACTGTGAGGAGTTACTACATACTTTCCACCATCAAATCTTTTCTTCCAATCAGAGAGAAAATCGTTATCTGATTGTCCTCGTTGAGAATTCTTAATGCTCGCAGGATCTCGTTTAGAGTAGAACCGCTGGTGGTGATATCATCAACGATAAGAACATTTTGCTTTCTGATGGTTTTCAGCAAATCCTCATCCTCTTGAGTTTTGAACTTCAGGAAGTTCATCATATAGGGACGGAATTTGCTCTTCTTTACGTCCTTGGCAATTGTGAAATATTCTTTCTGATGGATTAGATCCATCATTTTGCTGATACCTTGCAATACCTCCTCCTTCTGTTTGGGAGTGTACCTTGGACGGCCATCCTCCAAAACGTCGTCAAGATACTGAGTAATATATGCCTGGGTGTCAAAATCAATTTTTTCAGGCAAAGCCTTCACAAGTTCCATATATTGCAATCTTGGCTGGGCAAACCTGTAAATGTACCTTAGCATATACTGATTTACCTTGCTTGAAGATTGCGGCATTACCACAAGGTCATAATCATAGAGATTGATCTTCTTATGGAGATTGTCAATTGCCCTTTGGATAAAGGTGGTGAGATTTGGATTTTCCTGAATTGATTTTGGGAATTTGGCATATTTGATAAATTCTGTACGTATCTTGCCTTCCACTTCTTCAGAAAACTCATATCCATAGTAAAAACATTTACCAAAAGCACTCACCTTGTAACCATTACCAGTGAGGCTTATGATATCATCCTTGCCGTCGTGTTCGAAGTCAAACACAAAATTTCCCAAATCATATTTCACGCCCATAATTCTAAGATTTTATTTTGGGCAAAGATAAGGAAAATATTTAATAAAGAAAATTGCGAATTGGAAAATGTTTCTATTTTTGCAACTTAAAAATTATTTTGCCGAAAAGAAATATGTTTTTAAATTTGCATGTCATTTGATTGACGGGTGTTGCTGCTACGGTATGCAACACGGTGGCTGCCTATTTAGGTAGCCATTTTTTGTATGAATCAAAAACCAAAACCTAAAAACTATGGAAAAACTGATTTATATTTTGCCCTTATTATTCATGGTATCCTGCGACTGGAACGATGTTGGATATTTTTTTCTCGGCGACTATGTTCACGAAAAGGGTTATTATTGGGAGGCCGATACCACAAGTCATTACGATACAGTTATGGTTGATGGGCACTTCACCTTAGGTTACTATGACAATGGCAAGTTGGTGAAGGAGGTTAAATTTCTTCGCGACGAGCAGATTGCGATAGATAGTTGCGGATACAACATTATCGGAGGCGATCTTGCCTGGGAAGGCTATGTTAATGGACGAAGCAAAATATTATATCCCGGCGACAGTCTGATTCCAAACCAGAATCTAAAACTTTCATACTACTATATAGAGGGAATTACACCTGACAGACTTGAACAATTTTTCCAGAAGGCGAAGTTGTCAGACGATCCGGGAGTACATTCCTTAAAACTCCGAGAAGTCAAAATGGATGATTTTAAGGAAATCAGGGAAATAATATATGACAACAAGGATTTTTATCTTTATCTAACAATCAGTTGCTTTGGCTCAACAATACCGGAAAATGCCTTTGCCTGTAACCTTTACAGTAACTTTAATATCAAGACTATAACGCTAACAAATGCCAGTTCTCTGCAAACATCAGCTTTCAAAGATATGAAATCTTTGCAAAAGGTAACTGTTAATTGTGATTTGAAGACAATCGGAGAAAATGCGTTTGCCAATTGTTCTTCTCTTACTGAGGTTTACCTAAAATGCGAACCTCCTAAGCTGAAGTCAAAAAACTGCTTCCGTAACACAAACTCGCAGCTTACAATATCGGTCTCAAGTACATATTACAAAAAATATATGGAAGCGGAGTATTGGAAGGATATGAAAATAAAGAAAAAATGAGAGGGAAGTCGCTTGAGTCTAAAAATTGATTTTGTGGGTTAAAATCTAAAAAAACAAGTAAAAAATGGGAGGTTTTACGGGGCAGCCTCCCGAACCAAAAACGGGGAACCCACGCGTTACCGTAGAGATCTCCATCGCAAAGATACAAATATTTTATATAATACGAAAAAAAATGGGAGACCCCCGCAGAGTATCTCCCTTGAAGCGCATTATACGCTTATCCCCGGCATTCCTTGAAGTTATCGCGGCGCCATCGGCTATGCAAGAAGCATTTTAGCGGTGCAAAGATAAGGGAAATAATTTTTAAAATCCAAAAATCTCGTTATCTTTGCAACGTAAAAACCATAAATATAGCGGCTATGTCAAAGTATTTGAATCCTAAGGCAGACCTTACTTTCAAGAAGGTATTCGGAGAACACAAGAATCTTGTGATGAGTCTCCTTAACTCGTTGTTGCCATTGCCAGACAAAATGCAGATTACCTCTATCGAATATCTCTCGGGAGAGAATCATCAGGGTAATTCCGACAAAAAATACTCTATCGTGGATGTAAAGTGTACTGATAATTATGGCCGTACATTTGTGGTGGAAATGCAGAATTATTGGACAACAGCATTTTTCTCCAGGACACTTTACAATGCGGTTCTCACTTACAGCAATCAGCTGAAAAAGGGTCAGGCATTCGATCAGTTGAAGGAAGTTTATGCCTTGAGTCTTGTAAATGAGAGCGAGATTCCTGAGGGCAAATTAAATAAGAACGACTTCATCCACGAGTATTATTTAACCAATCAGAAAAATGCCGACGATGTTCATAAGGATATCGCCTTGATTTTCGTTGACCTTCAGAAATACAAGGAACGTGCCTGCAAGGCGGAAAAAATGCTTGCTAATCTTTGGCTCAAATATCTTACCGAGATAGACGACAGCACCGTGGATGTTGCTCCTGAACTATTGGCCAATTCTGAAATCGCCGAGGCCTTGGAGATTGTGGAACGTGCCGCATATACACCTGCCGAATTGGAGGCCTACAACAAATATTGGCTTGATATTTCCACTGAGCGTACAGCCTTGGCACAAAGTCACGCAGAAGGAAAGGAAGAAGGAAAGACTGAGCAAGCTATTGCTATGGCAAAGAAAATGAAGGCTGATTCTATGCCTATTGATTTGATTATCAAATACTCCGGGCTTACTAAGGAAGAGATTGAGAAATTGTGAGGTGGATTAGATGGTTTTGTCAGTTTTGTGTCTAATATAAGCCATTATGGAAAAACCTTACCTTTTTCTATTAAAATTATGTTGGTATTTTCCAACAATTTTATTTTCTTTGTCAAAGGGTTGACAAAATCACTTATTTTGCCAACCGTCTCTCCAACCGTATTGATGACAGCAGGCAATTTATTTATGTCTTTTTGTCCGTTGACACGAAGGTTGATGCTATATGTTACCGAGTTATCCATTTTAATAATTTATGCATTATGAAAATAATAGGAGTAATTGCTTGTATACTTGGTTGTGTGTTTTCACACTACGACAATATACCGCTCTCATGCATTTGTTTCGCGACTGGCTCACCATTGTTATTGATTTGGGCGATACAGAAGCGGAAAGAACGCAAGGAAAAAGAAAAGAACAAGGATGATGGTTGGCCATTCCATTTCTAATTCAACCATTCTCTGCAACAACCATTACGTTTTAAGTCTCACAAAATGCATTATGTTAAAACCTACTCGCTGCAACATAATAATTATCAAATAATTACAATTATTTTGAATCAAAAAACGCAGAAAAGTAAAGAATAAATGATTTTTTCTGCGATTTTTTTAATTCTTAGACTATCAGTATAACATACTAAAAACTATTAATATTTACATTAGTTCGATTACTATAAATATTGCCCTCCGGGCAAAGTATTAACGATAATAACGCAACACCTTGCCTGGAAGGCAATACTTTGATTAACCGATTGCGCCGAAGCCCAACGGGCTGGCGCTGTCGGCTAATATGTGCTATCAGTCAGTATCTTACACCCCAAAGAACTCCTCAAACAGTTCCACTGTCTTCTTTACGCCCTCGGTGATTTCTGAGAGCTTGATGTATTCGTCGGCGGTGTGGGAGCGGTTATACACTCAATCCGACTCCTTCAATATCTTATAGAGAAAAGAAAAAAGTTTAGAGGTCATTAATGACTGTTCGCCGTTGATTATACGTATCCTATTATCCACCAATATATTCTCCCTGTCGTACCAATTAATGATTATTTTTGTTACGTTTTCAGACCATCCATTAAAACCTGAATTTATCCTGAAATTCATCAAATACGAAATATTCTCAACGGTAAAAATCTCCTCCAAATTGTAGTCATCAAGATTTATATGCTCGCCACAACGTTCGCAGTGATATTCCCTTGTAAAATAATCATATGCAATATCAATGCTTCCTTGAAATAACGCCGCAAATACGCCAAGATGAACAAAAACAACATTCCTGTCATCATAATCTTTCGGAAGATATTCTCTTTCATAGTATTTTGTCATACAATTCCAATTGGAGCAAACAAAAGAGGGCTTCATATATTCCTTATCTTGTTTAACAACCTTTGAATTGCAATAGGGACATCGTTTTAAGTATTTTTTGTCTGTAATGTATAATTTCTTTGCAAAAAACATAGAAATGAAAAATAGTTTTAACTCTCAGAATTTATTTGTGGCAAAGATAAGCAAAATATCTAATAAAGAAAATATATAAAACGAATTTTGCGAAATTCAAAAACTTTTTGTAATTTTGTGGTGAGTTAGGCGTGCGTATGGGAAACCAACATCGCCCATGATACAGAACCGCTTTCGAGCGGTTTTTTGTTTTTATATGCCTTTTCGGACGGACACATAGGTCCGCCCCTACATTTTTCCCAATTAATAATAAAAGGCGGCCACGAGGGTCGCCAGTGTTCTATAATCGCCGGTTGTTGCCAACCCGCGCCGTAAACATTGCAAAGATACATACAATTTATTAAAAAACAAAAAAAGGAGGACCGTAATCCTCCTAACCCAAACGAGGCATTACACCTTGTCCCCCGGCTAAACTTGAAGTTATCGCGTCGCCTTCGGCTATGCTTGAAGCATTTAAGCGCTGCAAAGATAGGAAAAGTTTTCCTCATTCACACGTTTTAAGTCTCAAAAATGCATTATGTAAAAACGAAAAAATTATGGGCAAATGTCAAAAACAGAGTAGATATAGGCGAGACTGTATATACCATAGAAAGCAAAAGCCTAATCCTATCAGATCAGGCTTTTATGAAGAATAATAAAGAATTCCAGATCCGGAAGCCCATGTTCCGGCGGTTTTATTCCTCTTTATTGTTCACTGCAAATGTATAAACAATTTTTAAATTAACAAAAGAAGTACGCTCGCATAAATATTGCCCTCCGGGCAAAGTATTAACGATAATAACGCAACACCTTGCCTGGAAGGCAATACTTTGATTAACCGATTGCGCCGAAGCCCAACGGGCTGGCGCTGTCGGCTATTATGTGCTGTCGGCCGATCATCAACCTATTCCCCAAAAAACTCCTCAAACAGTTCCACTGTCTTTTTTACGCCCTCGGTGATTTCTGAGAGCTTGATGTATTCGTCGGCGGTGTGGGAGCGGTTGCTGTCGCCGGGGCCCATTTTAACGCTGCGGTATGGCATTACTGCGCGGTCGGATGTGGTGGGCGAGCCGAAGAGCTTGATGCCCTGTTTCTCGGCCACTTTCACGAATGGGTGGTTTACGTCGATGTGCGATGACTTCAGCTTGAAGCTTCTTGGCTTAACGTCGGTGTCCTTGTTTGGAAGGTTGGCCTTGATGACGTCGAGAGCCTCCTGATGTGTGTATTTCTCGGTGATGCGGACGTCAACCATAAAAGTACACTCGGCAGGAACTACGTTGTGGAGAGTGCCGGCATTAACGCCTGTTACTGTACACTTTACCTCGCCGAGCCATGGCGAAACCTTCTCGAACTTGTAGTTCTTGAACCAGTTGATGTCTTCCATTGCCTTGTAGATGGCGTTTACACCGGTGTTGCGCGCAGCGTGGCCTGTTACTCCGTGGGCGGTGCAGTCAAGGACCAAAATACCTTTCTCAGCCACCGACATTTCCATACAGGTAGGCTCGCCAACTACGGCAAACTCTATCTCTGGAAGCATTGGGAGAATGCTCTGAACGCCGTTGTCGCCGGAATTCTCCTCCTCGGCGGTTATGGATACGATGAGGTTGTATGGCAAGTCCTCACGGTTGTAGAAATAGAGGAATGTTGTCAAGAGGTTGATGGCCGGACCACCTGCGTCATTGGAGCCGAGACCGTAGAGAACACCGTCCTCAACGTCGGGGCTGAATGGATCACGGGTGTAGGTCTTGGCTGGCAAAACTGTATCGTGATGCGAGTTGAAGAGGATGGTTGGCTTCTTGGCGTCGAAATGCTTGTTCTTGGCCCATACGTTGTTCAGATGACGGTTAACGTCTTCCACGCCGTGGTCTTTCAGGTAGTTGACGAGAAGCTCGGCTGTCTTGTCCTCGTTGCGCGATGTGGAAGGTGTGGCAATCATACGCTTCAGGAGCTCGATGCCTTCTTCTGTAAGCTTATTTGCTAATGAGGGTTCCTGCATGATTCTCGGTGAAAAATTGTTCTACGTCGTTTGAGTTTCCGATAATAACGGTGTTAACGCCCTTGTCGATAGTCTTGAAGGCGTTCTCGAGCTTTGGAATCATTCCCTCGGAAAAAATGCCCTTGGCTGAGAGCTCTGGGTAATTCTGCTTGTTGAGGAGTGGAATTACAGAGTTGTCGTCCTCGGCGTCCATCAAAACGCCCTTCTTCTCGAAACAGAAGTAGAGGTTTGTCTTTACTATCTTGGCGAGACCGGCGGCGAGTGTAGAGGCCACGGTATCAGCATTGATATTGAGGAGCTGAGCGTTCTTGTCGGCGGCTATGGTGGCGATTACAGGAGTGTAGCCCTTCTCCACGAGGTCCACGAGGAGCTGAGCGTTAACGCCCTCTGGAGTGATGTCGCCGGCAAAACCGTAGTCGATGTCCTTTACTGGACGCTTAACGGCGTCAAGGAGTGTGCCGTCAACTCCCGAAATACCTACTGCCGGGCGGCCGAGAGAGTTGAGCTTGGCGGCGATGGTCTTGTTGATGAGGCCGGCGTAAACCATTGTCACTACCTTGAGTGTCTCGCTGTCGGTGATGCGGCGACCGTTCACCATCTTGGGCTCGATACCCATTGATGAGAGGATGGTGTTGGCTACCTTGCCACCGCCGTGAACGAGGATTATGTTTTTCTTTATCTTGGAGAGGCGGGCGAGGAACTCGTTTCTGGCGTCCTCGTTGTCGATTACCTTGCCTCCTACTTTTACGATATTGATTTCTTCTACCATGATATCCAAAAATATTATGATTACGCCACCTTCGGTGGCTTGTTTTTTTTATCCGAAAATTAAAAGAAAGAAAAAGAATTAAAAGAATATTTTTTCTACATAAATTACCACGAATTAACATAAATTAGTCATTAATTTTTCTAAAAAAGTAATTTATGAAACATTCGTGTTAATTCATGATAATTCATGTTCTAAAAATTCTTTTAATTCATTTCCAATTCTTTTAATTTTTTGGATAAAATTCTAACGGCAACGCCGTTAGCTGTATTAGTTTGTGAGCTTATTGAAGCTTGCGATGAATCTGTCGGCTTCGGCTTTTGATACGCACAATGGTGGGATGAGGCGGATGGTGTTGACACCACCTGAGAATCCTGTGAAGATGTGCTCTTCCATGAGAAGCTTGTCGCGGAGATCGCCGGCCTTGCCTACAGTCTCGATGCCGATGATGAGGCCCTTGCCACGTACTTCCTTGATTGCAGGATTGCCCTTGAGGGCGTTCATGATGTACTCACCCATCTTGGCGGCGTTGTCCACGTAGTTGTTCTTCATCATCACCTTTACTGTAGCGATGGCGGCGGCAGTACCGAGGTGGTTGCCTCCGAATGTGGTGCCGAGCATACCGAACTTTGCAGGAATCTCAGGGGCGATGAGACATGCGCCTACAGGGAAACCGTTGGCGATACCCTTGGCCATGGTGATTATATCAGCCTTGATGCCTGAGTGCTGATGTGCGAAGAACTTACCTGTACGACCGTAGCCTGACTGAATCTCGTCGCAGATAAGAAGTGTGCCATTAGCTGTACAAAGCTCACGGAGCTGCTTCATGAAGTCGTCGGTAGGAATCTGAACTCCGCCAACGCCCTGGATGCCCTCGATGATTACTGCGGCCACGTCGCTGTCCATAACGGCCTTTACAGAATCGATGTTGTTGAGCTCGGCCCAGAGAACCTTGTCGGTCTTGTTGATAGGGGCCTGAATTGCAGGATTGTCGGTAACTGCAACGGCGAGTGATGTACGGCCATGGAAAGCCTTCTTGAAAGCGATCACCTTGCTGCGGTTGGTGTAGAATGAGGCAAGCTTGAGGGCATTCTCGTTGGCCTCAGCACCCGAGTTGATGAGGAAGAGCTTGTAATCGTTGTAGCCCGAAATCTGCTGGATAAGCTTTGCGAGTTCCTCCTGAAGAGGCATCTCTACTGAGTTTGAATAGAAACCGAGCTTGTTGAGCTGCTCGGTAACGGCCTTTACGTAATCATCCTGGCAGTGACCGATAGAGATAACACCGTGACCGCCGTAAAAGTCCATATATTTCTGACCCTTGGTATCAGTCAACTCCAGGCCCTTGGCGCTGTCGATGGCTATAGGGTAAACTTTGTAAACTTCAAATGTATTCATTTTCTTTCCAAAAATTTACGTGAATAATATCGTTTGCCACCTTCGGTGGCTTGTCTTATCCGAAAATTTAAAGAATATCAAAGAATTAAAAGAATGTCTTTCTACATAAATTACCATGAATTAACATAAATTTTTCAAAAATTAATTTACGAATAATTCGTGTTAATTCATGATAATTTATGTTCTTGGCCAAATCAAATTCTTTTAATTCTTTCCCATTCTTTCCATTTTTGGATAAAAAAAACTCAGAACGCCGTAAGGCGTTCGTCGTATATTAGAATGCGTTTGGCTTCAGTCTGAGGCCGGTCTTCTCGTCGAGGCCGAACATGAGGTTGAGGTTCTCGGTGGCCTGACCGGCGGCGCCCTTCAGGAGGTTGTCGATAACAGACTGTACCAAAACCTGATTGCCTTCCTTCTTTACGGAAACGATGCACTTGTTGGTGTTGGTTACCTGCTTCAGGTAGAGGTTGCCGTCGTAGAAGTGTGTGAAAGGCTCGTCCTTGTAGTAGTCAGCATAAATCTTCTTGATCTCGTCCTCGCTCTTGTCGGAAGTGAACCAAACTGATGCGTGGATGCCACGGGCAAAGTCGCCACGGTAAGGCACAAAGTTAACCTGCTTGTCGGCCATAGCTGGAGCAAGGATGTTCTTTGTCTGGTTGATCTCGGCCAAGTGCTGATGTGTGAAGATCTTGTAAACCGACATGTTGTCGTTTCTCCAAGAGAAGTGTGTTGTAGACGATGGCTTAACTCCTGCGCCGGTAGAGCCGGTGATGGCTGATACCTGGATGTCGCTCTGGATGATGCCGGCCTTCAATGCTGGAATCATTGCAAGCTGAATGCAGGTGGCGAAACAGCCTGGATTTGCGAGCTTCATGCAGCCCTTGATCTTCTCACGGTTGATCTCAGGAAGACCGTAGACAAACTCCTTGTTGTCGACACGGAACTCGTTGGTGAAATCGAGGATTCTAACGTCCTCAGGGAAGTTGTACTCGGCGAGGAGCTTGCCTGTCTCGCCGTGAGCGGTACAGAACACCACTACGTCGGCCTTGCAGGTGGGAGCCTCGGCAAACTTCATATCGGTGTCGCCGAAGAGGTCGGCATGTACCTGATAAACATAATTATTGGCGTTTGAGCGGCTTACGGCCCAAACAATCTCAACCTCTGGATGGTTGATGAGTATTCTGATGAGCTCGCCGCCAGTATAGCCGGCCGCTCCGATGATTCCTACTTTTATCATAATTAAGTGATTGAAATGTTGAAGTGTCGAAGTGATTGAATTGTTAAAGTGTTGAAGTGATTGATGCAAGTTGAGTTCAACATTTCAATCACTTCAACACTTCAATCAATTATAAAAAATCCGAAACCGATACTATACAACGATAACACGGTTCCGGATTCAGATTATTTTGGTATGAATTGAATTGCTTAGTACTTCTCGCCGTTTACGCTATACCAAATCTTTGACTGAATGCCAGTTACCTTGGTGAAGCCAACGATATCCTGAGCGGTGAAAGCTCTGTTCTCCTCACCGTAAACACCAAACTTGTTGGCCATCATATCGTGAGCAGACTCAATACCGTTGATGAAGAAATTGTAAGGCTTCAAAGATACAAATACCTTTCCGTTTACCTTGTCCTGAGTGCTCTCGAGGAACTTCTCCATATCGCGCATTTCAGGCTCGAGGAGCATACCCTCGTGAAGGCGGTTGCCGTACCACTGAGAGATATTGTCCTTCCAGTAAATCTGCCACTTGGTGAGTACGTGCTTCTCAAGAGCGTGGTGAGCTTTGATGATAACCATAGGAGCGGCAGCCTCGAAACCTACACGGCCCTTGATGCCGATGATGGTATCGCCGATGTGCATGTCGCGGCCGATAGCGTATGGAGCTGCAAGAGCCTCCACAGCGCGGATGGCCTCTACCTTGTCGGAGTATTCCTTGCCGTCAACAGCTACGAGCTCGCCCTTCTTGAATTCGAGGGTGATAACGCTCTCATCCTGCTTAGTGCAGTGAGTTGGGTAAGCCTCCTCAGGAAGTGGAAGGTTGCTTGAGAGAGTCTCGCGGCCACCGATAGAAGTACCCCAGAGACCCTTGTTGATAGAATATTTAGCCTTGTCGAAATTCATCTTGATGCCCTTCTCCTTGAGGAAAGCAATCTCGTCGACGCGCTGGATGTTCTGCTCGCGTACGAGGGCCTGAACCTCAATCTCGGGACAGAGGATGTCGAAAACCATCTCGAAACGTACCTGGTCGTTGCCGGCGCCTGTGCAGCCGTGAGCAATCTTGTCGTAGCCGTGCTCCTTGGCGTAGTTGGCCACTGTGATAGCCTGGATGATACGCTCAGAGCTTACCGACATAGGATAAGTGTCGTTCTTGAGCATATTACCGAAGATCATGTACTTAACGGTCTTCTCGTAATAGTCCTTTGAAACGTCGATGCACTCAAACTTCTTTACACCGGCCTGCATTGCGCGGTCCTTGGCAGAGGCAATCTCGTCCTCGCCGAAGGCGCCAGAGTTTATCATGAGGGCTGTAACGTCCTCACCCTTGGCAGATAAGTAAGTGGTTACCCATGTGGTATCCAATCCGCCGCTATACGCTACTAATGTTTTCATTATTATATGCTTTAATTAAAATTCTACTTTCACATTCTTCTCGGCAAACTTGGCCTTCTCTGATAGGGCTGCCCAGTCCTTGGGGCCGCGCTCCTTCTCCCACTCGGGATCGTAGAGCATGCCGGTGCAGAGGCAGTTCTTCTTGTTCTTGGATGTCAGGATCGGGAAGTTCACGCAGCTCTGACAGCCCTTCCAGAACTCCTCGTCGTCGGTGAGCTCAGAGAATGGAACAGGCATGTAGCCCAGTTCGTTGTTGATCTTCATTACCTGAAGACCTGTGGTGAGGCCGAAGATCTTGGCTGTAGGGAACTTGCTGCGGGTGAGGGCGAAGGCTCTGAACTTGATGGCCTTGGCAACGCCTCTTCCGCGGAAGTTAGGATTTACAATCAGACCCGAGTTTGATACGTACTTCTCATGGCCCCAGCTCTCTATGTAGCAGAAGCCTACCCACTGGCCTTCCTCTGTGAGCGCAATGATACCCTTGCCCTCAATCATTTTACCAGTAACATATTCAGGTGTACGCTTAGCGATGCCTGTGCCTCTTGCCTTGGCCGAAGAAGCCATCTCGTCAACAATCTCCTGAGAGTATTTGCTGTCGCTCTCACACGCTATCCTTACGATTATGTTGTCCATAACGATCTGATTTATAAATGCTTTTTATTGTTTGTTTAATTGATTATATTAGTTTTTGCTCGTTTTCTTAAAAAACACTGCAAAAGTACCTTTTTTATTTATATATTCACAAACTTTTTTCGTATTTTTTATATTATTTTTTATTTCAGCTGATAGCCAACAATTTAGCAGCCCCATCAGCTTGTATATTTATGTATATTTTAACAATAAATTAATAAATATACATATTTTATGCACTCTATTATACATTTATATACAGCTGATGGGAATACATATCTCTTGCCATCAGCTGAAAAAAAACTAACCGAAAAATACGGGCCAGGAGTTTGCTAATAACGCCGATTTTTCATAACTTTGAGGCGGTAATTATATTAGAAGTTGCGCCCGGCACATACAAGGGCTTATCAGGATGAAAAAAATACTAATATTCCTATCTCTGATTATCGCGGCGGCCATCACATCATGCTCCAACAAGGAGGAAGAGCTGAAGGCGATTGTAAAGAGCCTGAACAGCGACTGTCCGCAGGACTTTGGTTCGGTAAAAATAAACGGGTTCAGATACGAGGGTCGCAAACACGAGGTGCTGATGACCATCATCGTAAGCCAGGAGCATACGATAAAGATGGAGAGCCTGGACCAGGTGAACGATATAATGAAAAGCAACCTTCTTGGAAGCCTGGCCGGAAACTACGGCAACAGAAGGCTGGCAAGAGCCATAGCCGACGCCGACGCAAAATTCTCCATACTGCTGAGACAGAATGGAAACGAATACAAGGTGACCCTGAGCAACAGCGAACTCCGCGACCTGGGCAACGGAAAAGTCAAGGCCATCTCGCCGCAGGAATACATCACAAACTGCATGCTAACCACCCGGGCGCAGTGCCCCAAGATGGTGGACGAGATTACCACGCTATCCAACATCGACTACAAGGACGATTTTGTGATATACTACTACGACATCGACGAGAGCGATTTTGAGGTGGACGACCTGGACGGGGACGAGACCAAGGAACTGATACTGGAATCGTTCCGCTACAGCGACAAGGTAACCAGGACGCTGATAGGCAAGTGCAAGGAGGCCCGCTGCGGAATGCAGTTCATATACCACGGCACCGCCACCGGACAGGAGCTGAAAGTAACCATCCAGACAGACGAATTGTAGAAAAAAAAAGCATA
The DNA here is from genome assembly GCA_045628165.1 of Bacteroidales bacterium. GTDB lineage: Bacteria > Bacteroidota > Bacteroidia > Bacteroidales > UBA3824 > UBA3824. The sequence continues at coordinate 6,040 of JAZQPB010000035.1, read as the reverse complement.
TATTTGCAACGAAAATATAAATCCCAAGCGATATGGCTAATAGCAACAATAGAGGCGGCAGTACAACTCTATTCATCATAATAACGGCGCTGTTCTGTTTCTGGGGACTGGCCAACAACCTGACCGGCGTGCTCCAGAAGGCTTTCGGGCAGATACTCGAGATAGGCAGCGTGCAGGCGGTGCTCATACAGTCGGCATTCTACGCGGCGTACATCTGTTTTGCGCTGCCGGCCACCTATTATATATTCCGCAACTCATACAAGGGCGCGGCGTTAGTGGGCCTGCTGATGTATGCCGTGGGCTCCATGCTGTTTTTTCCGGCATCGAGCGTGGGCAGCGTATATTTCTACATATTAGCTATATACATAATGGCCGGCGGATGCGCCATACTGGAGACCGTGGCCAATCCGTACATACTCTCGCTGGAGGACAATCCCGACAGAGCCATCAGGAAACTCAACCTCGCGCAGTCGTTCAACCCTCTCGGATCGATAGCCGGCATTATGCTCGGCAATGTCATGGTGATAAACAACCTGAGCGCCGAAACCTCCAATCCGGAGATAATGCAGGAGGAGCTCGACGCCATTACAATGCTCTATGCCGTAATCGGCGAGGTGCTCATGATTTTCATGGTGGCGCTGCTGTTTGTATCGATGCCGGTATCCAGCAGGCTGAAGCTGAGCGGAAGCCATACTCTCGGCGAACTCAAGGACGGCCTCAGGAGGGTATGGCAGCTGAAACAATTCAGATTCGGTGCGCTGGCGATGTTTCTCTACGTGGGCGCGCAGAGCGGCGTGTGGGGCTACATAGTGCCGGTGGTGGAGAGCATAGATCCCGCCATCAGCTCCAACACAATATATATAATAGCGATGGCGGCATTTGCGGTGTTCAGATTCATATTCACATGGCTGATGGGCTCGTTCCACTGGAACAAACTGCTGATAGCCGCATCAGTGGCCGCCGCGGTGATGTGTCTGGCGGTGGTGTTCGGATCGGGAATAATAGCCATCATGGCCATGGTGATGGCATCGGCCATGATGTCGATGATGTTTCCCACGATATTCGGATCGGCCGTGGAGCACACCGGCAACGATATGCAGGTGGCATCGTCGGTGCTGATAATGGCGATAAGCGGAGGCCTGGCCATACCGCCGCTGCAGAGCCTGGTGGCAGGAGCACAAGGCCCGCTGATGTCGTACATAATACCTGCGCTCTGTTTTATGGGCATAGCGGCGTATGGAGCATCGCTGATACTGGCAGGCAGGAAAAAATAACGCCGAAAAAAAATATCATCAAAAAAATCGAGAAAAAGGATTTTTTTTTAACTTTGCAAGCAGAAATCAAAATTTAATTATTACATTTGCAAAGCAGAATGATGGGCATATCGGAAAGAGAGGAGACTGCCTCGGGCAATTTCCTGAAAGGATACAACTGCTGTCAGGCTGTGCTGCTCACATTCAGGGACTTGACAGGGCTGGATGATGACTCCATACTCAAGATAGGATCCGGAATGGGCGGAGGCATGGCGAGGATGCGCGAGGTTTGCGGATGCGTAACAGCGATGGGCGTATTAGCTGGCTATATAAGCCCGGCCGTAAACCCCGGCAACATGGAGGAGCGCACCGCCAACTACGCACTGGTGCAGCAGTTTGCAGCCAGGTTCCGAGAAGCGAACGGCTCCATAATATGCCGCGAGCTGCTGAATTTGGGCGACAAAAACGGCGGCACCGAGAGCCCGAGGCCATCCGACCGCACGGAGCAGTATTACAAGAAGCGACCATGCGAAAGGCTATGCGGCGATGCTGCGAGGATAGTGGCCCAGTACATTGATGAGAATAATTTGATTACAAAAAAAGCATAAATCAAAACAATCAATTAAATATTTAATTATGATTTACACAAATGAAGTGCAGCACATGTGCTGCGTTGCCAAAGGCGCCAACCACGCCAATGCACCTATCCCTGAGGAGGGCAAGTGGGTGCATGTAAAAGAGATTAAGGATGTCTCTGGTCTTACACACGGTATTGGCTGGTGTGCTCCACAGCAGGGTTGCTGCAAGCTCACCCTCAATGTTAAGGACGGTATCATCGAGGAGGCTCTCGTAGAGACACTCGGTTGCTCAGGTATGACTCACTCAGCCGCTATGGCTTCTGAGATCCTCCCTGGCAAGACTCTCCTTGAGGCTCTCAACACTGACCTCGTTTGCGATGCTAGCAACACAGCTATGCGCGAGCTCTTCCTCCAGATCGTTTACGGCCGTACACAGTCTGCCTTCTCTGAGGGCGGTCTCCCAGTAGGCGGCTCGCTCGAGGACCTCGGCAAGAACCTCCGCAGCCAGGTTGGTACCATGTACGGTACAAAGAAGGCCGGCTCACGCTACCTCGAGATGACAGAGGGCTACTGCACACGCATGGCTCTTGACGCCGACAACGAGGTAATCGGCTACGAGTTCGTAAACCTTGGCAAGCTCATGGACGCACTCAAGAAGGATCCAAACCTTTCTGGTGCTGACGCTATCAAGATGGCAAAGGGTACATACGGCCGCTTTGCAGATGCAGTTAAATACATTGATCCACGTAAAGAGTAATAAGAACTATGGCATTGTTTGAAAGTTATGAGCGCCGCATTAACCAGATTAATGCAGCTCTTGCAAAATACGGTATCAAAGACCTCGACGAGGCTAAGGCTATCTGCGCTGACAAGGGCCTTGACCCATACCAGATGTGTGAGGATACCCAGAAGATTTGTTTCGAGAACGCAAAGTGGGCTTACGTTGTAGGCGCCGCTATCGCTATCAAGAAGAATTGTGTAAACGCTGCTGACGCTGCCGAGGCTATCGGTGAGGGTCTCCAGGCATTCTGTATCCCTGGCTCTGTAGCTGACGACCGCAAGGTAGGTCTCGGCCACGGTAACCTCGCTGCTCGTCTTCTCCGTGAGGAGACTGAGTGCTTCGCATTCCTTGCTGGTCACGAGTCTTACGCTGCCGCTGAGGGTGCTATCAAGATCGCTGAGATGGCTAACAAGGTTCGTCAGAAACCTCTCCGCGTTATCCTCAACGGTCTCGGTAAGGATGCTGCCAAGATCATCAGCCGTATCAACGGTTTCACATACGTACAGACACAGTTCGACTACGCTACTGGCGAGGTAAACGTAGTATCTGAGAAGAGATACTCAGATGGCGTTCGCGGTGGTGTTCGTTGCTACGGTGCCGACGACGTTCGCGAGGGTGTTGCTATCCTCTGGAAGGAGAACGTTGACGTATCTATCACAGGTAACTCTACAAACCCAACCCGTTTCCAGCACCCAGTAGCCGGTACCTACAAGAAGGAGCGCGTGCTCGCTGGCAAGCCTTACTTCTCAGTAGCTTCAGGTGGTGGTACAGGTCGTACACTTCACCCAGACAACATGGCTGCAGGTCCTGCCTCTTACGGTATGACCGATACTCTCGGCCGTATGCACTCTGATGCCCAGTTCGCTGGTTCTTCATCAGTACCTGCACACGTAGAGATGATGGGCTTCCTCGGTATGGGTAACAACCCAATGGTAGGTGCTTCTGTAGCAGTTGCCGTAGCCGTAGCTCAGGCTCTCGCCAAGTAATTTTTGATAATTACAGCACAAATATAAGAAAGCTCCAGTGGAATGGATTTTCCGCCGGAGCTTTCGTTTTTTTATTATATTAGCGTGCACCCCACTCAAATACAAAACGGAACTGAATGGAAGTCTGATAGTTGACATCGACAATATCGCCATTAGCTGCACCAAGCTCCATAAACGACCACGGCTCGGCAAGTTTTACCATCTCCACTCCCACCGAGAACGAAAGTCTATTGTAGCGGATGCCCAGCGACGGATTTATGTACATTCCCGAATAATCCACCAGCTCGTCGGCGGTTACAGAATATCCAAACCTGAAATCGGCCATCGGCGAAAATCCTGAAGGCTTGGCATCGTATCTAATATTCAGGAACACAGGCATTTGCGCCACAGGCATCGGATACACATCGTAATAGCCATAATACCAATAATCGAAATAAATCTGATCGCCCAGGCCAAGGCCGGCATACCATTTGGGTGTCAGCTGATATCCAACCGATACATCGGCATCCAGCACACTGCAAGTGTATTGGTTGATGTGCTGCTGATACGAGAATCCGCAGAGCATCCTGAGACCGCGCGAAAGGCTTCCGGCACTGCGCGGCTGTTTTTTCTGCCGCGACGAGAACTCCGGCGTTCCGGCATACACCGACATATCCATCCCCTGCGAATTGGTTTGCTGTGTTTTTGTTTCAGCTGATATGTGATCTATCTGGTCGTCCTCAAAAACCCAAATGCTGCCGTCGGAAGTCCTGATCTTGACACTCGGCACCTGCTCTATGAGAGTGCCGCGGATTACACTGCCGTTTTTCAGGTAGATAACGTCCTGGAGATTCTGAGCTGATACAATGCCACATATCAGCAGAGCTAATAGCAACAATAATGTTTTTTTCATTTTTCGAATTTATTTAAACCATTTTTCAATCACCTCCAGGAGACCGTCCTCGTCGTTGGTGTAGTGTGTCACGAAATCCGACGCGCACTTTACCTGAGGCTGGGCGTTCTTCATGGCCACTCCTACCCCGGCAAACTGAATCATGGAGATGTCGTTGAATCCGTCGCCACAAGCCACGGTGTCTTCCTTGCGGATTCCCTCCATCTTGAAAAGCTTGTCCAAGGATGCGGCCTTGTCGACACCCAGCGGCATCAGCTCCACAAAGAAAGGCTCGCTGCGGTATACGCTTATCTGGCCGTCGTATTTGGCGGAGAGTTCTGATACTGCCTCCACAGCCTTGTCGGGATCGCAGGTCATCAGGCACTTGTTGACGGGGAAATTGATGTATTCCACAAAGTTGGGAACCATGCGTCCACGCATGCGGTTCAGCATCATCTCCTTGCCGATATATTTGTCCATATCGGTGCCCACAAGCACGTCACCGTCCTCGTAGGAGATTACGCCAATCTGCTTTTCGGCGGCGTAGGCATGAAGCTCGGCTATCAGATGATGAGGAAATTCCTGCTGAAAAACCACCTCCATAGTCTTGGCGTTGATGGTGCGCGCGCCGTTGAAACTAAGGATGTATCCGCCAAACTCGTTGAGCCTCAGGGCATCCCAAATCCACTTGACGCCGTATGTTGGGCGACCTGTAGCCAGGATAATCCTGTGGCCACGCTCCTGCATTTTTATCAAAGCCTCCAAGGTTTTTGGAGAAATCTCTTTCTTACTGTTTGTAAGAGTTCCGTCGATATCGAGAATTAAGTACATTTTTGATTTTCGATTTTTGATTTTTGATTTTCGTGATTATTAATTAAGAGCATCCCAGTTGATGCGGTGGCCCTTGTGGCCACTACTTGGGTAACCGCTGGCATCGCCTGCGGCTACACCATAAGAGTTTCCCTAATCAAAGAAAAGCCCCCGCTGCCCATCCCAGCACTCCTGATATTATTATCAGAAGTATCGGATTGGCTTTTTTGAGATATGTAAGCACCAATGTTGCGCCAAAGATTACGTAGCTGAGCCACGACGAGAGGGTCTCTCTGTCGATGGAAATGTCGAGGACGCCATTGTCGCCTTTTACGAAAAGCATCAGCACTCCGGCGGCGATGATCAAGCCGGCCACCACGGGAAGCATGTATGCCATCGGACGCTTCACATACTCGGAATCCTTGTGCTTGAAAAACAAGGCCAAGACCAATGCCATCAGCAGAAGTGTGGGCAGTATCAGCGCCAATGTGGCAACCACTGAGCCCCAGAATCCGGCCTCGGTGAATCCCACAAATGTGGCAGTGTTTATCGATATAGGTCCGGGTGTCATCTGACTTACGGCCAGCAGATCGGCAAACTCCGACGCCGTCATCCACTGATACTCGTCGACAACCTCCATCCTTATCATGGAGACCATGGCGTAACCACCGCCAAAGCCGAAAAGTCCAATCTTGAAAAACACCCAAAAAAGTTGCAAGTATAACATTTCAATTAAGAATTAACAATTAAGAATTAAGAGC
>JAZQPB010000034.1:0-4757 GCA_045628165.1 Bacteroidales bacterium | reverse complement strand
TAACCACTGGCATCGCCTGTGGTGTATCTATGGCCGGGGTTTTTTGTGCCCCAATGTTAAGTTTTTATTCATTTTTTAATTTTTGTAGCGTTTTGTTTTTTTTTTTGAGTTTGCTTTACTTTTGCGGACGAAATATTTTTGTTAAACAATCTAAAATACATTGCAAATGACAAAAGCAAAGCATTTTATTCTCTATCTGATGGCGGTGATGCTGGCCGTCGGGATAGCGGGATGTAAGAAGGAGTCGGAGGAGGTGAAACAGCCGACGCCGCAGGATAAGCCGACGCCGGGGCCGGAGAAGCCGGACAAGCCGGATGATGGGAAGACGGATTTGTATCAGGAGGCTTTTGAGTCGATGAGGCAGACTCATGATTACAATAAACTGGTGGAAGATTTGGTTGAGGCTGCCAATGCCAATGTTGACAGCGCCAACCTCTCGCTTGCCTATATGTATGAGTATGGAGTGGGTGTTGAGCAAGATATCGCCAAGGCAAAATCATATTATGCCAAGGAGGCCGCATTGAATAGCAATGAATTTGCATTGGATAAATCAAAAATGCTTGGGTCGGGAAATTTCAATTATGAAATTGTTCTTCCTGAGGATTGCGATCTTAATATGAAAGATGTTGTGGTTCTATCTGGCGATTCCTTGTCGTTTGCTAATGGTGATGGGACTTTCAATTCATCATCGGATGTTGTTCTTGTGAAAAATATGCAGGATGAATATGTAAATGTCTCTTATCGCCATCCTTCGAATAAAGGAAAGATTCAATTGAGTCCTAAGGAAACTGCACTTACTTTGTTGTTGTGTACGGTTCCTTATGGCTTGAATATGAGCGACAAAGGTTATGAGTCGGTTAGAAAAATATTACTGGGTTTACCCGAAACTGACCAGATGGCTGCAGATATTGAAAAACAGCTGAACGAGAAGGGATGTTTCGATATTGAATCTTTGTCTATTTATATAGTGAAGGTTTATGATTACATGTACAATACTTACGGTAATAAAACTAATGCTGTATCCAAGAGTTTTCCAATTCTGAAGAGTGGTCCAGCTGGTGGCGGTGGCGGCAGTTGGGGAGATGATTTTTATGGAAACGGTGGCGCTGGCGGTGGCGGTGGTAGCTGGGGTGAGGATGAAACTCCTGTTTTTTCTTTGGATGACGGCAAAGGACATCAGGTATCCTTTATTCAAGGAAATGTTCAAAATGATATAACAACTTCTATTAAATCCGGAAATTATAATACAACTACTAATTCATGGGATCTTGTTCTAAAAGTAGAGAATTTAGGTCAGTCATGTTTTATGGCAGTGCCTGGTAGTATAGACCTAAAGACTAATGCTTTTGTGTCTAAATACGAGGGGTTTGCTGATTATTATTTGAACGCCACTTTTGTTGATGCAAGCAAATATTTTGACTTGGGCGGTGGCAGTTTTTTTGGTTTTGTAGAAGTTCAATACAATCTGGCTCAGATACTTTGGGGCAATATTACAAGCGACCGATACACTACAGATGATGATTGGATTCCATTTGTGGATGATGTGAAGCAGGGATTTAATATTATGGCAGATACTTATTACGATTATCGTAAAAAATATCTTAAGGTTAAGGAAGATATCCCTTTTGAGGTAACCAAACCGCTTGATGCTCTCGAATATGTATACCCCTATGACGATCCTTTTGTGGGTGCATATTACCTCATTTATTATATGGCTATTCCTGTATGGGAGTTTTATTGTGCTGAATATGATTACGAATTCAAGACTGATAACTTTGGATTGAGATTATTCACAGAGTTGTTCTCTGACAAGGATTGGATTGATTCGTTTATGGAGGCATACAAAAAGATTTTCTATACCAAGGAGTGGGGGTATTGGGATGATAAATCCAGGAAATTCTATTATAATACTTTGTTACATATCTATGATGTGTTAGAGGGAGTCCAAAAGGATATTGCTGGCGACGCAAATCCTGCATTCTTCAAATATGGAACAAAGTATGGTGTTAAGTCTCTTAAGACAGGAGTTAAGTTGTATGAAAAATACTCCAGTGTAGATGATGATGAAGATTGGGATAAGTTTCAGTTCGCAGTCGCAAAAGAAGGAGAGAAATGGGTTCTCTCAAGTTGCAAGCCTCTGAAAGAGTTGGTGAAACCTGTTTTAACAACTATTACAACAGGCGAGAGCCTGGTTACATTGATTGATGGAATAGCAGGAATGTCTAGTAGCAAATACCGTACATTCGATGTTCGTTTTAGTGTTATAAGCAATATTATGGAATTGTCTTATCATCCCATAGAAAATGTTACTAATGGCACTCCTGCCGAATTAGTAGTTGGTACAACAAAAAAGGGAACAATTTCCATTTATGCGGATGACAAGTTGCTTGCCTCCGAGGATGATGTTGTACAGCTTAAATACGATTTGTCGGTTCTTGCACCAGGTGCATACAAGATAACTGTGCAATGCGTTTCCTCGGATAAGGCTTATGCTAATGGTTCCAATTTCTTGTGCAACGTGCATCCAGAGGAAGCGTTTCTTTCCTTTGAACTTGATAAATCATCTGTGACAAAAGATGAAATTCTTAATGTGTCTGTCTCCACTAACCGAAGGGCAGTGGTTTACATATATGTTGATGACAAACAAGTAGGATATGTTCAAGGAGAGGGTTCTGTTGAATTGCCCACTTCGGTACTGGGATTACACAAAGGAAAAATTGTAGTGAATAATGGAGGAAAGGTCGAGGAGCAGGTTTTCAACTACACTGTTGAGAAAAAACCTGTCACTATTTCTGATCTCAAGCTTTCTGCCTCTGTAGTGAAACTTGATACCCCAATTAGGGGTTTCGTTTCTACCTCTGAGGATTGCGATTTTACCGCTACTGTAGTTATTGATGGTGTATTGTATGGATTGGAGCCGTTAAAGGCCAATAAATACTATTCTATCGATTTGCCTACCGATCATGCTGGAGAAATTGAAGGCTGGGTAACTATTTATATGGATGGGGAGATAGTAGGCAGCAGGCCGTTTACCTATAATGTAGTTTCTTTGAAAATTACAGACCTTACACTTACTGGAAACTCAATAGAGCAGGACGATTATTTTATCCTTTCAGGAAAGGTGACTGAGACTTGTGATATTGCGGTATATGTTGGAAATGTTTTGGTAAGCACTATCAAAAACAATAGCGAGTTCTATGTTACTATGCCAACCGACAAGGTTGGTAAGGTATCAGGAATGATTAAAACTAAATTGTTTGACATTGAGAACGAGCAATCCTTCTCCTATACCGTCCTCCCAAAGCCTACCGAGACAGATGCCTCGGTTACTCCATCTCTCCCCAATGTTTCGGGTTCTAAGTTGGAGAACGATGGACAGGCTTCAGGCACTGCGCCGGGTGTCAAGGGTCAGGATGTAAACCAGACTTACAACGGTTCGGGTTCTGCGCCTGATGTCAAGGGCGAGAATCTTGACCAGATATACAACGGTTCTGGATCTGCTCCAGACGTAAAAGGAACGAATTTATAAACCTATAAATCATTTAATAATATGAAGTTAAAGCAATTGTTTTTTGTGGGCTTGGCTGCTCTTGCCTTGCTCCCGGCTTGCGGCGATGATGCCGATATGGCTCTTACTAATGACTCAAGTCCCAATGTGCAGAATGGTGGCACAATGGTAACCATTACTGCCTGTGTGGATGCCCAGGATCAGCTGAGCAAGGTGTCTATGGCTCAGGACGGAAGTTCTCTTGACCTGATCTCCAAGTGGCAGAGAGACGATCAGATTCAGATGTTTGTCCGTCAGGGCACAGAATGTTTCAATCTGGGCAAGATGGGTGTGGATAATATTTCGGCAGATGGCAAATCCTGCTCTTTCAATGTGGTGCTTCCTTCTGAGATTGATGCTTCAAGCTATTTCCAGCTGTATGGATTTACAGGAGTGGAGGCGGTTTTGAGTAATGGCGAAATTATGTTCGATGCTTCTGCCACACGCCAGCCTTTGAGCAACTTCAGGGCACCGATGATGTTTGCCGGCAACGCAAGCTCTTCTGATTTGACTGCTGGTGTGAAGGTAAGTTTCAAGCATTTTGGCGCTTACGAGCTTCTGCATGTGGCCAACAACACATCGTCTGCAATATCATTCTCTCACAACGGTTTCACTACCGAAAACAGATGGTACTACGACAGATTCAGATGCACTGTTGATAAAGGCGGCAAGGTTTCAGCTGAAGACATTGGCGGTTACCAGTACAGCGAGGCTGTCAATATTCCGGCTGGCAGAATGGGCACCATAATCTCATGGTATATCCCCAACGGCAAGCCTATCGCTCAGGCATACCTCGAGGCGTCGGTAAACGGCTACGGCAAGAGGTCGGTGAATGCCAAGACCTCAAGCACAGTGATTTCTGCCGGCAAGGCATATCACCTATATGCTTCATGGAACGGCGACGAACTCCGTATCAGCGACCAGATTACCGTGAATGCCGCAAGTTCTGTTTCAGCCGCAGAGGTGGCTGACCATATCAAATCTCTGCCAGCCGGCGAATACACCATCACGGTGGAGGGCGCTTGCGCGGCTGATGTTATCCCATCGGCCATGAAAGCCAATTCCAAGGCGATTATTAACCTCAATCTCCGTAACTGCGAGACAACTCCTTCTTTTGCCGGTGTTACATCTCTCAGGTCTGTGATATTGCCAGCTAATACATCTTCTGTAATTGCCTCGGCATTCAATGGCTGTACTGCGCTCGAGAGCG
>JAZQPB010000033.1:0-8436 GCA_045628165.1 Bacteroidales bacterium | reverse complement strand
CACCCACGACGGATGCAGGGAGCAGAATATCGCTCACAACTTCTCGGAAAGCAACACTTGTGTTTGCGGAGCCAAGTCTATCCGCAACGCAACCATAGCCACAATCGGTTCGCAGCTCTACACAGGTCAGGCTCTCACACCTGCCCTCAGCATCACTGACGGCAACAGCAAGCTTATTGCAGGCACCGACTACGAAGTTGAATACACCAGCAACATAGAAGTAGGAACCGCCACTGTCACCATCACCGGAAAGGGCAGCTACGTGGGCTCACGCACCGAAAACTTCGAGATCGTGAAGGAAAAGCTCCAGGCACCGGGCGCACCGGAAATAATCGCCATCAGCTGCCACAACATAACACTGAAGGCAGTGGACGGATGCCAGTACAGCCTCGACATGGAGAACTGGCAGGACAGCCCATCATTCAGCGGACTTACCACCTACGCCACCTACACACTCTACCAGAGATACGTAGGCGACAATCTCCACAGCGCATCAGACGCCAGCACGGGCACACAGGCCACACCATCGCACAGCATCGATGAGCACCAGGCCATAGAAGCCACCTGCACCACCAACGGCAACCTCACATACTGGACCTGCCAATACGAAAACGGCGTATACTACAAGAACGAAAGCCTCACCGAGACCTTCACCGACGAAGACACATACGTAACCCCAGCCCTCGGCCACGATTACGTATACAGCCACACCATCAATGCGGCCACATGCTCCTCAACAGGCCTCGACGAATACATCTGCACAAGATGCAAGAACGCTGAATACCGCACCACCGACACAGACCCAGAGGCACACAGCTGGAACGACGGCGAGGTAACCAAGGAGCCTACATGCACCCATGAAGGCGTTCTCACCATCACCTGCATCCACAACGCGGCCCACACCAAGACCGAGCCTATCAGCATAGACGAGACAGCCCACTCTTGGAACAGCGAATGGATAATGGAGACCGCGCCCACATGCTCTGCCGAGGGCAGCGAATACCAGACCTGCCAGCACAACGCCGAGCACCACAACAGCCGCACAATACCCGCCGACCCTGAGGCACACTCATGGGACGAGGGCAATACAACCAAGGAGCCTACCTGCACCGAGGAAGGCGTAATGACCTTCACCTGCCAGCACAACGAGCTCCACACCAGAACCGAGGCCATCGCAAAGAAAGCCCACACACCTATCCACGTAGACAGGCAGGAGGCCACATACACCGAATACGGCCACGAGGAAGGCGAAATCTGCCAGATCTGCGGAACCATCATCAGCGGATGCGAGCCCATCAACCCCGAAGGCATCGACTTCAAGATCAAGGTATCGGGCGTAGCAGGAATGACACTCGGCCAGATGACCTCCGCAGTCAAGGAAGACGGCACCGTAGTAACCGGCATCAGCTACCAGAACCTCTACATCAACGGCAGCGAGGCCAGCCTCGACACACCGGTAACAGCCAACGACTCCAAGATCGACGGCCAGTTCTACATCGGCGAATCGGAGGTGCCATACAAATTCACCGCACAGGCATCCGTAATGGACATCGCCGTACAGTACACCGACCAGCGCGGCATAGAGAGCACCACCGGGCTCCAGAAATTCAGCGCCGGCGGATGGCTCCAGAAGCTCACACTCACAGCACCCGAGGGCTACCTGATAAGCACCAGCCACACCGAGACCCCGGCCAGGGAGATCAGTGCAGCTGATGGCGAATACGACGAAATCCTCGTATACGTACAGCCCGATGCCGACGGAGCATCTCAGCAGCTGATAGCAGAGCTTCAGGGTATCCAAATCGACGGTCAGAAACCAGAGAAACCACAGCTCTACATAGGCGGCGATCTGGTAACCGACCAGAACATCAGCGGATTCAAGAAGGTGGAAGTCACCATCAAGTCAGCCGACGAGCTGTCGCAGCTTGCCGGATACTTCTGCAACGGCAAGGAGATCATACCAGCTGATGGCGAGTACATCTTCACCATATCAGCTGATGGCGAATACACATTCACAGCCACCGACCAGGCCGGCAACACATCCGAAAGCAACACGATAAACGTAACATTCGGCAAGAGAACAATCTCTACATCGCCGATAACCATCGACATCCGCATACCTTTCGGAATGACAGAGGACCTCAACGAGATAACGCTCCAGAACGTGGACCGCGGCGACGACGTGAGACTGCAATTCAGCATCCCTGAAAACGAATACCTGACCCTCGACGGCAACAACGTGATGCACACCAGCAAGGTAACTCCATACTCCGACGGCGAGCCAGAGAGAACAAAGGTAACCGCAACTCTCACCGGCAGCGACGCCAAGTATTACGAGCTGTCAGCTGATACCAAGTTCCAGTACTACACAGGCGAGGCTCCATTCTCGTTCGGATTTGGAGAGCGCGGACTTCAGGTATACTCATACTACGCCGGCAACTACCAGAACCAGTGGAGCAAGGCTCTATACGTAAGCCCGTCGGACAACACCCCCGAGCTCGAGCTAAGCCTCAACGGCAGCGACTGGAGCAGCGAGCCTCTCGTATTCGATACCGACGGCATCAACAAATACTCGTTCTGGTACAGAATGTACGGCACACAGAGCGAGCTGATAACCATAACCGCGCTGATAGACCACAACGCCCCAACAGGCGGACAGATCGCAATAGACGGCAGCAAGGCCACACTCCACACCTGGACCGACACACAGTCGGGCATAGGCAGCATGGGCTATCAGATAACAGCAGAGGGCGCCGAGCCTGATGCCGACAGCTGGACATCATTCAGCGAGACCACCACAATAGAGATAGAGCCCGGCCGATGGACAATCCACAGCCGCGCCACCGACAATGTGGGCAACGAGAACACCAGCTCTATCAACAAGATGGTGCCCGTAAAGGCCAGCATCGAGATAGCGGCAGTGGACGGCAGCGGAGAGGTTCACGCATTCATCAACGGACCACGCCCAAGCCTCAGGGCACAGGCATACGTGATGGACGCCGGCGGACAGAAGAGCTACATAGAAGGCGACAGCATCTACTCTTACCTCGGCGACAACAACCTCTTTGATGTGACGATAGAAAACAACGAATACATCAAGAGCGCGCGCACAGGATTCGTGAAGGTGACAGCCGAATCAAAGTACAAGGCTTACTACGCCGACCCCGTGGAATACACCTATATAATAGGCGACGTACAGGCCACCATCACCGAGACCATGGGAGCTGATGGCAAGACAATAAGCCTCGACGAATTCAACAGCCAGTACAGTCAGAAATGGATAGCCGGAGTATCATTCAGCTCGCCATTCAGCGACTATCAGCTCGATGAAATCGTATCAGCTGAAAACAACACCACAGCCAACGCCGGCACCGCGGTAATGGCCAAGAGCAATGCGGCGGCAGATGCGGAGATGTTCCAGGCGGGCACCATCAGCAATGTGATGATAGACACACAGAAACCGTCAATCACCATAGACAGCGCCACCTCCGAGCTGAACCACTACACCGAGTACACCATAACCATAAGCGCCAACGACGGCGAGTCGGGCATCAGCTGGATAAAATACCAGATAGACAACGGCAAGGCCGCCGACATCAGGAGCGGAAGCCAGATAAAGCTGAACCGCGACATGGCCCACACCATAAAGGTGACATCGGCCGATATGGTGGGCAACCTGGCCGAGAAGATCCTCGAGACCTCGCCCATAGTATGGAAGGTACCGGTAAAGATATCAGCTGAAAACAACGACAACCCCGACGCCGACGAAAACGGATACGACCACAACGGACACCTGACCGCCAACGGATACTGCGCCGGACAGAACGCCGTAATACTGCTCGAATTCGGCGACCCCGTCCACCCGAGATACTACAACGTGGAGGAGCTGGGCGGCGAATTCCATGAGCTGAACAACACCGACGAGCTTATGAGCCACTTCTCGTTCCCGGTAACCAACGAGATGAGCGAGGAGGGACTCGGCGACAAGGAGTTCAGCATAAGATTCCGCGACAATATAGACGACGAGCTTACCAGCGAGCCCGAGAAGGTGACTATAAACATAGGCCTGAGCGACAGCAAGATAAAGATGCTGTACAGCGATGTGCTATTTGTGGACAACAAGGACGGCCGCCTGAAGGAATACCAGTGGTATCTGGGCGACGAGGCCATAGACGGAGCCACCAAGCAGTATTACCAGAGCGCCGAGATCCCCGAGCTCATAAAGGACCAGCAGCAGTTCAGCATTGTGGCCCGCGATGTGGACGGACACATACTCAGGGTTTGCCCTCAGGACATGAACTACATGAACATATCCGGCACACCGCACAGCGCAAGCGTATACCCCAACCCGGCATCGGCCGGCCAGGAATTCACAATAACCCTGAGCGGATACTCCGACGAGGAGATGGCCGGATGCAAGGTATACATCTACCGCAACGACGGCGCGCTGGTGCAGACCATGGACGGCGCCGAGACCATGAGGCTCGCTCTGCCGTCCGGCACATACAGCGGTCAGGCAGTATCGGGCATCAGCAAGGTTTCATTCAAGATAATTGTAAAATAACAGAAAAAAGCAAGTACAATGACTAAGAGACTACTTGCCCTGACGGTATCGGCGGCGGCCACGGCGCTGCTGCTGACTGCCGGCGCGGCACAGGCACAGAAGGTGAACAAGGAAGTAGAGATAATGAACTATTTCGGCTGCCACAAGGGACTCTACATGTATCTGGACGGAGGCATCACATCCCACAAGACAGACAACACCATACACCCATACAGCGAGAAACACTGGGGCGGACAGTACAGGGCCGGTTTCCAATACTTCTACCAGAAGCATCTGGGCATATCGGCCGGAGTGGTATACAACAAGACCTCCATCGACAGCATGGCCCTGAGCGGATACTCCCAGCATCTGAAATACGCCGTAGACGAGCTGAGCCGTCCATACGAGCACCACACATATTTCGGGTCGATGAGCGAGAGCGCCGCAATACACTCGCTGTCGGTGCCGGCCATGCTGCTCTACCAGACCAACCTGGGCATCAGCTGGAAGATGTACCTGGGCGCCGGCGCCATGATGACTTTCTATCCCAAGTCCACATTCAGCACCCGCGACAGCCTCGAGACCCGCGCCTACTACGAGGAGTGGGACCTGGAGGTGGGCGGCATAGGCCACAACACCTACAAGGAGGCCGGGTTCAGCGGAAAATACCAGTTTAACCCCAACCTATCGCTCATGGGCGAGATAGGCCTGCTCTACGCAATAAACCCACGTCTCGACGCCTATCTGTGCGCCAGCGGATATTACCGCATGACACCCATGCCCGAGAAGAGCGGCAGCCTGATATACGACCCCGACTGCATGAGCGCCGACGCCTACCAGCATCCCGTATACCAGGGCATACTCAGCAGCGAGGCCTCACCCAAAATAGCCAGCCTGTCGGTGGGCCTTCAGCTGGGATTGCGCTACCGAATAAGCGGCGACGCCAAGCTGAACACCGAGGAATACGAGCGCCACCGACAGGCCCACCAGATGATGGATTCCGACATCAAGAGGGCGCGCCGTGTGGATTTCGACAAGATGGAGCACCGCCGACACGCTCAGGAGCAGGATTCGCTGGAGCTTGTGGAAGAGGAGCGCCGCCGCCACCAGATGCGCGACGGAGAGGTGGAGCGTCAGCGCCGGATACAGGACTCGCTGCAGAACCTCCTCCAGCAGGACACTCCGCCTATAGTTGTGGAAGACAACACCAAGCCCGAGCCTGAGCGCATAAGCACAGAGGAAAGCCAGGAGCTCGACAGGCTGATCACCGAGATCAACAACAACTCGTTCGCTTTCAACAACGTGGATATGGAGAGCAACCGCCGGATGCGCGCCAACCTCGACCGACTGGCCGAGATAATGACCCAGCACCCCGATGTGCACCTCACCATTGTGGGCCACACCTGCGACATAGGCACCATGGAGCAAAACAAGATAGTGGGAATGAGGCGAGCCGAATCGTTCCGCGACCAGCTGCTGCAGCGCGGAGTACAGCCGGGCCAGATGGAATGCCAGACCAAGTGGTTCAGCGAGCCGCTGGTGCCCAACACATCGGAGCGCAACCGGGCCATCAACCGCCGAGTACAGCTCATCAAGGTTATCTTAGGCAGCTAATGGCAAAATAATCCACCAATCACAACACAAAAAGGAGACTGTCCCCAAGCGAGACAGCCTCCTTTTTGTGTTTTTGTTTATGCCCCCTTCTCCTCCCTATATTAATTTTTAGTAAAACTAAAATCCAAAATTTTGCCGTGTCATTTTTTTTTTGAATTTTGCGCTGTAAAATTATAATCAAATCATTAATAGCAATTTAAAAACGCATGAAAATGACAGACATTAAACCAGACGATCTCAGAAAGCCATACGTGGCCGCCGAGGCTGAGATCGTGACAGTAGATTCCGCAGATATCATCTGCACTTCCACAACACCATCCGGATTCGGCGAGGACCCAGATTTCGCAGGCTGGGATTAATCAAATCAATTTCAACTAACAAGAAAAAAATCAAAAGAAAAGATGAATAAAAACTTTCTATCTTATCTGTTGGTGGGAGCATTGTGCCTATCTGCCTGCTCCGACAAGGACGATGCGGCCAATGACCTGGGCATATCAGCGCCCGACAACTCTACCAACACCGACACCCCCGCATCAGACAAATCTCAATGGGTGATAACAGCAGGCTTTGCCGAAAACCACGACAACGCCAACTCCTCCACCCAGAAATCATACATAGAGGGTGATGTAACCACCTCCTTCAAATACAACTTCCACAAGGGAGACGAGGTGGCGCTGCAAGGATCTGAGCACTATGATCATTTCTCTAAAACCATTATTTTCAAAAACAATAGCGAGGATGGCGCTACTGCCACTTTTGAGACCGACCAAAATCCAGATGATTTGTCTGGAGCCTCGGATTATATGGCTATGTTACCGGCTGAAAATTATAGGTTCTCTGGTTTATATTCGAATCAGTATTTGTGTTTTGAATTGCCCAACAAGCAGAACGCTGTAAAGGATACTTATGATCCCGAATCCGCTGTTTTTGTGTCGTTTTCGGATCACTTGCCTACCGAATTCTCGTTCCGCACAGTCAACTCTTTCCTGTTGATAGCCAATGGGGCGGATTACGAGTTTTCGAAGATTGAGTTCCGGGGAAATTGCGATGAAACATTGGCTGGCAATTTTTTGATTAGAGATCAATCTTCACTATCATTTTCCGTCATTAAAGATTGGACGGGTGATTTCCCTACTTATTCCACCATCACTCTCAATGGCACCATCAAGACCAACAGCAACTATTTCATAGCCCTTGCTCCATGCGCTATGGATAATGGCTATACATTGCGTGGCTATTGTGCCGACGGCTCTATGTATGAGTACAAGGTTGAGAAAACCGTTGAGTTCAAGCGCAACCAGATTAGAGGCGTTAAGCCTAAGTGGGAGAAAATTGAACTTGTGCTCAATAAGTCACTGATGCAGTCCGCCATCCCTTCCGATAAGGCCACAAGTATCACTTTCGGCAAGAAGTCTGAGTATTCCGATGTCTCGTTTGTAGGTTATGCTGATGATGCCAAATTGATTGGTGTTTACACCTCTACAACAGATCCAAGTGTTTTCTACGTCCTCAGCGAGAATGATGGCGAGATAATTGCGCCGGAGAGTTGCTCGTATTTGTTTTATGCCTATTCAGTTTTGAAAAATCTGAGTTTGAACAACTTCAATACTTCTAATGTCACGTATATGAATTATATGTTCTATGAATGTGGATCATTGACTAGTCTTTATCTTGGAGACAAGTTCAATACTTCAAGAGTTGAGGGTATGGAAGCTATGTTCGCTTCTTGTCGCAATTTGACTAGTCTCGATTTGGGCAGCAACTTCAATACTTCAAGTGTTAAGTCTATGGAATTTATGTTTGAGGGTTGTTATGGATTGACTAACCTTGTATTGGGTGACAACTTCAATACTTCAAATGTTGAGAATATGGAACATATGTTCGCTTATTGTTATGCCTTGACCAGCCTTAATTTGGGTGACAACTTCAATACTTCAAATGTTAAGTATATGACGCAAATGTTTTGTAATTGTAAATCATTGACCAGCCTTGAATTTGGTGATAACTTCAATACTTCAAGTGTTGAGAATATGACTTATATGTTCTATAATTGTCCTAAGTTGAAGACCATCTATGTTACCGATAAATTCACGACAGAAAAAGTTACTAATAGTTCTGGAATGTTCTACGGTTGTACCTCTCTCGTAGGCGGTAATGGTACCAAGGTTACTACTCTCGATGTAACCTACGCCCGCATCGATGGTGGCGCATCCGCTCCCGGATACTTCTCCATTAAGGGCGTCAACCTCTCCGTTGATCCAGAGAACAAGGTTGATGTT
>JAZQPB010000032.1:0-31086 GCA_045628165.1 Bacteroidales bacterium | reverse complement strand
AATTTCTGTATTATACAACTGCCCTACATAAACATTCCACCCGTTGCGGAGCAAATGCATATACACCACATTCTCAATGCGTTTCTCTATATCGCCAGCATTTGTGGAATGTACAAGCATATTTCTGATACCGAGATCCTCGAAATAATATTTCTCATTGTTTTCAAGCAACGACTTGCCGTGAATGTCGTAACGATATACCCTATAGGCCAAGTAAGAATCAACGAAATATGTTAGATACGAGAGTATCAGCGGGGCCGAGACAGTCTCTCCCTGAGACTTCATAAACTTCATTATGCTATTGGGAGACAATTGCTTGCCGATATTATCGCTGACAAACTTGCCTAAATTAAGAAGGAAAGGCACATTGCGAATCTGTTCTCTCTGAACAATATCCTTAAGGACTACCGTGTCATAAACACTCTTGATATAATCAGAAACGAGTTTCTTGTCATCAAGGCCAAGAATACGCAAATATGGCAATCCTCCCAAGGTCAGATACTTTTCCAAAGAAGAATCAGAATCCTCCAAACTATTGAAAATCAAGAACTCCTGATAACTCAAAGAATGAATGGGGATCTCAATATATCTTGCGGAAAGTTTGGTGCTGAGATCGCTTGACAACATTCTTGCATTGCTACCCGTAATGATGACGTCGGTATCAGTTTTCTTTATCCAACTGCGCACAGAATGCTCAAACTCAACTATTTCCTGAACTTCATCAATAAGAATGAAATTACGTTTGTCTTTTTGGAATTTGCTCTCAATATAAACATTGAGATCCTCCGAAGTCTTAATCTTATCAAACGAATGATCTTCCTTGTCAATCAGGATAACATTGTTGCCATTGAGTTCCTGTTGTCTTGCAATAAGATTCAGACACATACTCTTTCCAATGCGACGCTGTCCAGTCAACACAATCACAAGTCCTTTCCCCAACCATTTATTAATGGCATTAGTATATGCAGGTCTGTCGATAACTTCCATATTTTCAAAATTAAAATCAACAGCACAAATATAAGAAAAAAATCTAACTTATACTTTAGATTTTCAAAAATTTTTTAAAAATCTAAAATATACTTTAGAAATCCAAAAAAAAATCAAAAATCTAACTTATACTTTAGATTTTCAAATAATATACAACCGCAACCAAAACCCGGGGAAAATATCAAGTTTTGGTTGCGGTTCGTCTTTCCTACCCCTCTAACGCCTTCTTCAACCTCCCCAGCGCTTCGGTAAGCACTGACCTTGGGCAGGCGACGTTGATTCTCTGGAAACCTACGCCAGACTTGCCGAAAATGCGTCCGCTGTCGAGCCAGAGTTTTGCCTTGTTGATTATCAGGCTGTCGAGGTCCTTGGGAGAGAGGCCGTAGGCACGGAAATCGAGCCAGACAAGATAGGTGGCTTCGTGGTTTATCATCCTGACTTTCGGGAGGTTGCGCTCAATGTACTGACGGGTGAAATCGACATTGCGACGCACATAATCTATCATCGCGTTGTACCAGACGTGGCCCTTCTCGTAGGCCGTCTGAGTAGCCACAAGTCCGAAAACGTTCAACTGCGAATAGCCCGCGCCGTCGATCTCGTGACGGAAACGCTTGCGGAGTTCGGGATTGCGGACGATGATATTGGAGACCTGACCGCCTGCAAGGTTGAAGGTCTTGGAGGGCGACGAACAGGTGATTGTAATGCTGTCGAGTTCGGGGCTGAGACCCGCAAAAACCGTGTGCTCGCCCACGAAGGTGAAGTCCTTGTGAATCTCGTCGCTTACAACTATCACATTGTTTCTCAGGCAGATATCACCAAGTTTCAGGAGTTCGTCCTTGGTCCAAACGCGGGCCACGGGATTGTGTGGATTGCAGAGAAAGAAGAGCCGGACGTTGTTTTCCACAATCTTCTTCTCAAAATCCTCGAAATCAATATGATAACGGTTATCATCGCCCAATACGAGTGTGGACGATACAAGGTTTCGGTCGTTGTCCAACACAACCTCCGAGAATGGATAATATACTGGCTGTAAGATTATTACGGACTCCCCTACCCTTGTGAATGCCTTTACGGCCATAGCGAGGGCAAAGACGATTCCGGGAGTTTTCACGAGGTCGTCCTCGTCGAAATGGTAACCGTGTTTTTTCTTGAAATGGTTGCTGATAGTCTCGTAATAAGGTGTCAGAGTGTCGGAATATCCGAAGATTCCGTGGCTCACGGTCTCCTGAAGCGCGTCCTGAATGTAACTAGACACCTTGAAATCCATATCAGCCACCCACAAAGGAAGCACGTCGGCAGGCTTTCCGCGCCTTTCCGCAAAATCATATTTCAGCGACAAGGTGTTCCGCCTGTCGATTATCTCGTCAAAATTCAAATTCCTTTCCATAGACATTTTTGATTTTTGATTTTTGATTTTCGCACAGATGACACAGATGACACAGATTTTTATTAATATTAATCTGTGAACAATCTGTGTTATCTGTGTCATCTGTGCGAGACCATTAATTAAATACGCTTTCCAGTTCGGCGATCAGGTCACTTAAATCCTCTATTCCGACTGACAGACGCAAGACGCTGTCGGTAATGCCGTTGCGTATGCGCTTTTCTTCGGGGACGTCGGCGTGGGTCTGCGTGGCGGGATACGTTATCAGAGTCTCCACTCCGCCAAGGCTCTCGGCGAACTTTATCATTCTGACACGTTCCAAGATACTCAGCGCCAACTCCTTGCTCTCCAACTCGAAAGTAATCATTGAGCCGAAGCCCCGTGCCTGACGTTTCATAATCTCGTAACCAGGATGATCCTCGAACCCAGGATAAATCACGCGCCTAACCTCCTTTCGGCCACGGAGCCACTCGGCGATACTTTTAGCATTGGCTGAGGCGCGCTCCATTCTGAGGCCTAAGGTCTTGATTCCGCGCTCAATAAGCCAACAGTCGAACGGCGCAAGTCCGCTTCCAACGGTCTTTATCAGGAATCTCAGTTTTTCCTGAATCTCAGGATTGTTGGTAACCACAAAACCTGCCAGAGTATCGTTGTGACCGCCCAAAAACTTTGTGCCACTGTGAATTACAACGTCGGCGCCCAACTT
The DNA here is from genome assembly GCA_045628165.1 of Bacteroidales bacterium. Taxonomy (GTDB): domain Bacteria; phylum Bacteroidota; class Bacteroidia; order Bacteroidales; family UBA3824; genus UBA3824. The sequence goes on along the minus strand of JAZQPB010000032.1, from coordinate 28,009 downwards.
GAGCGGATTTTGGAAATATGGCGAGAGAAAAGTGTTGTCAACAACCAGCCACGCATTGTGTCGGTGAGCAATGTCGGCAAGTTTCGCAATGTCAGATACATTCATCATCGGATTCGTGGGAGTCTCTATGTAAATGGCCTTGGTGTTTGTAGACACGAGGGCCTCCACGTCAACCTTGGAACACTCGGCCGATTTCACCGCTATGCCATTGCGTTTCAGCACGTTGTCGAAAAGTCGGATAGTTCCGCCATAGAGGTCGCAGTCGGCAATAATCTCGTCACCGGGGCCGAAAATCTCCATAAGCAAGGTAATCGCTGACATTCCGCTACTTACAGCAAACGCGTCGATACCGCCCTCCAACTGCGCCACAACCTTCTCCAAGTGCTCACGGGTTGGATTCTGAAGGCGCGAGTAGTCGAAACCCGTGCTCCTGCCCACGCCCAGATGAGCGTAAGTGGCAGTCTGATAGATAGGAAAACTCAGCGCGCCGAAATTCTTACAGTCGCCCTCGTCCTCCTCCAAATGCAAACATTGTGTATTTATTCCTCTTGACATTGTTTCCTCCTTTGTTAATGATTACGGGGCAAAGTTAGAAACAAAGAATAATATTATAAAGAAGTACAATTTATTTGGAATATTTTGCTAATATATGCGGTATCAGGAGAAATAAAACAAAGGCAAGAGCGGATAACGAATGCAATACAGAAAATCATCACTTCCTGAGGCTTCCGCAAAAACGTAAGCATCAGACACACAAAAAAACCGCAAGTCTATGGCAGGACCTGCGGTTTTTGTAATAAATAAAAAATTAAAAAACTATGCGAACAAAGGTGTCGAGAGGTATCTGTCGCCGGAATCAGGGAGAAGAACCACAATGTTCTTGCCCTTGTTCTCAGGACGCTCGGCGAGAATCGACGCGCCCTTCAGCGCGGCGCCAGCCGAAATACCAACCAGGATACCCTCGCTCACTGCGAAACGCTTGCCCTCAGCAAAAGCATCCTCATTCTCGATGGCGAGCACCTCGTCATAAACCTTAGTATCAAGAGTATCAGGCACAAAACCAGCGCCAATACCCTGAATCTTGTGAGGACCAGCAGTGCCCTTAGAGAGTACGGGCGAGGTGGCAGGCTCCACAGCAACAACCTTAACCTCAGGATTCTTTGACTTGAGGAAATTGCCTGTGCCTGAGAGTGTTCCGCCTGTACCAACTCCTGCCACGAAGATATCAACCTTGCCATCTGTCTGATCCCAAATCTCAGGACCTGTGGTGGCGAAATGTACGGCAGGGTTTGCAGGGTTTACAAACTGACCAAGGATTACCGAACCCTCAATCTCCTTGTTGAGTTCCTCGGCCTTGGCGTTGGCACCCTTCATACCCTTGGCGCCCTCGGTGAGAACGATCTCGGCGCCGTAAGCCTTCAGGAGGTTTCTGCGCTCCACGCTCATAGTCTCGGGAAGAGTGAGGATGGCCTTGTAGCCCTTGGCGGCGGCCACTGATGCGAGACCGATACCAGTATTGCCCGAGGTAGGCTCTATAATAGTAGCACCAGGCTTCAGGAGACCCTTCTTCTCGGCATCAGCAATCATAGCCAGTGCGATGCGGTCCTTTACGGAACCAGCGGGATTCAGGTACTCCAGTTTTGCGAGAATGGTTGCATTCTTCACGCCAGCGTTCTTGCTGTAGTTGTTCAGTTTCAGAAGAGGAGTATTTCCGATCAACTCCAATGCGCTTTCTATAATCTTACTCATTTTTACAATAGTTTTAGTGTTTTACAATAGTTTTGTTTCTAATTACAATGCAAAGATACTACCAGCAGAAATATTCACCAAGCAAAAGTGCAACATTGCAATATTTCTCCAAAATCAGTAAAAAAATTAGAATAAAAGCACAGCCAAAACTATATTTGCGCCCAAATTGGAGAATTATATTTTTTTAGTGTAGCTGACCCTGAGACGGACGAAAACCAGCCACGCCCATCAGTTTGTTGCTGATATCGGCCTTCTGACCATCGCCCACACCTATTATATATACATTTCCCGAAGCATCAGGACTGAAAACAGAGTGACCATCGGCCTCTATCTTAATTTTTCCACGGGCTGATACTGCGAAACTTGCGTCGCCCTCCACGCTGTGGATCACGCACAGTGGATCCCAGAAATACTGACCCACGTCGCCCTTGGCCCACTCGTCGTAGTTTTTGTAGATCTGATACATAGGATGCAGAGTATCAGCACTATAATCAGAAAGCATACAGTCGTGGTCGGAGTGGAAATCAAGGCCAGCCTCCAGCGGAGTAATGTACAGAGTGGCGGGCCAGTCCTCCAAAACGTGCTTAGCGAGAGCCACGTCGCCACCCACATTATACTCCACTTCCAGGAAACCCTTCTCGTATCTGAGCGGAACCTTCTCGAAACAGCAACCCATAATATCCAGTTGCTTTACCTTCCTCTTTATCAGCTCCATACCGCTAAGATTGGAATACTCGTCGGCCTTGGAATCCATCAGCAGACCGAGGTTTGTCATCATACCCACGCACACAATGGAAACCGAGTTGTCGGCCGATTCAGCAAGAATCTTCCTGTAAAGTTTCCAAGCCTCCAGACGGTCCTCCAGCCTGATGCCGGTGCCCTTATACAAAGGTGTGCCATCTGCCGACAACGACTCACAAAGATGATAATAGGGCACAATCTCGAAATACTGATTGTCGCCATTCACAACGCCCAAAGGCACATTATCGGCGCAGTAATAGTGGAGCATACGGTCGGCAAAATCCTGCGCCATAGGCAATTGCCTACTGTTCATAAAACCGAGCACCTCGCATTTATTATCAGCCTGATACGCAAACGCCAACTGCATAGCCAGCATATCGTCGGTAGAGTTTCCGAGGTCGGTATCCAGAATAAGTTTTGTTGCTGATGCCACCTTACACTCGTTTGGGCATCCCTGAGGCTTCCCCTCCTTGCCTCCGCACCTTACAGCCAGCGCCACAATCACCGAAGCAATCACCACCACCGTAAGCACGATCTTGATATTTCTCTTATGCATTTTTTTAATTGATTTGTGTTTTATAATGTGAAAAAACTATGTATCAAACTTCCTCCCTAAATAAATCTTCCATCCTGACCACGGAATCCACAACGCCTGAATAGGAATTCTTGCGTAGGCCGTAAGTGGTTATGAGTGTGAGTTTCACGGTCTTGTTGGTCTTAGAGGCAACCTTGAAAGTGGATTTCTTTCTGCGGAGATCCTCGGCGTATTTGGAATCAATCACGAAATCATCATTATAATACTTTGCCTCGCAGATATTTATGGTTTTGTCGTCACGGTCGATGAGCAGGTCGATCTGAGCGCCGTCGTGAAGTTCCGTAGCCTTCGCCGACCAGGAATTAGCGCAGGAATTAACGCCAATGATACCAAGTTTCTGCTTTATCTGATTTAGATGACTCAGGCAAACCCTCTCAAAAGCAAGACCTTGCCAAACCACACGGGTCTGAGAGTTTACGCTGTTGGTATAGAAAGCCTCGTTGTGCCTCTCGTTTTTCAAGATATATTTGTAATAGAAAAGCGTGAAGTTGTCTATCAACTGAAACAGCGCATCCTTGGTCTTCTTGCCGAAGGCGTAATATTTCCTCACAAACGAGCACTGCTCCAACTCTTCCAAGGCATAGGCAAATGTTTTATTGTCTGACATTTTGGTAGCCTCAAGTATCTCTTTCCTTGAAAGGCCTGCACGATTGTTCCCAAGCGCGCTCAGGATAGCGAGGTGCGGAGTAGGATTCTTGTAGAGAGAATAATACAACGAGTGGAACTCGTTTCTCAGCGGACTGTCATCTCCGAAAAACAACTTGTCAATATTCTGAGACATAGAATATTGCGTATTCAGGTAATTCCAGTAATAAGGAATACCGCCCATCACCATATATCCCTCGATGATATCAGTCTGCGAGAAATTCAAACCCTTGGCATTGCAGAACTTCTCACATTCATTCAGGTTGAAAGGTTTCAGGAATATCTGACTCGTGAGCCTGTTGTGGAGGCCTCCGTGATTGTTTACTATATTATTGATAATCCAGTAGGTAGCCGACCCGCAGACAATAAGCACAATATCCTGTTCCTTCCTTGCCGTGGCCCAAGAATTCCAGAAATGCTCCAACGCGCTTATGAATTTGGATTTAGGAGTATCCAGCCACGAGAGTTCGTCGATGAAAACCACCTTCTTCCTGTCTGTTGACTGCTCCAGCAATTCGGCGAGTTTCCTGAAAGCCTCTCGCCAGTTTTTCAGCGAGTTGCAGTCCTTGAGACCATATTTTTTCAGCGACACACGGAATTCGTCCAACTGATCCTCCATATCCGAATTGGCAAGTCCCGTATGCTGAAACGTAAAGTTCCTGTTGAAAGTCTCCCTGATGAGGAAAGTCTTTCCAACCCTACGGCGTCCATACACGGCACAAAACTGCGACTCGTCCTTATCGAGGAGTCCCAGAAGTTTCTCGGTTTCCAATTTGCGACCTACAATCATAATCTGAAAAATTAAATATCCGACGCAAAAATAACAAAAAAAATCCTATAATGTGCGGAAATGTCACTTTTTTTTCGACATTTCCGCACTTTATAAGCCAAAATCAGCCTATAAAGTGCGGAAATGTTGTATTTTTGGGGCACATTTCCGCAGATGATGGGAATAAGGGAAAAAATAAAAATTATGGTTGCTAATTCCGAACAATATCTATATATTTGCAATAAATATCTAAAACGATTGACTTATGAGCGTAATGGAATTAGAGACAGAGAAAGCCAGGTTGGCCCGTAACATATTAAACATTGACAATGCAGAAACAATTCAAAAGTTGAAATCCGCTTTTGAATCAATCATTTATATAGTTAATTATCAAGACAATCAGGCTGTTGACAAAGCCAGATTGGAGGAATCACGTCAAATGCTTTTCGAGAAACCAATATCAAAAGACAGGATCTCAGAATTACAGAAATACGATTACGAAGAGCCGAGACAATATACCACAGAGGAACTCCGTCAAAGAATCGACAAATCCCAACAATCGGTAAAAGAAGGACGTGTACATTCGCGCAAAGAGGCCGACGCATTTATAGACAATTTGATAAAGTCATTGGAATAAAGCATTATGAACATAATATGGACAAACGATGCTTTAATGCGTCAATATCAAATAATACTATATCTTCACAAGGAATACGGTGTCCAGTCTGTAAAGAAATTCAAGAAACTCATTACAGATTTGGAAAACTACTTGGAAAAGAGTCCCGCCATCGGCATCATAGAACCGACTCTTGAAGACAAATCCATAGAATACAGAAGCCTTCCCGTTGGCGACAAACATAACCGTGTTATTTACTACATTGACAACGAAGATATTGTAATTGTCGACCTTTGGGATATGAGACAAGACACGGACAATCTCACAATAAGGGTGAAGTAAAAAGAAATTTTATTTTAAGGTCACAAATTGCGACCTTAAAATAAAATTTACTATCTCCAATATCTCTCATCGAGATAACTAAACAAATCAGGATAGTCACTCGCAATAGGCGCCAAGAAATCTTTTGAATCTATCAAATGGTAAAGCATTTGATTTGTCAACATATCACGCCAAGCACTTTCCATACCTTTCTTCTGCGAAACAGGTATATAATTCTTGTCAAGCAATTCTTTATTCATCTTGGGGCAAACGTGAATATGAGCAAAATGTTGAGCAGGAATCACCTTTTCATCAGGATTGTTGCAAATACATTCCGCCAACAACGTCTGACGCATCAACTGATAAAACGGTTCTTGAAAATAAATACTGCCGACATAATTATCCAATGATTTCAACTGTTTAGATTTATCAATCAGATTGCAATACCTACCTTGCCGAACCTTACCCTTACGTTTATTACCAGGCTTATCCCTATCACTTTCTATCGACAAATCGAAGATCTCATAAGCCTCCGTATATTTCCATTCAATAGGCAACAACCAACACTCGTTGTTCTCATCCAGAGCATAAACCATAGCATCCACAGAAGTAGCATATTCACCACGCTTACCCTTTTCGTTAAGATAATCAACACTACCAACTACTTCAAAGGATATATATCCGCGCGTATCAGTAGTATCACAATCCAAAATCAGAACGTCCTTAAACTTGACAGGCATCGATGGAATGCTGTTAATCAACTTCAACACGGCCCTTTTATCATTACGTATAAAAAACAAGTGATTGATACAAGCCACCTGAGACGATAACATATGACGTGTTACATTTGTACCGTCCTTGTCAGTTTTATAAAAAGGATCATAACTACAACTCCACAACTTGATATTATTCAAGTTGAAATAATCCAAGATTGCTTGGTAACTATTCGTATAGTCAAATAGATTTTGATACTCCTTACCTATGGGAAGTAAATACCCACTTCCACCATTATTCAAGCCTTTTTGAAAATCGGTCTGTCGTATTTCTTGTAATTCTTTATAAGTCATATTTTGAAAAACTCGGAGGTAAACACGGAAGAATTTTTATCTAAAATTCCTTTAATTCTATTGATACGATTTTCCCTTCCCAAGGTAGAACGTTGATACAAATTGCAAATCAGCAAATGCGGTTTAAGATTAATACCCAAGGAATCGATATCGTCACAAACAGGAACAGGCAAGCCCATAGCCTTTTTGATTTTATACAATGTCTTATAATACTCAACCAATTCCTTTGAATTCTCATTGATAAACTTAGCATAATTATTCATCTGATTCAATATTTCAGGTTTGTCGCCAACTTCATCCAACATTCTATTGTCCTGAATACGTTTCAACTCTACAAAAACAAGTTGATTATTTTCAATCTTTACCAAATCGAAACGAATCGTTGGAGTTTCACCTACTTCAAAACGGTGAGCAAACTCCGAATCCAAATAGACAGGATCCTTTTTGCAAATAATATCACCCTGAATCTTTTTCTCGCTAAAATCTTCTATATTAGCAACACCTTTCTTCTGAGAATATTTACTTTTGATTTTATCGATAATCTTATTTGGAGAAGCCTTCAAAACATCAAGACAATTTGAATAGCCTTTATTGCCTTTATCAAGATATACATTATGACATTCAGCTACTAATCCTCTATACTTGTATTTAAACTCAGCAACTCGCCCTCCCTCAAAATAGACATCAACAATGTCTTTCTTCCGAATCTCAACATAGACTCCATTAATAGAGGTCAAAGCCTTCCACCAAGATTGTGAAATTAATTCACTGTAAACAAGTGCACTTTCATTGAGATTTGCATTTAATTTAGCAATCATAGCAGTAACTATTTTAGTTCAACAAATAATTATCTATAATGCAAATATAAAGATAAAACTGTCCCAAAATACGATACATAAGAATTAAAATTTGTTAATTTATTAAACAAAAGTAACTTTTCAACAATTCCTAAATAAATCTTTTTATCAAAACCGTTAAAACCCAACAAAAAACAGTCGCTATTTTGCGTCAATAACCTCAAAAAGGTGTAAATTTGGGCATTCAATAACCTCAAAAAGGTGCGAAATCAACCATTCAATAACCTCAAAAAGGTGCAAGGCAAAATCGCAACTACAACATAATCAACAGATTAATAAAATCACCCCCCATAAACCGCATTTTCCCAAAATATTCCCTATCTTTGTAATGAAATTCGTAATTAGGATTTCGTAATTCATAATTCACAAATCTACTATGCAACAAGTTACAATTCAGCACATTGCAGAATATCTCGACAATATTGGCCTTCAATTTATGGCGACTATCGGCACCGACGGGAAGCCTAAGGTGCGTCCTGTGCAGTATATGGTGATTGAGGACGGCAAAATGTGGTTCTGCACCAACAGCAAGAAACTTATGTATCAGGAACTTATCCAAAATTCCAACCTCGAAATCTGTGGAAGCAAATTGGAGGACGACGAGATTATGACTCCGTGGATAAGGTTTGAGGCTGAGGCAGTTTTCGAGGAGAACCGCAAGGTGAAGGAGATGATTGTGGAGAAAAGTAGCATTGTCCGTCAACTCTACAAGGACGATATCGACAATCCAATCTTCAAGGTCTTCTATCTCAGGAACATAAAAGGCTCGTTCAACAACCTCGGCCACGTAAAAGGCTTGGAGGACAAGGAAAACTTTGCACGGCCTGTCTGGTTCGAGGTGTAGAGAACCATAGTATTTTAACAAGAAAACGCGCTATATTAACCTTTAATCTGATTGGAAGCGCAGAAAAACTGGTTATTAACATAACCATAAAACGCTTAACGCTAAAAAACAAAACGGAGGAAAACCATTTGGAAAGCGTTTTCTATTATTTTGTTTTTTAGCGTTAAGCGTTTTCTTTCAAAAACTTGTTTTTGTAGTTTTCTAAGCACTCCAAGTGTTAGAAAAGTAATTTAGTGCTTGTTTTCTTGTTAAAAACTTATTCAAGAAGCAAAATAAAAAATTAAAAGTCTTTCCAACATTTAAAAATCTTTCGTATCTTTGCCCTATACATCACTTATAAAATCCACTAATATTATGAAACTTAAAACGCTTCTGATTCCTGCGCTTGTGCTGAGTGCGCTTTCCGCCAACGCTCAGCAGAAATTTCCGTATTGGAACGACCCCGCAGTAAATCAGGTAAATAGAAAGGCCGACGTAACGCATTACTTCGCCTATGAGACTATGGATCTCGCAAAGGCCGACAAGACTGCACGCGAGAACACCAAGACCAAATCAAAGAGATTTCTCTCGCTGGAAGGAACCTGGAAATTCAACTGGGTGCCCAACGCCAACGAGCGCCCTCTCGACTATTACACAACCTCTTACGACGACAGCAACTGGGGAACTATGCCCGTGCCCGGAATGTGGGAACTCAATGGCTATGGCGTGCCTATCTACACCAACGTCTCTTACGAATGGGACAAGGAATGGTGGAGCAAGGAGCCTCACGTTGACGACAAGGCAAACTATGTGGGCTCATACAGAAAAACCTTCTCAATCCCCGCCGACTGGAAAGGTCAGCAGGTGATAATGCACATTGGATCAGCCACAAGCAACGTCACCGTTTACGTGAACGGCAAGTTCGCCGGATACTCCGAGGACAGCAAGGTGGCCTGCGAGTTCGATATCACAAAACTCATCGTACCCGGCAAGGAAAACCTCATAGCAATGCAGATGACCCGCTGGTGCGACGGCTCTTACCTCGAGGATCAGGATTTCTGGCGCCTGCGCGGAATTGCCCGTGAGACCTACCTCTACTCGCGCCCTCAGACCCATATTGAGGATATCAGGATAACTCCCGACCTCGTGAACAACTATCAGGACGGAACTTTGAAGGTGGAAGTATCAGCCACCAAAGCATCAGGAAAAAAGATTGAACTTTCACTCCAAGACGCCGACGGCAAGGTAGTAGATTCCAAGAATTTGGTTATCGGCAAAGACGGCAACACAACAGTGAATTTCGAGGTGAAGAATCCCGAGAAATGGAACGCCGAATCGCCATATCTTTACAGACTTTTCGCCACTTTGAAGGACGGCGACAAGATTCTCGAAGTGATTCCTCAGAAGGTTGGATTCCGCAAGGTGGAGATCAAGAACAAGCAAATGCTCATCAACGGTCAGCCGATATATATAAAAGGTGTTGACCGTCACGAACTGGATCCCGACGGCGGATACGTTGTCAGCATCGACCGAATGGTTCAGGACATCGAGGTGATGAAGCAACTGAACGTGAACGCCGACCGCACATCCCACTACCCCAACGACCCACGCTGGTACGACCTCTGCGACGAGTTTGGAATCTACGTTACAGCCGAGTCAAACGTTGAGGGTCACGGACTTATGTACACCAAGGACCGCGTTTTGGCCAAGAATCCCGACTTCCACCTCGCCCACATCGAGCGTCAGGCCCACAACATAAAGGTCCTCAAAAACCACCCCTCGATTATCGTATGGTCGCTCGGAAACGAGACCGGCTACGGCAAAAACTTCGAGGACGCCTACGACTACGTGAAGGCCTACGACCAGACACGTCCCGTTCAGTACGAGGGCGGTGGATTGGAGGCCAAGTCTGATATCTTCTGCCCAATGTACGCCGACTATGGCTGGTGCGAGGGATACGCTCAGGATACCAAGTGGGATAAGCCTCTGATACAGTGCGAGTATTGTCACACAATGGGCAACTCGGGCGGTGGAATGAAGGAGTATTGGGACCTCGTGCGCAAGTATCCCGCTTTCCAGGGCGGACACGTCTGGGACTTCATAGACCAAGGCATCAGGAGCAAATCGAAAATCACCGGCAAGGAGATCTACGCTTTCGGAGGTGATTTCGGACGCTTCCCCGCAAGCGACAACAACTTCTGCGTGAACGGAATGATTTCGCCCGACCGCGTTCCCAACCCTCACGCCTACGAGATTCAGTACTGTTATCAGAACATTTGGACAACTTTGAAGGACACCGCTAATGGCGTAATCGAGGTTTTCAACGAGAATTTCTTTGTGCCAATCTGGAACACCGAACTCCATTACGAAATCCTCGCCGAGGGCAACAAGGTTATGGAAGGCTCAGAGAACATCTCGATGAAACGCATTGTTCCACAGGGCCGTCAACTCATTACCATTGAGGACATTGCGAAGGCCATTAAGGAATACGACGGCTCAGAGATTTTGGTGAACATCAGTTACCGCCTCATCAACGCCGAGCCACTCCGCAAGGCTGGTCAGGAGATTGCTCACGAGCAGTTCCAGATCTCGAAGTATCAGTATCCTGATATTTCCGAGATTACTGCCCAGCCCAACAACGACGGTCTCAACAAGATGACCGTGTTGCCAAACGCCCGACTCGACAAGCGCAACGCTTACTCTATCATCGAGGCCAACGGAATGAAGATCACCTTCGACAACGGCAACGGCTTTATCTCATACATCGACGTGGACGGCACTCCAATAATGTTTGACGGTGCACAACTGATACCCGATTTCTGGCGCGCCCCCACCGACAACGACTACGGCGCCTGGTTCCACACCAATTTCGCAATGTGGCACAATCCAGTATTGGAGAAGAAATCGTTCGACATTCAGCCCGACGGCGCAAATCAGGTAGCCAAGGCCTCATATCAGTTCCGTGGCTCAGATACCAAGGTAGATATCACCTACACTTTAACACCAGCAGGCAAACTCGTTGTAACACAGTCACTCACCGTTGACCCAAAAATAGAGAAGAAGCCTCAGCCATTGCGTTTCGGAATGCAAATGCAGATAGCCAAGGAGTTCGACCAGATAGAATATTACGGACGCGGACCCGGCGAGAGTTACATCGACCGCAACCACAGCGAGAACATCGGCATTTGGAAACAGACGGTCTCAGATCAGTATTATCCATACATCCGTCCACAGGAGAGCGGTACAAAATCAGACGTCCGCTATTGGCAGATTACCAACAAGCAAGGCAAGGGTCTCAAATTCGAAGGCACCGAAGCGCTTGAATGTCAGACACTACCTTATACTGAAGATGACCTCTACTCAGGACTCGACAAGGGCAAGAACCTCCGTCACTCCGGCGACCTCATCGAGCGTCCCTTCAACGACCTCCACATCGCCCACCGCAGTATGGGAACAGGTTGCGTAAACTCCTGGGGCGCCTGGCCCCGTCAGGAATACCAAATGGGCTACAAGGATATGAGTTACACATTCATAATCAGCGCGGTGAAGTAGAGACGCACGGCCGTACGTCTTAGAAATTGAACACAGATGACACAGATTTAGCGGATTACCGCAGATTTTTATACAGGAAAGGCTGTCTAACGGAATCGTTGGACAGCCTTTTATTATTTGTTTTTATTATAGTAAAACATTATTCTATCCCCGCAATCTCCTCAGCGGAAAGGCCAGTTAATTCGGCAATATCCTCAATAGGATAGTTTCTTGATTTCATCTTGCGAGCCATTTCAAGTTTTTCGGCTGTACGACCCTTTGCCTCTGACTCAGCAAGTGCCGAGCGCTCAGTGGAGATATCGAGCCAATACTTGTTGTAAGCCTCAAGTTCTTCGGGAGTATAGCCAGCGGTCTCCACAATCTCAAGAGCCTCGGCAGTCTCGGGCGAACTCAAAAGTTCGGGATCCACATCCACAGTATCGTCATCTATCTCAGTCAGGAATTTCATCCAAAGGTCTGCTATCTTGCCTACCGCCTTGTTCACAAAAGGCTTGCCGAGAGTCTTGTACTTTTGTAACTCTACAAATATCAATGAGATATCCTTATGAACATCATTTAAATTCCTCTGATTAGTAAGATAATATTCGTGGATATAATCATCAGCATTCTCCTTGGAGCATTTAATCTCTGATTCGTTGACAAGACTCAGGGCATATACATCCTTCAATTTATCAAACGACTGACCTTTCTTCAACTGATTGCTGTAAGTGAGAACGGCGTTGTAGAGGGTACGTGAGAAGAAAGCGGTGGTCCAGTAATTCTGCATCTCCACCACAAAAGTACGGCCGTAATTGTCAACGCATTTAACATCCACTATGGAATACTTCTTATCCGAAGTGCCGTGATGATTCTCTCCACTGAGATACTCAACAGTCTCGATTGTCATACCCTCGGGCAATGGCAAAAGAGAGTTAAGGAGACTTATCACAAGATTCTTGTGCTCTCCAAATACCTTCTTGAAGGTTAAATCTGCCTTGGGATTAAGATACTTTGCCATAGTTCGTGCATTTATTGGTTGAGGCAAAGATAAAAAAACTGTTTGAAAATTGCAAAATAAAAAATCAGCAACCAAGGAGGGAAGCAAAAATTCAAAGGATACTACGAGATATAATTTTCGGCCAAGTTGGTGAATGAATTTCGGCCAACTTGGTGAATGAATTTCGGCCAAGTTGGTGAATGGAATTCAGAAATATAATAATTATCAATAATATACAAATTAATTTCTTTCAAACATCAAATCCAAATACTCAAACAATTCAGGATTGTTATACATTGGTTGCTGAGCGCACCCTTTCTTATATCCGTGCTTCAACAATTCAATTTCACTAAGAGCAGGATCGTTACCTTTATATACTAATTTTTTGAAGGTAGCACAAACATTGTTAGTCGGTGTCTCCTTCCAAAATTTTAAATCATAACGTTTTGCATTAATCTCTGTAACCACAGCCTTAATCTCTACCTGTCTGCGGTCAGGGAAATAAACATACACAACATCGCCAACTGAGAATTTTGTGGTATCCATTCTCCAACTTATCATACCCAATTCTCCAAACGCACGACGATGATTACACTTCGTCTCATTCGCAAACACCAACCAAGTTCTATTTCCCATAATAAATCATTATTTACAATTCCGCAATCTCTTCAGCGGGAAGGCCAGTCATTTCTGCAATATCCTCAACAGGATAATTCCTTGCCTTCATCTTGCGGGCCATATTGAGTTTCTCTTCGGCTACTCCTTGCGCACGTCCCTTTTTCTCACCCTCTACCAATCCCTCGTAATGACTTGTAGCCATTACGCTATTGGCGTAGCGGAGGTTTTCGAGATATTGCTTATAAGCCTTACGCTCCTCCTCGCTCATTTTCTCAAACTGAAGTTTTTGACGAGCCTGAGGAAGTCCCTGCGCAGAGAAACTGTCATCAATCTCGCCAGTCTTCAGAAACGAGATCCATTCATCAAGACTGTTCTTGGCGTATTGGTTGAACTTCTCTACCCTAAGAAGGTAATACTCAGGGAATATCTCCTCTACCCTCTCAATCTTATAGAGTTCCTTCTGATGCTTGGTGAGATTGAGCAAGGTATTATCGTGAATTCCTCTGAAACTTGTCTCTCCCTTGTAAACATAGTCCGAGCCTTGTCCAAGATTGAAATATACAATATTTATGGAATATATTTTCTTGATTTTTGAATACTCGTCGCCGAGGCCAATGTATTCCGAAATCGTTTTGGAAGTACCATAGAGCATACGGTGGAAGTAATCGAGTTGGCGGTCGTTCTGAATCTCAACAAGGATAATCTCACCGCTCTCGTCCTCCACAAGCATATCCACACGGTTGAACTTGTCGTTATCAGTCTCCTGATTGCTCTCAGAATCCAGAAATCTGTGAATCTTCATCTGTCGACCAAGGAGCACACTTAGGAATCCCTCCAGAACATCGTAGTTAGCCTTGTTCCTGAGGAGTTTCTTGATAGCCCAGTCGAAACGAACAACATTGGTAATTGCCATAGTCGATTAAAGATTTAGTTTCCAATTGCAAAGATAGAAATGTTTTCACAAAAATCCTTTCTTTTCCGCCAAAAATGTTGCAATGAAACATATATTACAGACAACGAAATAAATTTTATCAGGAATATTGCATATACATAATACCTTTGCACCATACAAACAAACATTTTTCTTAATCACCTAATAAATGATAAGCAATATGAACAAGATCGTAGTAGGAATGGGCGAGGCACTCTGGGACTGCCTGCCCGAAGGCAGAAAACTTGGCGGAGCGCCAGCCAACTTCGCATATCACGTCAGCCAGTTTGGACTGGAGAGTTGCGTGGTGAGCGCCGTGGGATCCGACCTCCTGGGCCGCGAAATCCAGGACATCTTCACCGAGAAAAAACTGCCCTGGATTCTGCCAACTCTGGATTATCCAACAGGAACCGTACAGGTAACAGTGGACTGCAACGGAATTCCTCAATACAATATAAAGGAGAATGTGGCCTGGGACAATATCCCTTTCACACCAGCCATCGCCGACCTCGCAAAACAGGCAGGCGCTGTATGCTGGGGATCGCTCGCACAGAGAAACAAGGTAAGCCGCGAGACCATCAACAAGTTTGTGGACTCGATGCCGCAGAGCGAAGACGTGCTCAAAGTCTTCGACATCAACCTCCGCCAGGGCTTCTACACCAAGGAGATTGTAGAACAGTCGTTCCAGAAATGCAACATCCTGAAAATCAACGACGAGGAACTCGTAGCCATCAGCAGGCTCTTCGGCCCCGTAGATCAGGACAACGACAAACTCCAGGACCTCCAGAGCATCGACTTCCAAACCAAATGCAAGGCCCTGCTCTCCACCTACAACCTCAAGATGCTGATACTCACCTGCGGAGTAAACGGATCGTATGTTTTTACACCCGACGGCGAAGTCAGTTTCCAAGGCACTCCCAAGGTGGAGGTGGCCGACACAGTAGGCGCTGGCGACTCATTCACAGCCACCTTCGTAGCATCGCTGCTACTCGGCAAGTCGGTGAGGGAGGCACACGAACGCGCGGTAAAAGTGAGCGCATTCATCTGCACACAAAACGGCGCAATGCACGTAATCCCAGAAGAACTCAGAAAATAATTTAGTGTTGCTAATAAGGCAATAGTCAAGGTGTGTTGGCCCGGCGGAAGAAATTCTGTCGGGCTTTTTTTATGCAGATAAGTAATTTTTTATTACATTTGCAACAAATAGAAAACAACAGAAATATGAGAAGAATTTTTATTTGGCTGATACTCAGCACCATCACCATACTCACCTCATGCCACGGCAACAATCAGAAAACCGTGGCCGTATCGCAATGCTCCATGGACGAATGGCGAAACCAGATGAACGAGGAGATGCGCCGCGAGGCGTCACTGCACTCCAACCTCAATGTGGAATACCACAGCACAGCCGACAACACACAAGACCAAATATCAGACATAGAGAGTTTTATCCAGCGGAAGGTGGACCTAATAGTGGTGGCGCCCAACGAGGAGGAGGCCCTGAAACCCGTTATCGAAAAGGCATACGACTCGGGCATTCCCGTGGTATTGATAGACCGGCGCGCCAACACCGACAAGTATTCAGCCTACGTGGGTGGCGACAACGTGGAAGTAGGCCGTCAGGCAGCTAATTACATACTTCAGAAACTCCCCAACGGTGGCAACATCATCGAGATAGAAGGACTTGCAAGTTCGTCCTCGAGCCAGGAGCGCAAAAAAGGCTTCATGGAAATTATGAGCCAGCACCCCGAAATAAAAATCCTGGCCGACGTAACCGCCGACTGGCAACACAAGAAAGCCAAGGACATAATAGACACGCTGAATATCAGCCACAAACACATCGACATGGTATTCGCCTACAACGACCGCATGGCCATAGGCGCATGGGAAAGCCTCCGCAACGACAGCATCAGCTTCATAGGCGTGGATGCCCTGATGAACGACACCATCGGCGTGGGGCGCATCATCGACGGCACATTAGAAGCATCCTTCCTCTACCCCACCGGTGGCGACAAGGCCATAGAGGTGGCATCGCGCATTCTGAACGGCGAACCATTTGAGCGTGAGCATATTATGCAGACCATTCTGGTGGATAAGAGCAATGTGAGCCTGATGCGCATTCAGGATTCACACATCAAGGAGCAGTATTCCAAGATAGAATTCCTGAACACCAAACTCGACGATTTCTTCAAGAGATACTCGGTTCAGAGAGCCCTGCTTATAACATTCATAATCCTGATACTGGTGGTATGCACATTGCTCGGTGTCAGCATCAGAGCATATCAGACCAAGAACAAACTCAACCAGGAACTCGTAAAACAGAAAGAAATCGTAGAAACCCAGCGCGACCAGCTGGAGGCCGAGCGCGACAAACTTGCCGAGCAGATACTCAAAAACCAGCAGGCAGCTGATGAAATCGCGCCAAGCACAGAGCCCGCCGACCAATCGCCATTCCTCCAGAAGCTGAACCAGATAATCGAGAAAAACCTCGACAACTCCGACCTCACCGTAGACATGATAGGCGCCGAGGTGGGCCTGGGCAGAGTACAGCTGTACCGCAAATGCAAGGCATCATCAGGCATGTCGCCCAACGAACTCCTGCGCACGGCCAGGCTCAGCAAGTCGGCCCAGCTACTCAAGGACACACAACTCTCCGTAAGCGAGGTTGCATATTCAGTTGGTTTCAGCTCACCAAGCTATTTCGCCAAATGCTACAAGGAACATTTCGGCAAAAATCCAACCGACGACCAGAAAAAATAACATAAATTTCTCCCAAATTTGTTTCCACGAGGCAAGTTTGGGAGTTTTTTATCAGCTGATATATACCATTCATTGTATCAGATACTTATCATAATCATTACAGCTGATGGCGCACCGTATTTTAGCGCAAATTTGTTGCATGGAAACCATTTTACAAAGATTTGAAACAATTATTGCCACCTTAAGATTTAGTTAGTTCTAATTTAGCATCGTCGGAAAACACATACACCCCGGCACACACAGAAAAATAATTTCTAACTTAAAACTTAATAATGAAATGAGCAAGAAACTAACAATGTTAGTTGTACTCCTTATTGGATGCGTCAGCTGGTCGATGGCGCAGAAAATCACAGTAAAGGGTACAATAATCTCAGCAACCGACGGCGAGCCACTCATAGGCGCCACCATTGTGGAGCAAGGCACCACCAACGGTACCATCTCCGATTTCGACGGAAACTTTGAACTTCAGGTGCCCGAAGGCGCAATGATCCAGGCATCATACGTGGGGTTCACACCGCAGACCGTAGTCCCAGCGCCTACTCTCCGCATCGTACTCATGGAGGACAACGAACTCGAGGAGGTAGTGGTAGTGGGTTACCAGACAGTAAGAAAGGTCGATTTGACCGGCGCTGTATCGGCAGTTGACGCCAAGGACCTCAAGAACTCCAGCGATCCCGATCCAGTGAGAGCCCTTCAGGGCAAGGTTCCAGGTATGACAATCACCACCAACGGTTCTCCTTCGGGAACAGGCACAATCCGAATCCGTGGTATCGGCTCATTCAACGCCAGCAACGATCCTCTCATCGTAATCGACGGAATGCCAACCACACAGTCGCTCAACTCTCTCAACTCTGCCGATATCGAGTCGATGCAGGTTCTTAAGGACGCAGCCAGTGCAAGTATCTACGGTTCTCGTGCAGCTAATGGCGTAATCATCATCACCACCAAGAAGGGTTCGAAAAACGAAGGCGTAAAGGTTGACTTCAACGCCAACTGGACAGTCCAGAACTACAACAAGCAGACCATGATGAGCCTCTGCAACTCTGCCGACTACGCTACAGCAATGGCTCAGGCCGCCCTAAACGACGGTATGGATCCTGTGGCCTACGCAAGCAACTATGGCCTCAACCTGAACGCCAGCAAGGGTACACCCATCACAGTATGGAATCCAGCCACCAAGCAGTATGTAAACTACACTGTTGACGGTCTCTACGACGGATTCATCAACGTGAAGAAGACAATGCCTTACAGCAACACCAACTGGCTCGACGAGATCTCACGCACAGGTTTCATCCAGAACTACGACCTCTCTATCAGCCGCGGCAGCGACAAGGGTAGCTCGATGTTCTCTCTGGCCTACAAGCGCAACGACGGTATCCTCAAGCACACCAACTTCGAAAACCTTGCAGGCCGATTGAACTCTACCTACAACATCGGCAAGTATGTAGTAGTAGGCGAAAACCTCACAATCACCCACACCAACCAGGTTGACTGCGCTCCAATGGAGAACGCCCTCAAGATGTCGCCAACCGTTCCATTGTACGAGATCGACGGCGAGACATTCTCTGGTCCTGTAGGCGGCATGAGCGACCGTCAGAACCCAATGCGCGAGCTTGAGTGGAACAAGGACAACTCTCTCGGCATCTGGAGACTCTTCGGCAACGGATACCTCGACATCAAGCCTATCGATGGTCTCGTGCTCCACAGCACTATCGGTATGGACTACGACGCTGCCTTCATCCACTCTATCAACAAGACATTCCACTCCGACATCGTAAACAACGATGTTCCAACCACAACATTGAGCCAGGCCAACGATATGAAATGGAACTGGACAAGCACTGCCACATACAACTTCGACATTCTCGATAAGCACAGATTCACAATTCTCGGCGGTTTCGAGACCTACAAGCAGAAACGTGTTGATTTCAGCGCATACTCAGAGAGCTTCGATGTTGAGAACCTCACCTACATGTGGCCAAACGCCGCCACCGGTACCAAGAGAAACAACGGCTATGAGGCCGGCTACGCTCTCGTATCTCTCTTCGGCAAAATCGACTACAACTGGGACGACAGAATCCTCTCAAGCTTCACTGTAAGACGCGACGGTTCAAGCCGTTTCAGCAAGAACAACAAATACGCCGTATTCCCAGCCGCAACACTCGGCTACCGCCTCAGCAAGGACCTCCAGAGCTGCGAGTCTTGGATGGACGACCTGAAGATACGCGCCTCTTGGGGTGCCACAGGTAACCAGGACATCAGCAACACTGCAAGATACAACATCTTCCTCGCCGACTACGGCAACGACCGCGTAACAAGCACAGCTTACGACCTCTTGCTTCAGTACTCAGGCATATTCCCAAGCGGATATAGAGTTGATCAGGCTGCCAGCTTGGACCTCAAGTGGGAGACCACATATCAGTGGAACGCAGGTATCGACTTCACTCTCTTGAAATCTCGCCTTACAGGTAGCATCGACGCCTACATCAAGGATGTAGAGGACATGCTCATCAATCCTGCATATCTCGCGGCTCTCGGCGAGGGCGGCGCAAGCTGGGCCAACGGTCCTTCTATCCGCAACAAGGGTATGGAGATCAACGTAGGCTGGAGAGACAAGTTCAGCAACGGAATCGGATACAAGGTAAACGGCAATCTCGACCTCTTCCGCAACAAGGTTACATACCTTCCTTCTACATCAACAGGTTCTTACACTCACACCACACGTCAGAACATCGTAGAGGCTGGCAAGCCTTTCGGTTCGATAGTTGGATATGTTTGCGACGGTCTTTTCCAGACCAAGGAGGAGGTTCTCGCAAGCGGTCAGGATAATGCACGTGTAGGCGGTCTCAAGTATCGTGACATCACCGGCGACGGCAGAATCACAGCCGAGGACCAGACCTGGATCTTCAACCCAGTTCCAAACTTCTCTTACGGTTTCAATGTGGAACTTACATACAAGGATTTCGACTTCTCGATGTTCTGGCAGGGCGTGGCTGGTGTCGACGTTTACAACAACCAGAAATTCCAAACAGACTTCTGGAGCCTCACCGACGCCGGCAGCAACAAGGGCAACCGTCTGCTCAACGCCTGGACCACCGACAATATGGGTTCTGACATCCCAGCTCTCACCACCGACAACAGAGCCGACGAGGGCCGCGCAAGCTCATACTATGTAGAGAACGGATCTTACCTGAAACTCCGCTCACTCCAGTTTGGATACAACATTCCAAAATCGATAGTGAACAGAGCCAAGATGCAGAACGCAAGAGTATTCGTATCAGGCCAGAACCTGCTCACCATCAAGAGCAAGAGCCTCACATGCTCAGATCCTGAGAACCCTAACTGGGCTTACCCAACCACAACATCTTTCACATTCGGAATTCAATTAAGTCTCTAATACTATGAAGAAATATATCAACTACATATTAGCTGCCACAATAGGACTTACAGCAGCATCCTGCGAGGACTTCATCGAGGTGCCACCCACAGGAGTCATCAGCGACGATATCGCTATGAACAGTCCCGAGGAGATGACCACAGCGGCATACGCAATGCTTGGCGACTGCTGGTACAACTACCCATTCAACCTCTGGCCATACGGCGACGTGGCCAGCGACGACGCTCTCAAGGGCGGTTCGGGTACCACCGATACAGGCTACCACCCAATGGAAATCTGGTCGGCACTCACCGGCACTCAGGGCGAGCTCGACGAACTCTGGTATCGTCTCTACTGCGCCATCTCACGCTGCAACCGCGCCATCATCGCCATCAATCAGAGCGGTGCCGAGAAGCTCGGCGAGGAGACAGCCAAGCAGCGTCTCGCTGAGGTTAAGTTTCTGAGGGCACACTTCTACTTCAAGCTCGTTCAGATGTTCCGCCAGATTCCATGGATCGATGAGAACGTGGCTGAGAAGGGAACTCAGGAATCAATCAAGAACAATGAGTTCACTTACGAGCAGCTGATGCAGAAGGTGATCGACGATTTCAAGGAAGCCTACAATATACTTCCAGCAACTCCAAAGGACGGCGGACGCACCCACAAGATTGCCGCCGCAAGCTACCTCGCCAAGTGCTACCTCACCCTCGCATACGGCGATGGCTACGAGGCGACCAACGGATACAGCCACATCAATGCCGACTACATCAACGAGGTAATCAAATACACCAACGACGTTGCCAACTCTCAATTCGGCTACGAGGCCGATTTCGGCGACATCTTCCTTCCAGAGAACAAGAACGGCAAGGAGAGCATCTTCGCGGTTCAGGCTTCCGACTACAAGGACGACAACACCACATTCGGCCGCGCCAACTGGAGCAACATGCTCAACGGATGCTGGAACATCTGGTCGTGCGGATGGGATTTCCACAAGCCTTCGCAAAACCTCGTAAACGCATTCAAGACCAAGGACGGTCTCCCAATGTTCGACGACTACGAGAAAGAGCACAACGTTTACCCAATTCAGGGCGGATCCACAGCTCAGAAATACGACCCAAGACTCTTCCACACAGTGGGAATGCCTTCATGGCCTTACAAGTACGAGTCTGACTACACTCTCACCAAGGACAACAGCCGTACTCCTAACACATACGGTTATTATACCAGCCTGAAGGAGGTTCCACAGCGTAGCAAGGGCGAGACCTTCAACCAGCCATGGCAGGCCTTCGCGATGAACGACTACGTATTCCGCTACTCAGACGTGATGCTCATGAGAGCCGAGGCACTCATCGAGGCAAACAAACTCTCTGATGCACAGGAAATAATCAACGCCATCCGCGAGAGAGCCAAGAACTCTGTAAACAAGCACATTGGCTACGCAGCCGATTTCTGCGAGATTGAGCTCTATCCTTCAGGATACTTCAAGGACAAGGAGACCGCACGCAAGTGCCTCCAGTGGGAGCGCCGTCTGGAGCTTGCCATGGAAAACGGCAGATACTTCGACCTCCGCCGCTGGGGTATGGCATCCAAGACTCTCAACAAGTATTTCGAGACCGAATCTACCGACAACTACGATGGTCAGGAATACGCCAAGTATCTCAACGACGCCCACTACACCGCCGACAAGAACGAGTACTACCCAGTTCCTTACAATCAGTTGTATTATGTTCCAGGACTTTACGTTCAGAACAAGGGATATTAAACCACTAAAACCAAGATAAAATGAGAAAAATAATCATATACAGCACATTGGCTCTCATGGCTGCCACATCTCTCAACTCCTGTCAGGACAAGGACTACGAGAGTTTTCCAGTAGCCATTCAGCCATTGACACAGAGCCAGATCCAGTCAGGATTGCAGGGCAACAATTTCGTAATCTCTTGGGGCTCTCTCCCAGAAGGCCAGAAGATGCAGGTAACACGCTACGCCAACGGAAGCCTCAATTCCACAGACGTAGTAGAAGGCACATCCTACACTCACGAGAACCTTGAGACCAACGTGGATTACACATACGTACTCAAGGCCTCCAAGGACGACAACTTCTCGCAGGGCGTGGTTGTATATTGCACACGAGAGGGCGCTACCAAGATCGACGGCGTTACAATGAGCCAGCTCGATACCGAGACAGGCTACAACGCAATGGTGGAATGGAACGCCGCCAAGGATGCCTCATCAATAGAGCTTACTGCTTCTAATGGAAGCCGCGAGGTAAAAAAGACCATAGACGGCAAGGCAACATCATTCACTATCGAGGACGTAAAAGACTCGGAGGAATGGAAAGTGGAACTCGTAGCAGTCAACGAGAAAGGCAAGGCCAACGCAACATCGGCTTCGCTCAAGATCGGCAAGACAACCATCGGCTTCCTCTCTGTTTACGCCACCGAAGACGAGCTCATCAACAATGGCGACGACGACGAGGCAAGCGCATGGCTCTGGCTCAAGTCGGAATACCCATCAGCCAAGTACGTCTACTTCGGCGATATCAGCAGCAAGGCCGACCTCGACCAGTTCAGAGTTCTCTTCTGGCTCAGAGACCTTGAGGGCGTAGGCGAGGGCGAAGTTTTCTCAATGCCTGAAGTTGTAATGGCAGCAACCCCTTCAGTAAAGGAATGGTACAAGAACGGCGGCAGCCTCCTCCTCTGGAGCCACGCAATGCCTTACATCGAGACTCTCGGACGTATTCCTGAGGGCTCTATCCAGGGCAACGACCACGCAATAGGCACAGGAGCAGGCGGATGGAATCCTGACACCTGGAGAATGGCAGTAAGCCTCCACCCAGGCAGCAAGTTCAAGAAAGACTTCTCTACCCACCCAATCTACAAGGGACTGGAGACCACCGAGAACGACCGTTGCAAGCTAATAGCATTCAAGGGCGCAGGCTGGACAGAGGACCACAACTGTCTGTTCTTCAACTACCCATCGGCCATCACAGGCAAGGGCAACCAGGAAGAGGCCTGCTACAACGAGCTAACCCAGAAATACGGCATCTTCCCTCTCGGCACATGGGACAGCCAGATAGACTGGGTAAGCCAGCTCAACGTTTGGGAAGCTCAGCAGGGCGATACCGAATTCAAGGGCACGATCCTCTGCATCGGCAACGGCGGCTGCGAGTTCTCCCTCAAGAACGAGGACGGAAGCAAGGACGTAAGCGCTCACCCAAGCAACAATCCTTATCAGGACAATGTTTTGAAACTTGCCAAGAACAGTCTTGAATACCTCAAAACACGATAAATTTGAAACAGAACATCAAAAATATCGGTAAAATGATCATGGTTGCAGGTCTATTGGGAATCTTCCCGGCCTGCAGCGATGATTATGATAAAATAGAGATGCCACCAGCTCCCAACGAAAACTCTCAAGAGGGCAACGACACTCCAGCAGAAACCTCAAAATCCAACTACGACGAGAAATACCGTCCTCAGTTGCATTTTACACCGGTGGCCAACTGGATGAACGACCCCAACGGAATGGTTTTCGTTGACGGCAAATGGCATCTCTTTTATCAATATAACCCCATGGGCAACGATTGGGGAAATATGAGCTGGGGACACGCCACCAGCACCGATCTCATCCACTGGGATGAGCAGACTGTTGCACTAAGAAGAGACAATCTCGGCGACATCTTCTCAGGAAGCGCCGTTATCGACAAGAACAATACGGCAGGTTTTGGAGCCAACGCCATGGTCTGCATCTACACAAGCGCTGGCGAGCGTCAGCAGCAGTCGATAGCCTACAGCACCGATGGCGGCCAAACTTTCCAGAAATACTCGGGCAACCCAGTAATCGCCAACACCGACAAGGACGATTTCCGCGACCCCAAGGTATTCTGGCACGAGGAATCTGGCAAATGGATAATGGCCCTGGCCCGAGGATGGCAATACTCCATCGACTTCTACTCGTCATCGGACCTCAAAAACTGGCAGCCTATCAGCTCGTTCTCGGTTCCTGAATACGGACGCTGCAACAAGGGTCAGTGGGAATGTCCCGACCTAACCAAGGTTGGCGACAAATGGGCCCTGATAGTAAGCACCAATCCCGGCGGTCCTGTAATGGGAAGCGGCACAATGTATTTCGTGGGCGATTTCGACGGCAAGGAATTCAAAGCCGAGGAAAACAACTATCCACTCTGGCTCGATTACGGAATGGACAATTACGCAGGCGTTACCTGGAGCAATGCTGGCGACCGCAAGGTTTTCATCGGCTGGATGAACAACTGGCAATACTCAGGCGCTGTGCCTTGCAAGCCATGGCGCTCGGCAATGACTCTCCCAAGAGAGATTACTATTAACGAGATAGACGGCAAGCATTATCTTGGCGCAAGCGTGGTAAAGGAAATAGAAAACTTAGCTGGCGATTGGACCGAATTGTCAGGCACATTCCCCGAGGCCAAAGCATATCAGCTGCAAGCAACTATCAGACTTGACCAGAACCACACCATTGTACTCTCCAACAACGAAGGTCAGCATTATGACATCGAGATAAACGGAGCTGCCAGAATAGTAACCGCCCGACGCAACGGACAATCGGGAGAAACCAAATTCAACGAATGGTTCTCTGTTCCCGGCACTACAGGAAAGATTCTCGGCAATCTTGACCAAATCACACTCAATATCTACATCGACCAATCGTCGGTAGAGATAGTATCGGAAGACGGAACCTTGAGCATCACCAACCTCGTATTCCCATCGTCGATATACAATCAGGTAAAGATTGACGGCAAGACAGAAGGCGCCAAGGTAAGATCCCTGAAGAGCATCTGGAATTAGAGTTATATTTTATACTAATAATATGTTACATCTGTTACTTCTAATATAAAAAAGATTCAAAGAAACCAATTTTATATTGTTTTGTAACAAAAGTTATCATTTATATGGCAATCTGATAATAAATTTGCGTCAGAAACTACAAAAACTAAAAAGACATCAAATATTATGAATAAAAAGACAATCGTACTTTCGGCACTGCTTGCTCTAGGCTCCACATTCGGATTCGCCCAGAGCAATGTCAAGATAGAGCCTTTGGCATTCAACAACAGCATCATCAGGATCCAGAAGACTGAATCGAGCAAATACCTCCTGCTCCCCATAGAGGAGAAGGCCCCCGAATCCAGAATTCAGGTGATAGCCAACAACGACCTCATGCGAAACCTCTACGTACGTCTCGCGGTAAACAAGGTTGACTACTACATGCCATTCGAGATAGGCGAGTTTGGCGGCAAGGACATGGTTCTGATGGCTCACGTGGATGGCGGCGACAAGGCCGTCTGGAAAAACAATATAAAACTCAGCAACGAGTTCGATACCAAGAATACAGAGAAATTCCGTCCCGAATTTCACCACACTCCCGAGTACGGCTGGATGAACGACCCCAACGGAATGTTTTATCTTGATGGCAAATGGCATCTTTACTATCAGTACAATCCTTACGGATCTATGTGGGGAAATATGAACTGGGCACACTCCACCAGCACCGACCTCATCAACTGGAAACACGAGGGCATAGCCATTGCGCCCGACGCCTTGGGCTCAATATTCAGCGGATCGTGCGTGGTTGACCACGAGGGCACAGCAGGCTTCGGCAAGGGAGCAGTAATAGCAATGTACACATCAGCTGGCGACGTGCAGGCACAGTCAATCGCCTACTCCACCGATGGCGGACAGACTTTCACAAAGTACTCAGGCAATCCAGTATTGACAGCTGACATCCCTGACTTCCGCGATCCTAATATGTTCTGGAACGACGACATCAAGGCCTGGAACCTCATAATGTCGGCCGGTCAGGAGATGAGAATCTACTCATCGCCAAATATGAAGGACTGGAAGGAGGAATCAAGATTCGGACTCAATCTTGGCTGTCACGCAGGAGTTTGGGAATGTCCGGACCTGATGAAACTCAACGTGGAGGGCACCAACGAGAGCAAATGGGTGCTCTACTGCAACATCAATCCCGGATTCCCGGCAGGCGGCAGCGCCACACAGTATTTCATAGGCGATTTCGACGGTCACAAGTTCACAGTTGACAGCGAGGTCCGCTACTCGGGAGGCAAATCCCTCTGGCAGGATTACGGCAAGGACCACTACGCCACGGTAAGCTTTAGCAACGCCCCCAACGGCCGTCACCCAATGATAGCCTGGATGAGCAACTGGCAGTACGCCAACGACGTGCCAACACATCAGTACCGCAGCGCCAACTCCATAGCCCGCGACCCATTCCTCTACAAGGGCACCGACGGAAAGATATATCTCGGAAGCCGTCCGGCCCCAGAGTACGACAACGCCGGTCTCGACAAGGTGATAAAGATAAAGGGCAGCAAGACCATAACTCTCAGCAACCCAGAGGGTGACGAGGCCACCATAATTTACGACGAGAAGGCCATGACGCTGACATTCGACCGCAGCAAGAGCGGAATCACCGATTTCAGCAAGGACTTCAACGTAAACACCGTAGCGCCCCTCCACAAGAAGATCACATCGATACGCATATTCATCGACAACAGCTCCGTGGAAGTGTTCGGCAACAACGGTGAGGTGGTACTCACCAACCTCGTTTTCCCCAAATCGAAGTTCACCGATATCAGAATCTCTAAATAATCGAGTTCGATGAATTTTTTTTACATAAATTATCATAAATTGACACGAATTTTTCATAAATTACTCATGAAGAGAAAAATTTTTGACCAATTTATGTTAATTCGTGATAATTTATGTTTTGTAATAACGCCGTAGGCGAAAATAATAATAATTCATCTAACTGACGTTAAATAATTGATTATAAACTAATGCAAGGTTGACGCCAATCCAAGCCTCGGAGAGGCGTCGCAATGCATAACCGCTGGCGAAGCTTGCGAGCCTGCGGAAAAAAAACGATAAGAATATGAATACAAAGAAAACCGCAATATTCTCTGTGATGCTGTGCTTTTTCGCCATGGGTTTTGTGGACCTTGTGGGAATAGCGAGCAACTACGTAAAGGAAGACCTCCAGCTCACCGACTCGGTGGCCAACATCTTCCCATCATTGGTATTCTTCTGGTTCCTGCTGTTCAGCGTACCCACCGGAATGCTCATGAACAAGATAGGCCGCAAGAAGACAGTGCTTCTCTCATTGGCTGTAACGGCGCTATCGCTGATGCTCCCCATCTTCGGTGAGAACTTCGGCATAATGCTGGTGGCATTCTCGCTGCTCGGCATCGGCAACGCCATAATGCAGACATCGCTCAATCCATTGGTAACCACAGTGATGGGCGGCGGCAACCTGGCCTCTACCCTCACCTTCGGACAGTTCATTAAGGCCATAGCATCGTTCTTGGCGCCATACCTGGCCATGTGGGGCGCCACAGCAGCCATCCCAACCTTCGGATTGGATTGGAGAGTGCTCTTCGCCATCTACTTCATCATTAGCGTGGTGGCCACAGTGGTACTCTGGAGCACTCATATCGAGGAGAAACCCATCGAGGGCAAAGCATCAGGCTTTATGGACTGTATCAAGCTGCTCGGCAAGCCAGTGGTGCTGCTCGGATTCCTCGGCATCGTATGCCACGTGGGCATCGACGTGGG
>JAZQPB010000031.1:0-3413 GCA_045628165.1 Bacteroidales bacterium | reverse complement strand
CCCTCAAGGATCTGACCCTTCTCGAGCTTAGAGATGATGTCCTTCTTCTGCTGCTCGAGCTCGGCCTCGATGAGAGCCTTGTGTGATACTACAACGTTCTTGAACTCGTGGTTGATCTTAACAACCTTGAACTCCATTGTCTTGCCTACGTAAATATCGTAATCTCTGATAGGCTTTACATCGATCTGTGAACCTGGGAGGAATGCCTCGATGCCGAATACGTCCACGATCATACCGCCCTTTGTGCGGCACTTGATGTAGCCCTTGATGATTTCGTCCTTCTCGAGAGCCTCGTTTACGCGGTCCCATGACTTGAGAGCGCGGGCCTTCTTGTGAGAGAGTACGAGAGATCCGTTCTTGTCCTCCTGGTTCTCTACGTATACCTCTACTGTGTCGCCTACTGCGAGGTCTGGGTTGTAGCGGAACTCGTTCATAGGGATGATACCCTCGCTCTTGTATCCTACAGATACAACAACCTCACGAGCGTTCTTTGCGATTACCTTGCCGTCCACTACCTGATTCTCTGCAATTGTAGAGAGAGTCTTGTCATAGTCTGATTCGAGCTGCTTGCGTACGTCTGCCGCATAGTTTGTGCCCTTCTTGTTAGATACGTTGTCCCAGTCGAAATCCATTGTTGAGACATTGTTCTTGTAAGAAGTCTTGGTGCTGAGGATGTCCTCTTCAGCATCGTTCTGATTGTCAGCATTCTCTGCTGGCTTCTCGTTCTTCAGTTCATCGATTTCCTCGTCGAATCCCTGATTGTTCTTTTTTGGTGTCATTTAAAAATAAATTGTTTTTAATAATTAATTGGTTAGACTTTATTTATTGAAGCCCGCCGGCATCTCACCCGACGCCACGGACTGCTAAACTATATCCGGTTGCAAAAGTAGGGATTATACATCATATTAACAAATATTTGCACAACTTTTTTGTGTTAAGTTTAGGTAAATTCGCAAATAATCGTCATTTATCAAAAAATTTGATTAACTTTGCGGCTGGATTCTCACAGGATTCCACGCTATCAGCTGATATAATAAATATTGCCATCAGCTGATAAAAAAACTAAAAATACACTATATAATATATACCAGAAAATGAACACAGCGATTCTTTTGCTATCGTGCCCCGACAAGCCGGGACTCATTGCAGAGCTCACAAACTTCATCACATACAACAACGGAAACATCACGTATCTCGATCAGTACGTGGACCACACAGAGGGCATTTTCTTCATGAGAATGGAGTGGACTCTCGACAAATTCCTGATAGCTCCCGAGAAAATACAAGAATATTTCGAGACCCTGTACGCCCAGAAGCACCAGATGCAGTTCAAGCTGTTTTTCACCGACAGAAAGCCGAGGATGGCCCTATTCGTAAGCAAGCTGTCGCACTGCCTGTACGATATACTGGCACGCTACACCGCCGGCGAGTGGAATGTGGAGATTCCGCTGATAATAAGCAACCACGAGATGCTGCGCCCGGCCGCCGAGAGGTTCGGAATACCTTTCCACGTTTTCGAGATTACCAAGGAGAACAAGGCCGAGATGGAGGCGCGCGAGATGGCACTGCTCAAGGAAAACGACATCGACTTCATTGTGCTGGCCCGCTACATGCAGATTATCAGCGAGGACATGATTGCACAGTACCCCAACAACATAATAAACATCCACCACTCGTTTCTGCCGGCTTTTGTGGGCGCCAAGCCTTATCATGCCGCATACGCGCGCGGCGTAAAACTGATAGGCGCCACATCACACTATGTGACCGCCGACCTCGACGCGGGCCCAATCATTGAGCAGGATGTAACCAGGATTTCGCACAAGGACACCGTGGACGACCTCGTAAACAAGGGAAAGGACCTCGAGAAGATTGTATTATCTACAGCCGTGCAGAAACACATAGAGCACAAGATCCTCGCCTTCAAGAACAAGACAGTGATTTTCAATTAGTATACAATGTACTACAGGATAAGAAGATGCGCCGTTGCAATCGCCGTGATTGCGGCGGCCATTTTTTTTGCAAGGCCGCAATACCCCTTCAGCGCGCCCTACTCCGCGGTAATAACCGACAGCTCCGGAGCCATACTCGGAGCCCACATAGCCGCCGACGGGCAGTGGAGATTTCCGCAGGCCGACAGCGTGCCATACAAGTTCAGGCAGTGCATAACCGCCTACGAGGACAAGCGGTTCTACTCCCACCACGGAATAGACCTGCTGGCCCTGATGCGCGCCCTGTATCTGGATATCAGGCACATGAGAACAGTGAGCGGAGGCAGCACCATCACCATGCAGACCGTAAGGCTGGCCAACCCGAGGCCGAGGACACTGGCCGCCAAGATAAGCGAGATGTGGCAGGCTCTCAGGCTCGAATGCCGCTACTCCAAAGACGAGATACTGATGATGTACGCCAGCCACGCCCCGTTCGGCGGCAACACCGTGGGCCTGGAGACCGCAGCCCAGAGATACTTCGGACGCCCGGCACACACCCTATCGTGGGCCGAGAGCGCCACACTCGCAGTGCTGCCCAACAACCCCACGCTCATACACCTATCACGAAACCGCAACGCCCTGATGCTGAAACGCAACCAGCTGCTGCAGAGGCTCATGGAGAATGGAGTGATATCAGCTGAAACCTGCCAGCTATCGCAATCGGAGCCGCTGCCCGAGGCGCCCAGGCCATATCCGCAGACAGCCCCTCACCTGCTGGCCAGAGCCTCGCGCGAGATGCGCGGACATACCCACGCCATACGCACCACCATAGACCTACAGACCCAGCTGAAGGCGCAAAACATACTATCGCACCACATCAGCGAGCTGAGAGCCAACGGAATACAGAACGCCGCAATACTGATAATGGAGATACGCAGCGGCAACGTGGTGGCATACATAGGCAACACCGACCCCATGCCCGGCAAGGCCGCCCCCGACGCCAACGACGTAGACATAATACAGGCACCGCGCAGCACCGGCAGCATCCTTAAGCCGTTCCTCTACTGCGCCATGCTGAGCGAGGGACAACTGCTGCCCAACACACTGGTGCCCGACATCCCCACACAGATATCGGGCTACATGCCCAAAAACTACCGCCCCACATACGACGGCGCCGTGCCCGCATCCAAGGCTTTGGCAAGATCGCTGAACGTGCCGGCCGTAAAAATGCTCCAGCAGTACTCGGGACAGAAATTCATAAACATACTCCACAAGCTGGGCATCACATCGGTGGACAAGCCGGCCGAGCACTACGGACTCTCGCTGATACTCGGCGGATGCGAAGCCTCGCTCTGGCAGCTCTGCGGCGCATACGCATCCATGGCGCGCAGCCTTTACGGATACACCTCTGGAGCCAACCTGTACAGCCCATCGCACTACCACCAGCCCAATTATATATGGCGTGCAGCTGATGGCGTTTCAGCT